>DATDFN010000156.1:0-5923 GCA_036522615.1 Binatia bacterium | reverse complement strand
CTTCACCTTCAAGGTCAACGACGGAACGGTCGACAGCGCCCCCGCGACCGTGAATATCACCGTGACGCCCGTGGCCGATGCCATTCAAATCGACGACGAAAGCGTGATCTTCGAGAGTAAGACGGCGTCGAATCCGGGATTTTTTAGTCCCGGTATTGCTGTGGGCTTTACCGTGTCGAATCCGGACAATAGGGATTCGATCACTTTGGATGTGCTTTCATTGCGCGCTCAGAACAAACCTAAAAATTGCGGGGCGAATATCGCCGATTCCGATGTGATCGTCTTCGCTCCGCCGACTTTTTCTGAAGTCGTCCCTCTCTTTCAGAACGCAGGAGAAATTAAAGCAGCCGAGATCGGCGGCGATGCGATGAAAATAGCGACTCTACAAGGGTGCTCGATAACTCTCGTCGTCGAATTTACTTTTCAGCAGCACAATGTTCAGACTCAGTTCTCGGGAAGCGCTTGCATCGACAGCGACACTTTAGAACTCACGAGTCCGTGTCCCATTAGTGTGGCCTCCGCCTCCCGCCGGTCACGTGCGCTCAACGGAGCGACGACAAACACAGCGGCAAAGATGGCGCCCCCGAGAGTGCGGTAAACTTATCTTTATCATCATTTACGAGGGGCCTTGCGGCCCCTCTTTTTTTGTCCAATACGGGCCGTCAGAGAAGTCCAAATTGACAGCCCTGTTAAACATCTGTATCCTGCAGCGAAACGCCACCCTCGGGAAAAATTCAATGATATACAATCGCGACTCTCTCCTGAGAAAAAGGTGCACCGTAAGTCTGCTTCGCGCGGCTTATTTCGCACTCGTTGCGCTGGTTCTCCTCACCGCCACACCGGCACTCGCGCAGCAAAGCCGCGAGTCGGCGGAGATCGCACTCTCCAGGGCGATTCTCCTCTACGACGACAAAAAATACGACGATGCCACACGCGAGTTGATGCGCGCGAACCAGCTCGACCCGCGCAACACCAACGTCATCTATTATCTCGCGTTGAGTCTCAGCGCGCAGGGCAGATATGCCGAGGCAGAAGCTTACGTACGCAAAGGGCTGGAGATCCAGCCCAACAACGCGAACCTCCGGTTGATGTTGGCTTCGACGCTGCGGGCCCAGGGCAAGATCGACGAGTCGCGGCAGATCGCCGAATCGTTGCAGCTCGAGCCCGCCTCCCCTCTCGTCGGCCCGAGCCGCGATTTGCTGACCGCGCTCCGAACGCCGCGTCGCGGAGACACGCCGTTCTGGTTCGAAGCGACGATACGGACACAATACGACTCGAATATCTCCTTGAAGCCAAACATCGGCCAGTTAGCATCCGGGATAGGCAGGGCGTCGAGTTGGGGCAATCTTTTGGCTCTAAGCTCCGAATATGCCTTCTACCGGTCGCCGAACTGGCAGGCCGCAGTCAGGTACGACGGTTATCAAATCAACAATTATCAGAACCGAGAATTTTACTTTACGGACAACGTCGTTGGAGGACGTTTTACCTATACTAACCTCTTGCCTACCGGTCAGCGCTATTTCACTACGTTTCGGCCGTTTTATGACATCCTTCTCCAAAGCGGCAGAAGGTTCCTTCAACGACCGACCGGCGTGCTGGATTCGTATCTCTACTGGGATCCCGCGGGAGCAAATCGCACGGAGCTCTTTTATCAAGTAGAGGGTAAAATATTTAACGAACACCCTTCGGGGAGTTTTCAGCCGCTTGGGCATGGTTCGGAGGATAGAGACGCCGTAAATTATCGGGTCGGTTTGGTTCATTATATGTTCTTTGATCGTCAACGGTATGGAATAAACTTCGGCTATCATTACGACTTCGAAAATGCCCAGGGAAAAAACTGGACTTATGCCGGTCACCGGGCAGTCGCTGGCTTTTTAGTCACCCTTCCAGCCGACATACGTGCGACAACCAACTTTGAATATCATGCGCGTCACTACAATGGCCGGAACGCCAATCGGTTTCGCGAGCAGCGAAGCGACAATGAAACCACCGCGCTCTTCACCCTCGCCAAGGATGTTACGCCAAGTCTCACCGTTACGCTCGAGAACCTATGGAATGCCAATGGCTCGACCATCGCCGATTATAGCTATCAAAGACATGTCGTTTCCCTCGGCGTAACCTGGCGCTATTATTAACCAGGGGTGGATTATGAAAAAAGGTCTTGTCATTCTTGCTCTCGCCGTCGTTGCGGCGAATGCTCACGCCGGCGTCGGCGTCGTCACCGGCGTTCAGGGTGACGCAACGGTGCGCCACGAGACCGGTCCGCAGACCAAAGCCGTGCGGTTCAAGGACGAAGCGTTCTGGCTCGATACATACAACACAGGCGCGAAGTCCGGGCTCCGGCTTCTTGTCCTCGATAAGAGCGTCATCACGTTGAAGGAGCTGAGCCAGATGCAGCTGCGCGAGGAGAACGCCACGCCGACCCAACCGAAGAAAAAGAACGTGGTCAATCTCGTCTCGGGCGCCGCGCGGACGGTCGTGGAAAAGGACGCACTGAAGGATTCGGATTACGAAATCCGCACGAGCCGCGCGATCGCCGGCATTCGGGGAAGCGATCTAATCGGAGTGATCGGAACGGCGCTCAACGATCAGCTCCAGCGCGCGGGGCTTCCGCGGGTGCCGAATAATAACTGCGTCGCTTTTGTCACCGGCCCCGGCTCAACGTCCGCCGTCGTCGCCCCGCAGGTCGGCAACACCGACATGGGGCCGCTCGATCTACTGATCGTTTGCGACCAGTTCACGCACAATCCAGTGACGGCAAACCAATTCGATGACATCTCGAATTTCCTTCCGCCGACGGACCCGCCGCCCGATCTGCCACCGCCACCTGATGGAGGCGGGCCGCCGATTACGCCACCGGGATTTCCACCGTCATCGCCACCGAGAGGTAGAAGCGACTGACCGGAAAAGACTGACTAGCGGTACTGAAAGGGCGCGGCCGAGATAACTCGTCTACGCCCTTTTAAATTGTTAGTGGTTTAGTTCTTGCCGTGGCAGCGCTTGTACTTCTTGCCGCTGCCGCAGGGGCACGGATCGTTCCGGCCCGCCTTCATGGCGTCGCGCTTCGCCGCCGTTGCCGGCGCCGCGGCCGCCTGTTCGGCGCCGCCGTGGCTTAACACCATCCGCTGCGGGCGCTGCTGGACCTGCTGGACCTGCATCTCCTGCGCTGCGCTCTCGCGCGCCATCTCGATCGTGAAGAGCTTCTGCGCGACGTCCTCCTGGATGCGGTGGACCATCTCCTCGAACATCTCGAAGCCTTCTTTTTGATACTCCTGGAGTGGATTCTTCTGCCCATAGCCGCGGAGTCCTACGCCTTCCTTCAAATGGTCCATGTTTAGAAGGTGGTCTTTCCAGAGCGCGTCGATCGTCTGCAGCATGATAATCTTTTCCAGCTGCCTGAGCATCGGCGCGCTGAACTGCTGCTCCTTGCGGTCGTACGCGGCGACGACCTTCTCGACGACGATCTCCTTCAGCCGCTCGCCGGTCATCTCTTCGCGCTCGTTCTGCGGGAGGTCGAGGCGAAACGCGAATTGATGATAGAGCGCGTCGCTGAGCGCGTTGTAATCCCATTCGGCGGAATCGGCCTCGTCGTCGGCATGGCGCTCGGCGATCTCCTCCGCCAGCCCGGCCGCTATGTCGAGGACCTCTTCCTTCAAATCCTCCGAGTTGAGCACTTCCTTCCGCTGGTGATAGATGACCTCGCGCTGCTTGTTCATGACGTCGTCGTATTCCAACAGGTGCTTGCGGATATCGAAGTTGTGCGCCTCGACCTTCTTTTGCGCGTTCTCGATGGCGCGCGTGACGAGACCGTGCTCGATCGGCACACCCTCTTCCATGCCGAGCCGGTCCATGATGCCCTGGATGCGCTCGGCGCCGAAGATGCGCATCAGGTCGTCTTCGAGCGATAGATAAAAGCGCGAGGATCCGGGATCGCCCTGGCGTCCGGAGCGGCCGCGCAGCTGGTTATCGATGCGACGGCTCTCGTGGCGCTCGGTGCCGATGATATGGAGACCGCCGGCGGCGACGACCTTTTCCTTCTCCTCGGCGCAAAGTTTCTCGTACTTGGCGAGAATGCCCTCGAAGCTCTGCCGGTACGCCTCCGGCGCCTTCTCCAGCTCCTCGCGCACTTCTTCGACGATCTTGACGTATTCTTGCCGCTTCGCCTCGTAGTTTCGCTGCGCCTCCCGGATCGCCTCCTCATACGGACCGCGCACGGTCTCGCAGCGCTCTTCCGCTTCTTCGAAGGTGCGGCGCGCTTCCTCGTACTCGGCGACATCGGCGGAATGCTCCCCGCGGGCGAGCACCGCGTTGCCCACGGCAAACTCGTAGTCGTTCACGCGCTGCTCATAGTTGCGGCGGGTCTCGTCGAGGGCCTCCATGATCTCTGCCCTGCGCCCGTTGCCATCCTGCCAGCGCTCGAGAGACTCGTCGAAAGCGGCGCGCGCCTCTTCGAACGATTCTTTCGCCTCGGGCGACACGCCGTCGCCGGATTCCGTCAGCGAGCTTTCGAGCGTCTGTTTGACGCGCAGATAGCGCTCCGGGATGCCGCCGAGGCCATGGAGCGCCTCGATCAACTCGCCCGCCGAGATCTGCTCGTATTCGTCGCGCAGGTCGCGGAACGGCGACAAGTCGCGCAGGCGGCGCTGAACGTCGGTCAGCCGCTTCAGCGCGTCGCTCCGCTGCTGGTCGTAGGCCTCGCCTTCTTTGCGATATTTTTTTTCGGCCTTCTGAACCTCTTCCTCGTATTTCTCGCGCAGCTCCCGGAGCGTGTCCTCGTAGCGCGTGGCGCCCTGAAGCGGCAGCTTCGCCGAGCGGCTGATCCACTCGTGCTCCATGTCGGAGCGGGCGAGAAATTCAGGATTGCCGCCGAGCAGAATATCGGTGCCGCGGCCGGCCATGTTGGTCGCGATCGTCACCGCCGTATGGCGCCCCGCCTGCGCGATGACCGTGGCCTCGGCCTCGTGATTGACGGCGTTCAGCACGTTGTGCTTGACGCCCTGCTGCTTCAGCAGGCGCGACAGTCGCTCGGACTTCGCGACCGACGTGGTGCCGACGAGCACCGGCTGGCCTTTTTGATTCCGCTCGCGGATCTCCTCGACGACGGCGTTGAACTTCTCGCGCTCGGTCCGGTAAACCAGGTCGGCGTTGTCCGTGCGGATCATGTTCCGGTGCGTCGGAATGACGACGACATCGAGCTTGTAGATTTTCTTGAATTCGGTCGCCTCGGTGTCGGCGGTGCCCGTCATGCCGGCGAGCTTTTTGTACATGCGGAAATAATTCTGAATCGTGATCGTCGCGAGCGTCTGGTTCTCCTCGCGGATGTGGACGCCTTCCTTCGCCTCGATCGCCTGGTGCAGGCCGTCCGACCACCGCCGGCCGGGCATGAGGCGCCCGGTGAACTCGTCGACGATGATGACTTCGCCTTCCTTCACCACGTACTCGACGTCGTTCTTGTACAGCGCGTGCGCGCGCACGGCCTGCTGCACGGCGTGCAGCATGTCCATGTTCGCCGGGTCGTACAGCTCGATGCCGCCCAGCAGCTTCTCCGCGTGCAGCACGCCATCCTCGGTCAGCACGGCCGTGTGCTGCTTCTCATCGACCTGGAAATCGGTCTCCGCGATGAGCTTCGGGATGATGCGGTCCGCCACGTAGTACTTGTCCACCGACTCCTCGGAGGGGCCGCTGATGATGAGCGGCGTGCGCGCCTCGTCGATGAGGATCGAGTCCACTTCGTCCACGATGGCGAAGAAGTGGCCGCGCTGAACCTGCGTCTCGATACTGGTGGCCATGCCGTTGTCACGGAGATAATCGAAACCGAATTCCGCGTTGGTGCCGTAGGTGATATCGCAAGCATATTGCTCGCGACGGACCTGCGGCGGCTGGTTGTTCTGGATGCAACCCACGGTCAGCCCGAGAAACTTGT
>DATDFN010000155.1:0-3026 GCA_036522615.1 Binatia bacterium | reverse complement strand
GCCGCGCATTACTCTAGTACGGTGACATAAGGTCGTGATTTACCTTCAGCCCTATACCGCCGCGATGCGGGAAGATGCGGTGAGCGTGCTCGCCGATGCGTTCGTAACAAATCCGCTTCACATCGCGGCTTTCGGTCCCGATCGCTACGACCGCAGTCGTCTGTTCTTCCGCATCGGGCTCGAGCACATGTTCACCGGCTCGGCGTTCGTCGCTGTCGACGAGGAGAAAATCTGCGGCTACGTCCACTTCAACGCCTCTCCACTATGCCTCCCGCCCGCCGAGGCGATCCCGGGCTTCGCGGCCGAGCGGCTGACGCCGCTCAAGGAGGCGACGCCGCGCCTCATCGAATGGTTCTCGCGCTGGGCGCGGCTCGATCCGGAAGAGCCGCACGCGCACCTGGGGCCGATCGGCGTCGCGCCGGAATATCAGGGCAAAGGCGTGGGTAAGGCGATGATGACTCGTTATGTCGAAGAGCTCGATCGTGAAGGGCTCGAAGGTTACCTCGAGACGGACCGGGCGGTCAACGTCAAGTTTTATGAAAGCTTCGGCTTCGGCGTCGTGCGCGAAGAAAAGGTCATCGGCGTCGATACTTGGTACATGCGTCGGCCGCGCGCCTGAGCGCGCGCAAGCTACAACGTTGCAAGGGCTTTCTTATAATAGCGCTCGTCGACGTACTTCTCCGCCTTCGGCACCGGCGGCTTCATCAGCCCCGCCGCCTCGCGCAGGTCGAGGACCGAGCGAATGCCTTCGATATCGATGCGGGCGCGCGGCATGAGGCCGAAGCGCGGGCTTACGCTCTCTTCGTAGGCCTCTTCGGCGCGCGCGCGATTGTTTTTGTTCTCCGGCAGCAGCAGCGCGATGACGGCGATTTTGTTTTTCGCCTCCAGCGTCCAGTCGGTCGCGCGCACCATCGCGCGGATGAAGCGCACGAGCAAATCTTCGTTTGACTTCGCCCACTCGCGCCGCGTAGCGCCGAGCCCGCGCGCGTAATGCTTCACGTAATCCTCCGCGCGCGCGAGAACCTTCAGGCCGCGCTTTTCTATATCGTCGTCGGCGAGATTCAGCATCCCCGCCCACGCCTCGCCGCGCTCCAGCGCGTCGGCGCGCTTGGTCGTGTTACCGAACATCTTGAGCGTGTAATCGCGCCCCTGCTCCAGGCCGTGCTGTTTCAGCATCGCGATCATGACGATCGCGAATCCGGTCGTCGGCGCGTCGACGGCGAGGACTTTGCCTTTGAGATCGCCGAAGTTTTTCACTTTGGAAAGAACGACGAGCTTCTGCTTGAGTCCCTTCTGGCCGCCCATGAAGATGACGAAGTCGTTCGGCTGCGGATCGGCGCCTTGGCCTTCGGCCCACGCGATGACGTTGTCGGCGTTGTTGAGGATGAGGTCGTAGCGGCCGGAGATGAGGTTGCGCAGCAGCGTCGGCGAATCGGTCACGATGTCGACGTCGACGCGGATGTTCTCCGCCTGCAAAAACCCGCGCTGCTCGGCCGCGAGCAGGGCCGCGTCCTTGCCGAATGTGCCGATGCGTACGTTGTCCGCCATGGAAAAGCCTCCTTTATTTATTCCGCCTTGCGGTCGCGCTGGATTTTTCTCACCAGATACCAGACTACCGCGATGTTGATCAAAACGACGACCACTCGCACGGGCCCAAAGCGCCTTACAACAGCGATAATTTCGAACGGAATGAACGAGGCGGTAATGATGATCGTCAGATATTCCGCCCACCGTTGGCGCAGCAACAGGCCCGTGCCCTCGGTGAAGAAGAGCGCCGCGTAGAGAAAGGTGCCGACCTCGGCGAGCCTCAGTTCCCGGTTATCGATAGCCGCGACTTTGGCCAGCAGCTGCTCGATAACACGGCTCTCGCGTCCGACCAGTAGGGCGCTGGTCAAACGGCGGAGCGTCGCTTGAACGTCATAGTGCATGAGCATCGCGGCGCCGATCCCGGCGGCGAGAAGCGCGAGCGCCTTGGCTAGCTTGAAGATTGCGATCAGCCAGATGCCCGTATCGATGCGCTCCGAAGGGTCTTTCGTGCCGCTCATCATCTCCAGGTAACATGGAAGCGCTTGGCCTTCCAGTATGCCTTTGCTACTGTTGAGATCGGAGTCCATATGACAACGGCGCTGCGCGAATTTCAGGTGATGACGAAGCCGCTCGGGGCGATCTGCAACCTCGATTGCCATTATTGCTACTATCTCAAAAAAGAATTTCTCTATCCGAAGGGCGACGACTTCCGCATGAGCGACGAGGTGCTGGAGCGCTACATCGTCCAGCAGATCGAGGCCGCGCCGGGATCGATGGTCAACTTCGCCTGGCACGGCGGCGAGCCGACGGCGCTCGGTCTCGAATATTTTCAGAAGATCGCCGCGCTCCAGAAAAAACATCGCCCGGAAGGCAAGAAGATCACCAACGGCATCCAGACCAACGGCACGCTATTGAACGAGGAGTGGTGCCGCTTCTTCGCCGCCGAGCGCTTCGCGGTCGGCCTCAGCATCGACGGGCCGCGCGAGCTGCACGACGCGTACCGCGTCGACAAGGGGCAAAAGCCGACACACAAGCAG
Organism: Binatia bacterium; assembly: GCA_036522615.1. Taxonomy (GTDB): domain Bacteria; phylum Desulfobacterota; class Binatia; order UBA9968; family UBA9968; genus JAJPJQ01. Next base: position 462 of record DATDFN010000155.1, on the reverse strand, counting down.
GTCGTGCGCGCGTATCGCATGCTCGCGGAGCACGATGTCCACATCGACGTGCTCTGCGTCGTCCACGACAAGAACGTCCGCCAGCCAACGCAGGTCTACCGCTTCTTCAAGGACCTCGGCGTCGAGTTCCTGCAATTCTTGCCGCTCGTCGAGCGCGAGAACGGCGGCGTCAGCGCGCGCACGGCGCCGGCCGAGGCGTTCGGGAGATTTTTAATCGCCGTCTTCGACCAATGGCTGCGCAACGACGTCGGCAAGGTCGCGATCCAGATGTTCGACGAGGCGGCGCGGCCGCTAGCCGGCATGGACCATTCGCTCTGCATCTTCCGCGAGACCTGCGGGGACGTGCCCGTGGTCGAGCACAACGGCGATTTTTTCTCCTGCGACCACTTCGTCGAGCCGGAGTACCGCGTCGGCAACATCGCCGAGACGCATCTTGGCGACATGGTGGAGAGCCGCGCGCAG
>DATDFN010000154.1:0-3328 GCA_036522615.1 Binatia bacterium | reverse complement strand
GTAGACTTCCGCGATCGCCGCGGCAAGCTCTTTGTCCTCGACGAACGGCAGGCTCAAGAACGGGCTCGTGCCGAAGAGCACCGCCGTGTCGATGCCTTCGAGATCCATGTCCTTGAGACGCTGGACGGGATCTTCCATGCCTGTGGTTTCCTGCTGCTTCCGATTCCTCTGCGCGCCGACGAAGCTGCATGCCTTGCCCACCGGCTTGGGGCAGAGACGGCCTTCCATCATGATGAACTCGATGCCGCGATTGTCTTTCACGACATGCGGCGCGCGCGACGCGAACGATTTCGGCATCAAGTCGCGCCATGGAAGGTTTTTGTCCTGAACGTGCCCGTCCGCGTCGATGATACGCATGAATCCCTCTGCGGGAAAGCTATCATTCGGCTTCCGAGAGTGTCAACGGCCGCTTTGTCAAGTTGAAGATGAACCGACGAAACGCTACACAGGGCCATGCCGCTGTCCTGGATGCTCGTCGTTCTCTTCGCCGCCGTATTGCATGCGAGCTGGAACGCGGTCATCAAGTCCAGCAACGACAAGTTTCATGACACCGTGCTTGTGACGCTCGGCTCGGCAGCCGTCGGCGCTCTGCTCCTCCCCTGGATTCCGCTTCCTGCGGCCGCGAGCCTGCCCTATCTCGTCGCTTCGGTCATCATTCATATCGGCTACTTCTCGCTCGTCGCGGTCGCATACCGCCTGGGCGAGATGAGCTACCTGTATCCGCTAATGCGCGGTCTCGCGCCCATGTTGACCGCGCTGACGGCAAGCATCGTCATAGCCGAGGCGCTGACGCCCGGGGGAAAAATCGGCATTGTGCTGCTCTCCTCGGGCATTCTTTTGCTAACCTCAGAGGCATGGTGGTCGCGGAAAGTAGGCTTCCGGCCGACCGCAGTCGGACTACTGAATGCCGTCGTCATTGCCCTGTACACGCTAGTCGACGGCATCGGTCTGCGTCTTTCCGGAAATCCGTGGAGCTACATCGCTTGGCTGTTTCTCTTTCAGCCTGTTCCGTTTATCGCGTTTTTCATTCTCTCGCGGCGGGGCAGCTTTCTCGGGCACATCAAGCGCCGCTGGCGCGTCGGAGCGCTCGTCGGCCTGTGCACCTTTACATCTTACGGCCTCGCGCTGTATGCGATGGCGCATATCCCGATCGCGCTCGTCGCCGCGCTGCGCGAGACTTCGGTCATCTTCGGCGCCGTGATGGCGGCCGTGTTCTTAGGAGAGCGCTTCGGACCGGTACGCTACCTCGCGGCGCTGCTCGTAACCACCGGCGCAGTCGCGATGAAACTCTTTTGAAGCACCGTCGACAGAAAATCACCGGTACGCTATGGTGAGGCCATGCTGAAAGATAAAATCGCTGTTGTCACCGGAGGAGCCAAAGGCATCGGCCGCTACATCGCGCACGGCTTCGCGCGCGAGGGGGCGAAGGTCGCCATCGGCGACATCGATCTCGAGCGGCTGAAGCGCACGGAAGCCGAGCTGAGGGAGATCGGCGCCGACCCGCTCGCGCTGAAGCTCGACGTGCGCGACGAAGACGACGTACGCGCTTTCATGAAAGAGATCGCCGCTCGCTTCGGCGCGATCGACGTTCTGGTCAATAACGCCGGCATCGTCACACACTTCGGCTGGGGCGTGCCGCGCTGGCCGATGGTGCGCGACATGGAAAAGAATTTTTGGGACAAGGTGATGGGAACGAACCTAGGCGGAACGTTTCTCTGCACGAAGCACGCGCTCCCGTACATGCAGGAGCGCCGCTCCGGCCACATCATCAATCTCTACGGCGGCAGCCCGCCGAAGACGCTGGGCTCGTGCGTCTATTCCGTCTCGAAGGACGCGATCCGCACTTTCACGCGCTTCGTCGCCGAGGAAGTGCGTGAATTCAACATCTGCGTCGTGTCGGTCTCGCCGGGCGGCGCAATCGCGACCGAAGACGCGCCCGAAGAGGCGCGCCGCACGATGCCGGGGCCGGAGTCGGCGGGCAATAGATTTATTCTCGCCGCCGAAGCTGGAATGGAGCTTTCAGGTCAACGCCTGACCCTGAAGGACGGCGTGCTGCAGGTGGACGCGCGCGGTTGAAGCTTACTGCGGCACCAGCACCGTTTTCAGCTTCGCCGTCGTCGCCGCATCGAGCTTGAAAAGCTCGCCTACGATCTTCTCGATCTCTTCGCCGCTCACCGCCTCGATGTCGAGGTTGCCTTTCTTCGCCTCGGCGAGAAACTCGGGATTCTTCAGAGTATCCGCGAAAGCTTTGCGCAGCGTTTGCACGCGCTCTTTCGGCGTTCCCGGCGGCAGGAAATAAGGCCGCGTGATCGTCGCCGTGTCGTGAACGCCGGCTTTGAGAAGCTGTTTCGCCTCGGCGGTTTTCGCGTAATCGATCGCCAGCGGCACATTCGGCAGTTCGGCGTGCTTTTTCGGCATGGCGAGCACCACAACGTTCGCCTCGCCGGAATCGATGCCCGGCCGCCACATTGTCTTCATCGATTCCCACGCCCAGCAGCCACCGGCGAGTTCGCCCGCCTCGGCGGCGAGCTTGATCTCCGAAGTGCCTTTGTACGGCTCGACGACGCGGATCGGCAGGTTGACCGCGGCCTGCAGCACACGAGCGACGTCGGAAGCCGTGCCGCCGGGTCCGACGCCGCCGAGACGCAGCGGCTCCTTGGCGGCGAGCCATTTATCCATCGTGTTGACCCCGCTCGCCTTCGTGAGCACGCAAACCGGATGGTCGACCGAAGGAGCGCCGAGATATTCGAACTTGCGTCCGTCGAACTCGATCCCCTTAGCGCCCATCAACTGCTGCAAAAAGAGCCCGCCGATGTTGTTGCCGATCGTGAGTCCGTCGGGCTTCGCCTGCCGGAACATGTAATTGGCATGCACGATGCCGCCGGCGCCGGTCATGTTGTCGACGACGATGGTGGGATTGCCGGGGATGTGGCGGCCCAGGTGGCGCCCGAGCGCGCGGCTGTAGGTGTCGAAGCCGCCGCCGGGCGCGAACGCGACGATGAGCCGCACGGTCTTCCCTTCGTAATAGGGCGCGGCGGCGTGCGCGGCAGCGCCGAATGCGAGGAGCAGCAGGGTTAAGAATCCCAAATAAATTCTAGCCATGGCTCCTCCGTTTCTCACGCCGCAACTCTACGGCGATTTACGCCCGTCCGGTGGCGGGGGCTGCTCCCGCAGGACGATGGTTCGTTGCGGGCCGAATTCGATCGAGTCCATGCGACCGGTCACGCGAATCTTCTCTCCGTTCTGCGGCAGCACCCGATTGGTCACGACTTTGATCGACCCGGTGTCGTCCTGGAGCTCGAAGAATTTCACGAACACGAGCGACGTC
>DATDFN010000153.1:0-22479 GCA_036522615.1 Binatia bacterium | reverse complement strand
GACCCCTGGCTCGTAGGCCCAATGCTCGGGCGCAAGCAGTCCGGTCGCGGGAACGGCGAGGTCTTTCAAGATGTGGCGGATGATGGCGTCGCGGTCGATCGCGCAGGCGATCGCCTCGCGCACCTCGGGGTGCCGCAAGATCGGATGCTCGAGGTTCATGCCGACGTATTGGAAGTTCGTTCCCTGCGCGCTGCTGATCGCTGCGCGGCTGTGATTTTCAAGCCAGGGCAGCATGTCGGGCTCGAAGTAGTTCTGAATCAAATCGACGGTGCCTTTGCGGAATTCGAGGACGCGCACGATCGCGTCGGGGATGATCTTGAAAACGACCCCGGAGACGCGCGGCGCTCCGTCCCAGTAAGAAGCGTTCGCCTTCAGCACGACCCGCTCTCCACGGCGGAATTCTTCCAGCGCGAAAGGCCCCGAACCGATTAGCCGGCTGCCGTCGACCGGCGTGTCTTGCGGTACAATGCCGAGGCTGAGCCCTTCCGCGAAGGGCGCGTAAGGCGCGGCAAGGCGAAAGCGGACCGCGTACGCGCCGTCCGGCTCGACGCTCTCGATGAAGCGCAAAACCCCGCGCTTGGGCGAGCGGTTTGCGGGATCGAGCGTCGAGCGGTAGGTATAGGCGACATCCGCCGCCGTCAAATCTCTGCCGTCATGAAACTTGACGCCGCGGCGGAGATGAAAGACCAACGTGCGGTCGTCGGGCGTGTCCCAGCTTTCCGCCAGCTCCGGCCGCGGACGAAAATTCCTGTCAGGGCGCGCGAGCGAATCGAAAACGAGGGCGGCGATGCGCTCGGAGTCGGCATCGGTGGCGTAGCGGGGGTCGAGATTGGTGGGACCGCTTTCGAGTGCGACGACGAGAGCGCCGGGAGGGCGATCGCCGGCGCTCCGCGCGCAGGCGGAAAAGCCAAGCGCGAAGCAGAGAAGGAGGATAGCGGCTCGTGGCTTCAAAGTTTTGACAGCAACATAACTTGTTTGGTATAATGCGTCAATTTTTATGCGTGGGCGCAGAACGATACGAGGCCTGCTCGGTCTCGCTTTAACGGTATTGCTAAACGTTGGCTCCGCGGGCGCGCAGGCCCCCGCTCCGACACCCGCGCCCCCCGCTCCAGCGGTCGCGCCTGCTCCGGCGGCCGGGCCGGTCGCGGAGAACCCGCTGCCTGTCCTTCCCGGCCTCGAAAACGCCGTGGAGTTCTGGAAGCAGGTTTTCACTCGCTACGGCGCCAACGACGTGATCTTTCACGACCGGCAGGAGCCGTTCAAAGTCTACAAGGTCGTATCGATCGAGGATAGCCCCGTCGGCCGAAAGGCGATCAAGGAAGAGATCGAGAGCATCTCGCAGAGCGAGCCCGGCTCCGACGTCCGCGCGCAGCGCGGCATCAGCGAGCGCTTCTCCTCGGGCCTCGCGGTGTCGCGGCGCTACATCGATCAGATGCGCCAGATCTTTCGCGAGGAAGGGCTGCCGGAAGACATTGCGTATCTGCCGCTCGTCGAATCCTCGTTCGATCTCAACGCGCGCTCGACGGTCGGCGCGCTCGGCATCTGGCAGTTCATGCCCTCGACCGGGAAGAATTACATGCGCGTCGGACCGACGCTCGACGAGCGCCGCGATCCGATCGATTCCACGCGGGCCGCCGCGCGGTTCCTCAAGCAAAACTACAATATCCTCGGCAGCTGGCCCTTGGCGATCACGGCGTACAATCACGGACCCCAAGGGATACTGCGGGCCGTGAACGAGGTCGGGACGGACAATCTCGTCGAGATCATCCGCCGCTACCAGGCGCCTTCCTTCGGCTTCGCCTCCAAGAGCTTCTACGCGGAATTTCTCGCCGCCGTCGAAGTCGCTCGACGGAGCGACGAGTACTTCCCCGACCTGCAGTACCATCCGCCGCTCGCGCTCGACGAGCTCTCGGTCCAGCGTAACGTCTCGCTCGCGGCGCTGCTCAAGCCGTCCGGCATTTCCCAATCGGAATTCTTCCAATGGAACCCGGCGTTCAGCGCCAAGGCGCGGGACATTCCCGCCGGCTACCGCATCAAGGCGCCGTCCGACAAGCTCGCTGTGCTTAACTCGGCGTACCAGAAACTCGCCGGCTCCGGCGCCGCGATCGTGGCGCTGTCGAAAAGCTCGATCGAATGGGTCATGCACCACGTCGCGCCGGGCGAGACGCTCTATAGGATCGCCCGCAACTACCGCGTCACGGTCGACGCCATCCAGCGGGCCAACGGCCTCAACGGCAATCGCATCGCTCCCGGACAACAGCTAAAAATCCCGAAAAAAACGTAGATTTCTCTTCTGCGGCCTTTTTCATCTCTCCGACTCCCCGCGTTCCTTGCATTTGAGCCGGCGCCGCTTTCGGGTATAAAATACCCGCCACAGGACGATATATGAACGAAATCCTTTTGTTCAAAGGGACGGCGCTGATTTATCTTCTCGCTACGGGCGCGTTCTTTCTCTACCTCGTCCTGCTGAAAGACATTTACGCGCGCGTCGCGCCGTTTATTCTGCTCGTCGGTTTCGCCTTGCATACGGCGGCGCTCGGCGGGCAGATCGCCCACAACGGCTTTCCCGCCGTGACCGATCTGCGCGAGGCGCTGTCTGTCTACAGCTGGCTCGTTGTCGGCATCTATCTGCTGGTCCAGCTGAAATATCGCCTGACGGTGCTGGGCTGCTTCGTGGCGCCGCTGGCCTTTCTCATGGCTCTCGCCGGCCTTGCCGTCGGACCCGGCGGCGGCGAGCTTCCGCCGGGACTCAAGACATCGTGGCTTTATATCCACGTGACGCTGGCGTTCTTAGGCAACGCCGTCTTCGCGCTCGCGTTCGCCGTGAGCCTCATGTATCTGGTCCAGGAGTCGCGGCTGAAGAGCAAGCGCATGACGGCGCTTTACAAGCTCTTGCCGTCGCTCGAGCGGCTCGACCGGCTGAACTATATTTTCCTCGTCTGGGGATTTCCTCTCATGACGCTCGGCATCGTCACCGGAAGTCTCTGGGCGGGCCTCTACTGGGGCGCGTACTGGTCTTGGGACCCCCGCTACATCGCGTCGGTCATCACCTGGCTGCTCTACGCGACGCTGCTCCAAGGGCGCATTACAGCCGGCTGGCGCGGCAAGCGCGCGGCCACTTTGACTATCGTCGGCTTCGTCGTCGTGCTCGGCTATTTCCTTTGGGGAGACGCGGTTTTCCCGAGCCGGCACACGGGAAATTTCGAGTGAGCGCGCACCGAGACATCATAATCGTCGGACTTAATCACCGCACGGCTCCGGTCGAAGTGCGCGAGCGCGTCGCCGTCGAGGAGTCTCTGGTGCCCGCCACGCTCCGGAGGATCCGCGGCCTGCGATCGATTCAAGAAGGCGCAGTGCTCTCGACCTGCAACCGCGTGGAAGTCGTCGCGGCGACTTCCGATCGAGACGCCGCCTTCACGGAGGTGAAGAAATTTCTGCTCGACCAGGAGTCCGCCTCCGGGGAGAGAGTCGTCGAGGAGCATCTTTACGCCTATGCGGGCGGAGAGGCGGTGCGCCACCTTTTCCGCGTGGCGGCGAGCCTCGACTCGATGGTCGTCGGCGAGCCGCAGATCCTGGGACAGCTGAAAGAATATTACTCCGCCGCGCAGGAGGCCGGCAGCGTCGGCGCGATTCTGCACCGGCTGTTTCACCGCTCGTTTACCGTCGCGAAGCGGGTGCGAACGGAGACCGGCATCGCGAGCCGCGCCGTCTCGATCGGCTCGGTCGCGGTGGAGCTGGCGAAGCGGATCTTCGACCGTTTGCAGGATAAAACGGTCATGCTCATCGGCGCGGGTAAGATGGGCCATCTGGTCGCGCGGCAGCTCAAGCGCGGCGGCGTGAGCAGCCTGATGGTGACCAACCGCACCTTCGACACCGCGGTCGAAGCGGCGGCGGAATTCGAGGGCAATCCCATTCGGTTCGAAGAATTCCATCGCTATCTCAAGCTGGCGGATCTCGTGGTCGGCTGCGCCGCGGCGCCTGAGTTCCTGCTCAGGCCCGAGGCGGTCGAAGAGACGCTGAGAGAGAGAAAGCACGAGGCGATGTTTTTCATCGATCTCGCGGACCGCCGGAACTTCGACCCGCGCATCAATTCGCTCGCCAACGTCTACCTTTACGACATCGACGATCTTCAGGCGGTCGCGCAGGAAAACCTCAACGGCCGCGCCGGCGAGGTTGACAAAGCCGAGCGGATCGTCGACGAGGAGGTCGAAGCGTTCCTCGGCTGGCTCGATTCCCTCGAGCAGGTGCCGACGATCGTCGCCCTCAAGGAGAGACTCGAGACGATCCGGCGTAGCGAGATGGAGAAGTCGCTGCGCACGAGCCTCAAGGGGATGTCGGAGAAAGAACGCCGCGCGATCGAGGATATGACGTCGGCGATGATGGGCAAGATTCTCCACGGGCCGATCTCGCGCCTGAAAAAGCCGCTGGACGAGGAGGAAGAGGCGCTCTACGTCGATGCCTTGCGAAAACTTTTCGGCCTGGACGAGAAATGACGCTCCTACGGATCGGCACGCGCGGCAGCGCGCTCGCGCTGGCGCAGACGGAATGGGTTAAGCGCCGGCTCGAAGAACATGATCGTGACCTTCGCGTGGAGATCGTCACGATCAAAACCAGCGGGGATCGCTTTCTGACCAGCCCGATTCCGGGGATTGGTAAAGGCATTTTCGTGAAGGAGATCGAAGACGCGCTGCAGGAGAAAAAGATCGATCTCGCGGTTCATTCGATGAAAGATCTGCCGACGCTTGCGACCCCCGGGCTGACGATCGCGGCGGTACCGGAGCGCGAGGACGCGCGCGACGCGCTGGTAACGCGCTCCGGCGCGGCTCTGAAGGATCTGCCCGCCGGAGCGAGGATCGGCACCGGCAGCCTGCGCCGCCGCGCGCAGATTCTCAGCCGGCGGCCGGATCTATCCATCGCGCCGATTCGCGGCAATATCGATACGCGGCTTAGAAAGATGGACGAGGGCGAAGTCGATGGCCTCATCATGGCCGCCGCCGGTCTCAAGCGGCTCGGGCTCGCGGATCGCATCGGCGAATACCTCTCGGCCGACATTTGCCTGCCTGCGCCGGCTCAGGGCGCGCTCGCGCTCCAGGCACGCGACGGCGATCATGCGGTCGATACCGTCGTATTTTTGCGGCATGCGCCGACGCTGCTCGCCGTCACGGCGGAGCGCGCGCTGCTCGAGCATCTCGGCGGCGGCTGCCTGCTGCCTGTCGGCGCTCTCGGAAGCGTGTCCGGCGATGCGCTGAAGCTCGCCGCGGTCGCCGCCGATCCGGACGGGCGCAAACTCCTTCGCGAGGAGCACGGCGGGGCTGCGGAAGCGGCGGAACGCATTGGGATCGAGCTCGCGGAGCGCCTGTTGTCGCGCGGCGCGCGGACGCTGTTGGGCGAGGGAAGCTAGCTATGGAGGCGACCCGGTCAATAAGGTCGAAGTCGCCGCTTTCCGGGCGGCGCGTCGTCGTCACGCGGGCGCGTGCGCAGGCGAGCGCGTTCACCCGGGCGCTCGAAGCGCTCGGCGCCGAGGCGATCGAGTTCCCGACGATCGAGATCGCGCCGCCCCAGAGCTATCGAGAGCTCGATACTGCGATATCGAATATTGAAAGCTACGACTGGATCATCTTTACGAGCGTCAACGGCGTCGATTTCTTCTCCGCACGGTTGAAGAGCCGCAAGCGGATATTGAACGGCAAACTTCGCGCCGCCGCGATCGGTCCGGAGACGGCGAAGGCGGTCGAGGCGCTCGGGCTTCGGCCTGAGGTCGTCCCGGAAGAATACCGCGCCGAAGCGATTCTCGGAAAACTCCGGCCGGAGAGGGTGCGCGGCCGCAAAATCCTGGTACCGCGCGCCGCCGAGGCGCGCGACGTGCTGATCCGAACGCTGCGCGATTGGGGCGCAGAGGTCGATGTCGTCGAGGCATACCGCACGGTCGCGCCGACGATCGATCCGGCGCCTCTGCGCGCGCGCTTCCGCGCAGGCGAGATCGATATGGCGACATTCACGAGCTCGAGCACGGTCAAGAATTTCGGCGCGATCTTCGGCGCCGCCGATTTAGATACGCTCCTCGCACACACGGCGGTCGCCTGTATCGGTCCGATAACGCAGGAGACCGCGACGAACGCTGGAATGCGGGTCGATGTCGTGGCGCAGGATTACACGATCGCGGGGCTTACCGACGCGATCGTGCGATATTATTCGAACAAAAGGAGTTAGGCAGACGGAGGCCTCATGGACTTTCCCGCTTATCGCCCGCGTCGGCTGAGGAGAAACGAGCGGCTCCGCTCGATGATGCGCGAGACGGCGCTCGCGCCGACTAATTTCATTTATCCGCTGTTCGTCGGCGCAGGCAAGAACAGCTCGCGCCCGGTTCCTTCCATGCCGGGCGTGGCGCAGCTCTCGGTCGACCGCGCCGTGAAGGAATCGGAAGAGGCTGCGACGCTCGGCATCCCCGCGGTGATTCTATTCGGCATTCCGGATCATAAGGACAGCGTCGGGACGGAGGCCTACTCCGACAGCGGCTGGGTGCAGGAAGCGGTACGCGCGATCAAAGAGCGCGTCCCCGAGATTCTGGTCGTGACCGACGTTTGTCTCTGCGAATATACCGATCACGGGCACTGCGGCGTGATCAAGAACGGCGACGTGGACAACGACGCCACGCTGGAGCTTCTGGTCAAAGAAGCCCTATCGCACGCGCGCGCAGGCGCCGACATCGTCGCGCCGTCCGACATGATGGACGGCCGGGTGGGGGCGATCCGGAAGGCGCTCGACCGCGAAGGCTTCGGGCAGGTCGCGATCATGGCGTACGCCGCGAAATACGCCTCAGGATTTTACGCGCCGTTCCGCGACGCCGCCGAGTCGACGCCGCAGTTCGGCGACCGCCGGTCCTATCAGATGGATCCGGCGAATGCCGACGAGGCGCTGAGAGAAGTCGAGATGGACATCCGCGAGGGCGCCGATATCGTCATGGTCAAGCCGGCGATGGCGTATCTCGACATCGTCTACCGCGTGAAGCAGAAGTTCGGCTATCCGGTCGCCGCGTACAATGTCAGCGGCGAGTACTCGCTTATCAAGGCCGCCGCGCAAAACGGCTGGATCGACGAGCGCAGGATCGTGATGGAGCTTTTGCTGTCGATCCGGCGCGCGGGCGCAGACATGATCCTCACTTATTTCGCCAAAGACGCCGCGCGCGAGCTCAGAGGACGGTAACGGGTCCGCGGGGCCTTCGCGTCACAAATTTTTGAGCTTCGTCCGGAGGGTCTTCTCGCACTCGGCTTCGCGCGCGGGCGTGTGCACCTGCGCCTCAGAGAGCCGAAACAGCAGCACGTGGCTGCCGCGCGCGAGCCGCAGCACGTACGTGCTCGAATCGCCGTCGTAGTAAACCGAGACGTCCGCGCCCGCTCCGGCGGCTTCGATAATCCGCCCGGCCCACCGTTCGATGTCGCCGGCGGCGGCTTCGCCGCGCTTGTCCGTAATCATTCCGGTTAGAAAAGATTGTCCAAGCCGAAAGCGACCGAGCCGCGCACCGCGAAATACAGCGCGAGCAGAATAAATAGAACATTCGCCTGCCACGCAGTCTCCTGTCCATGATAGGCGGTGCGGGCAATACGCTGAAACTTCGGCCGCGCCGCTTCTCCGATGGCGGCGCGAACATCCTCGATCATGCCGGGCAGCGTTTTCAGCCAATAAGATTGAATTTTCAGCGCCGGCAGCAGAAACAGCACGATCATCAGCGCCGCGATGCGCGTGGCCAAGCCCAGAATCAGTCCGCCTCCGCCGCCGACCAACAGAACCACGGCGACCGCGCCGAAGAACTTCGTGCCGAAAGGGAAAATGATCTCGGCGTTCCGCACCGGGTTCGGCCAGCGCCTTATATTGCTGACGCCGCTGTAAAGAAATCGTAGCCCTAGGCCGATGCGCAGAACCGTCTCAACGATCGTCAGTAGTGTTTGCTGGTCCACGGTGTACCCGATTCCGGTATGAGCTAGGCCCCCTTTTATCAGTGCTGCCCGTCCTCTACAATATTCAATGCGGGTGGAACGCGCCGCCGCGAAAGGGGATGAGGCGGGCTTTCAGGAGCCCGGTCGGCTCGATGGATTGCGCGGACGTCAAGGAGCTTTTTCCCGGTTATCTCGAGTCCCGGTTGACGCTGTTTCAGTCGGCGCTCTTGATGGAGCACTGCGATGCGTGCTCCGAATGCCGCCGCGAGCTAATCGGCCTACAAGCGCGGCTGTCTTCTCCGCGCGCTTTCCGCCGACGTTTCAAGCTGCACGCCGTCAAAGCGCCCCTCGGCGTCGCAGGGGTGCTGCTTGTCGGCTGTTTAGCTTTTTATATCTTTCAACGCGGGCCCGCGCATATCGCGACGGCGGCAAAGCCTGTCGCGGCCGGTTCTTCGCAATCTGAACTTAAACCGCCGCCAAGCGCGCCGCGCGAAAAGGTCGAGCCGTCTTCCGCCTCCCCATCGCCCGCTTCGCCGCAAATCCCTGTCAAGCGTTCTCTCGACGCGATGGAGACTGCAAAAACGCGAAACGCTCCGCCGCAGGATCAACATCCTGGCGTCAAGCAAGATAAGTCGGCAGGGGTCGAAATTGCCGAGGCAAAACCATCATCAAAAGATGACGCGAGTCTTGACAGCCCGGAGACCGGACAAGTTCCGGGCACAACCACGGAGCAAGACGCCGAAGGTACCCAGGACGAGAAATCCGCCGATGCCGGCGAGCTTCGCTTCTACTCGGAAACTCCGCCTTATTTCTTCTTGTACAGACCGTCGATGAAGCCGCTCTGATCCAACTCCTTGATAAAGGTCAAGTCCACGAACTGCTCGGGCTTGACCGTCTTGGCGCGCGGGTCTCTCTCGGCGAGATCTTCTATGACGAACTTGAGCCCTTCCATCGTCGGGTACTGCTTCTTCGGTAAGAGCGCCTCGGTCAGCACGTTGTCGCGGGACTTTTCCAGGATCTCGCGCTCGACGTTGCCGCCCATGTATTTTGCAAGCACTTTGATGGTGCCTTCCTTGTCGGTATACATCCGATGTACCGCCTCGACGTGGCCCTTGATGTAGCGCCGGACGATATCCTGGTGCTCGCGGATATATTTCCGCGTCGTGGCCGGCCCCGTGTGCTGAAAAATCAGCCCCATCTTGGCGACATCGGCGAGGACCGCCAGCCCCTTTTTCTCGGCCTGAAAACTCGAAGGCGGATTAATCACGGCCGCGGTAACCCTGCCGGTCAGGATGGCGGCGAGGCGGTCCGGTCCGCTCCCGACCTGCACGATCGTCACGTCCTTCACCGGCGTGAGGCCGACTTTCTTGAGCGCGAAGCGCGCGATCGTGTCGGTCGCCGACCCGAAGCGGCTGATCGCCACGCTGCCGCCTTTCAGCTGCTCCGCCGTGGTGATCCCCGGTTTGCCCATAAGGACATAATTCAGGGACGTCATGCCCCCGGCGACGAATACGGCGTCGGAACCGCCCAGCGCGCTCGAAACCAGTCCGGGCCCCGAAACCTGTGTGATCGGCACATCGCCGGACACGAGTGCCAGAATAGCCGTGCTGCCGCCGGTAAAGAATATCGGTTGTACGTCGAGCCCGTTTTTCTCGAATATGCCGAGTTCTTTACCGACCCAGAGCGGCAGCTGATCGCCGCTGATCGCGCTGTAGCCGACGTTTACTTTGGCGAGCTGGGCGGAAGCGGAAGAAAAGGAAAAGATGATAGCAGATAAGAATATAGCCGCAGCCGCCAGCCGTTTAAGATTCATGTAAGCTGCTCCTGTTAATTAACTCCGTAACCCTTTAATCCTTAAATACTTTTTGAGAAGTATTGTCAATGTTTGGATGTCGGGGCGATCACCATTTGATCATATTCACGATACCAAGGCTGAGCCACGGCACGTACGTCACGAGCAGCGTCACCAAGGCCAAGACGACCGTGAACGGCCAGCCGGCTTTGAAGACTTCCCAGAAGGGCAGGCGGGCGATGGCGGCGGTGGTGAAGAGAACCGTCGCGACGGGCGGTGTCTGCTGGCCGACGCCGAGGTTGATCGTCACGATGATGCCGAAGTGGATCGGGTCGACGCCGATCTGGCGGATCAGCGGCATGACGATCGGGACGATCAGAATGATCGCCGCTGCCGAGTGCAGGAACATGCCAGCGATAAAGAAGAAAATGTTGAGGAAAAATAGAATCAGATATTTGTTGGTCGTCGTGTGCAGGATCGCCTGCGCGAATTTCTGAGGAATCTGCTCGCTTGTGAGATACCAGCCGAGCACCGCCGACGACGCGACGATCAGCATGACGACGGCGGTCTGGCCTGCGGAGTCTTTGAGCACGCGTATGGTTTCGCGTGTGGGAAGCTCCCGGTAGATAAAGATGCCGATGATGAGCGCAGCGAGGACAGCGAGCGCCGCGACCTCCGTCGCGGTCGCGATGCCGAGAAAAATGCCGCCCCAGATAACGAGAGGGATGACGAGCGCCCAGAACGCCTTCACCGTGGAGTCGCCGACCGCGCGCCAGGAAAAGCTGCGCTCGACCGGCAGGTTGTACTTACGCGCGTAATAATAGCTTACGGCCATCATCGCGGCGCAGGCGATGAAGCCCGGCAGGAAGCCGGCGAAAAACAGTTTCGCAACGGAGGTCTCGGCCATCCAGGCGTAGATGATCATCGGGATCGACGGCGGGATCAGGATCGCCGCCGAAGCGGCGTTGGAGACGATCGCGGCGCTGAGCGCGCGCGGATAGCCGCGCTTCTCCATCGCCGGAATGACTACATTGCCGATCGCTGCCGCGTCGGCCACCGACGAGCCGGAGATCTCGCTCTGGATCATCGTCGCGACGATGGTCACCATCGCGAGCCCGCCGCGAATGAAGCCGACGAAGCTGTTCGCCATATTGACGAGCCGGAGCGAGATGCCCGAGGTGTCCATCAACCCGCCGGCGAGAATGAAAAGCGGAATCGCGAGCAGCGGGAAGCTCGAGGCGCCGGAAAAAAGATTGAGCGGGACGATGCCGAACGGCGCCGTGCCCTTCCATAGAATCAGCACGATCGCCGAGAGCGAGAGCGCGAAGCCGATCGGGACGTTGATGATCGTCAGCGCGACCACTATTCCGAGGATGAGCCACTCCACGCGACTTCGTCTCCTGTCCTGCGTTCGCGCCCGAACGCAATCTCCATCAACCGCAATACGCTGATGATCAGCATGAGCCCGCCGGTGATCGGTAATACGCTATAGATCCAACCCATCTTGACCCACGGGAGCGAGACGGCGCGATCCTCGCCCATTTTCTGCACGAGCTCCCAGCCGTAATAGAGCAGCACGAATTGAAAGGCGAGCACGAAACACTCGCCCGCGAGGTCGACGAGCTTTCGCGTCGTCGGATTGAGCTTATCGACAACCACCTCGAAGCCGATATGCCGCCTGCGAAAAGAAGCGACGGCCGCGCCGTAGAAGGTGAGCCACACCAGGAGATAGGAAGCGAACTCGTCGTACCACGCGAGCGAGGCGTTTAGGACGTAACGAAAGAAGACCCCGACGCAGACGAGCGCCACCATCAGAACAAGCAGCAGCACCGACCACCATTCGACGACGGCGATCAGCTTGCGAAAGAGCCGGTTCATTTAGCGCAGCGACTGGATCAGCTTCACCAGCTCGGCGCCGCCGGCGACTTCCTTGCCGAACTCCTCGTAGATCGGCGCCGACGCCTTGATGAAGGCGTTTTTGTCGACCTCGTTCGCTTTCATCGGCGGCACGAGCGCCGCCATCAGCTCCTTGTCGAGGCGCTCGCCCTCCGAGCGGGCGAAGTCGCCCATGTCCCAGGCGATTTTCGCGAGCGCCGTCTGGATATCCAGCGGCAGGCGCTTCCAGGCGTCCTCGCCGACGACCAGGTACCCGGGCGTGTAGACATGGCCGGATAGAGATAGGAATTTCTGCACTTCTTGAAACTTCGCCGAGGCGATCTGCGGGAAGGGATTTTCCTGCCCGTCCATGACGCCCGACTGTAGCGCCGAATAGACTTCGGCGAGCGGCATCGGCGATGGGTTGCCGCCGTACGCCTTGAACATCTTCACGCGCCAGACGCCGCCGGGGACGCGCAGCTTGATCCCCTTCAAGTCGTCCGGCTTGACGATCGGCCGGACGTTGTTGGTGATGTGACGGAAGCCGTTCTCCCAGACTCCCAGGATGCGCATGCCCTTGGCGGGCAGGCCGTCGAAGAGCTGTTTCTGGAGCTGTTTGTTGTCGGCGGCCTTTTTCATGTGGGCGCGGCTGACGATCAGATACGGCATCTCGAAGATGCCGAACTTTTCATCCGCGCTGCTCATCACGGTCGAAGGCAGGAACATCTCCGGCGCGCCGACCTTGATGCCGCGCATCATCTGCTCGTCGCTGCCGAGCTGGCTCGAATGGAAGACCTTGATCTCGACCTTCCCTTTGAGCTCCGCGTTGGCCCTTTTGGCGTACTCGTCGGCGGTGATCGCGAAGAGCGACCCCGGAAAACCGACGTGGCCGAGGCGGAGCGTTACCTGAGCGGAAGCCGGGATGCCCGACGCCAGCAGGCCGACAACTGCAATCAGAAAAACCGCGCAAGCTTTCCGTCGCATAGCTCGCCTTTCCGCCGCTTAGCGGCGCTAGTCTTTTAAACCCGACGCCCGTTTGAGAATCCGCCGGGCGCGGGCGGTGTTGAACACGCCGCAGGAGCAGAAGCGCGCCATGTAGCCGGCCGCCTCGTCCGGCGTCCTGCGATTCTCTTTGACCCAATCGATCATTTTTTTCGCGAAGTCGGCGGCGATCATTCCATGACCGCACATCGTCGAAAGTTCGAGCGTCGCGGCGTCGGGAAGGCGATCGAGGCGGCCGCGAAAGCCGAGCGAGTATTCCACGCTGTGGCGCGCGATGCCGACGTCCTCGCAGCAGCGCTGCGCCTCGTCCATCGGGGCGCTGATGTTGATCGAGATGCCGAGCTCCGCCGATTTGAGGTCGTCGACGAACGCCTTCATCGCCTCAAAGTTGTCGAAGACGGCTGCGACGGTCGTATGACCCGCGATGCCGGCGATGACCGCCTCCGCATCGGGATCGTTTTTCCGCGTCCAATGCGCGGCGGGATTCATGTCGCGCCGCGGCCTGAGCCATCCGCCTTTCGTGGCGTCGCCGATATTCACGGGATCGTACTTCAAGGCCAGGCGCAGGAACGCGCGGTACTTCTCGATGAGATCGTCGTCGTTGAGGTCTTTGGTCGCCATCGCGAAGACGATGTAGTCGTCGCGTATCGGCGCGGGCTCGGCCGCGGGGTCGACGGCGTAATGCTCGCTGTAGCGGTGGAGGGTATTGGTCATGTGGGCTCGCGGTTTTCAGCGGCAACGGTCACCCGTCCGAGGCCGAGATTGGTCTTGCCGCGGTACACGGGATAGCCCTCGCGCGCCAAAATCTCTCGCAGCCGGTCGCCGCCGGCGGGGTCGCATCGCGTCGAGACGCCGATGGCGATCACCGTATCGACGGAGCTTTTGAGCGCATCGATTCTATTTAAGACGGCCGGCACCTGGTCGAGTCGTGTCTTTATCTCGACGATAGCCGATAAGATTCTTTCATCGAGAATATCTTCGCGAATCAGGCCGCGCGAGGTATCGCGCATGAGGGACGTGACAGGATTGTTTTTCTCGAACTCGACGCCCATGTCCGCGAGCGCCGTCGTCACCCGCTCGATGTCGCGGAAGCGTGCGCCGACTCCCGGCCGGCCGAACTCGACGACGAAGCCGGCCTCTCCCTCGCTCACGCGCGCGGTGACGTCGTTGGTTTTCACCTCCGCGGTGCCGCGGCCGTGAATGCCGGTGGATTCGTGCGGCACCTGCGGATCGGAAAAAGCGCGCCGAACAATTCTCGGCCAGGCGAGGTCTTGCGGCGTGATCGCGTCCGTCGGGCAGATGTCCGGCTCGGGATCGAACCTGAAGCGGAACAGGCGCGCCGCTTTACGGATCGCCCGCACCATCGTGGGATTCAGATGTTCCTTCGACATGCCGCGGTAGCATGTGAAGCACTCAACGCATGCGTCCTGATCGACGGTGGCGCGGCCTAGCTCGGGATCGATGTGGATGGCGCCCATCGGGCAGATGGGCACGCAATTGCCGCATGCTACGCACTTGTCGGGATCGATCTTCATGGACGCCCCCGAGCCAGCGGCACTTTATGCTTACTTCTTGCCCTTTTCAATCACGCCGCAGGCGATGCGGTCGCCGGAGTTGCCCGTGGGGTCGGTTGTATTGTCGTCGGCCGTCGCGTGAACGACAATGGCGCTGCCGTCCTGGTCGAACAGCGAATTCGCTCCCGCCGCGAAGGTGACGGCGTCGGTTACGGCCTCGAAGCGGCCGGAGCCGTTCTTCACGATAAGAACGTCGGGGAGGTCGCCGGCGTGCGGCCCCTCAGGGTTTTTGAAGCCGTGTTTTTTCTGGCCCGGGTTGAAATGGCCTCCGGCGCTGGTAAACTGCGGCCCCTCGCATTTCCCGACCGCGTGGATGTGAACGGCGTGAAGTCCAGGGGATAAGTCGTGGACGCGCAGGATGACGAAGACGCCTTCTTTAGTTTCCCGGAAGTCGGCGGCGCCGACGGATTTGCCGTCAGCATTTTTCAGATCGGCCCGCGCGGTGTTCTGGGCCTGTACGATGGAGCAGAAAAGGAGCAGGGATGCGATAGTCGCGGCGCTGAGAAGTATGCGCATGCTCATCAGACCTCCTGAAGCGAGTTGAACGGACTAAATATCGGCTTATGTACCCGCGTTATCCTTGTCAAGCCGCCGTCATGCTCAGTAAAGCTCGTTAGATTTATTCCCGTTCTCGCGCGGCCGCCAACGCAAGAGATAGGCTTCCGCACGGCTGATGACCTCATTGCAGAGTACGACCACGAGCGCAAGGACCAGAATCCCGCCGAGCGCACCGGTCGTGGAAAAGAGCGAGGTGTTGTAGTTGATCAGATATCCGAGGCCCTTGCTTGCGGCGATGAACTCGCCGACGACGGCGGAGACGATCGCGTAGGGCAGGCTGATCTTGAGCCCCGTCGCGATCCACGGGACGGTCGCGGGGATCGTCGCCTTGAACAGAATCTGCCTCTCGCTCGCTCCCATGACCCTGAGAATATTTTTAAGCTCGATGTCGACGCCTTTGACGCCGGCGTAGGTGTTGAAAAACGTCAGGAAGAAAACGACCGTGACGACCAGGATGACCTTCGAGTTCGGGCCGATGCCGAACCAGATGATGAACAGCGGCGCCAGCGCGATTCTCGGGATGCCGTTAAAGGCGACGATGAAGGGATCGAGCACTTGTGCGAGGACTTCTTTACGGGCGAGAAAGAAGCCGAGCGCGATGCCGCTCGCCGCGCCGATGAAAAATCCGACGAACGTCTCGTAGAGCGTGATCGCGAGATGGCCGAAGATCGAGCCGTCCGCGAATACGCCCCAAAGATATTTGAAGATATCCGAGGGTCGCGAGACCCAGAACGGATCGATCAGCCTCCCCGAAGCGGCCTCCCAGATCGCGAGCAGCAGAAGACCGAACAGCAGCCGGTAAAGGAACAGTCTGCCGCGTCCGATCATTTGGGGAGAAAATCGTTCACGACCAACTCCGAATAAGGCACACGCTTTTTCAGGAGTCCAGCCTGCTCGAGAAGGTCCTGCGTGACCTGCACGCTGCGCTCGCTCGTCCGGCCGTCGGGACTGATCGTCGGTATGACGGCCTTGGCGCCAGAGAGCAGCAGCGCCGGATCGGTCTGCGCCATAAAAGGTTTAAGAGCCTCGGCCAGTTGTTCGGGTGTTGCCTGCAGCGCCCATTTATTCGCCTTGACCACCGCGCGCGTCATCTTACGCACGAGTTCCGGGTCCTTCGCGGCGGTATCGGGACGGACGATGAGATTTTCCATCAGAAACTCGGGCGCGCCGAGCTCGGCGTATTGCGTGTAGCTCAAGAACGGAATCGCAAAGCCGCGGCCCACCGCCGTCTCCGGCACGGGCGGCGCGGTGAGCGCGACGTCGACCTTGCGGTTCTCCAGCGCCGCGATCCAAGTGGGACCGGAGCCGATCGCGATCATGTTGACATCCTGCTGCGGGGCGTAGCCCGCCTTGCGCGTGACGAAGCCGGCGAGATGCGCCGTCAGCGCGCCGGGATTGGTAAAGCCGATCGTCAGTCCCTTGAGCGCTTTCAATTTGTCGTTGAGCGAAGACGACTCCGTGATGCCCTTGGCCTTCGCGGACTCCTTGTGCATCGCCCAGTTGATAAAAATTTTATTCAACCCGCTCGCGACCATGAGGAGCTTCTTGCCCTCCTGCTGCGCGAGAATCACGTTGTCGCCGGTGGTGAAGCTGAAGTCGACGTCGCCGGCAATCAGCGCGCGGATATCGGGACCGCCGCCGCTGGTCGACGTGACGTCGACCTCCAGCCCTTCGTCCTTGAAGTAGCCTTTGGATTGCGCGACGTAGATCGGCGTCATCGAATGCGCGACGACCGGGATCGTCATTTTCACCTTGCGGAGATTTTGCGCCCATGCCGCCGTCCAGACCAACTGGACAACCGCGGCGGCGAGCGCGATAGCGGTCAGTCGTTTCATGATCGTCTCCTTTTTTTGCTCACGCCGTGGTGACTTCGGGGCGGAGCTCGTTCCAAAGCCTATTGTATACCTCGCGAAATTCGGCGCTCATATGAATCTGGTAGACGTCGCGCGGCCGCGGGATCGGCACCGCCGCGATATGCTTCACCCGCCCGGGCCGCGAGGTCATGACGACGACGCGGTCCGCCAGCGTGATCGCCTCGACGAGATCGTGGGTGATGAACAGAATCGTTTTCCGCGACGCGCGCCAGAGCCGCAACAGCTGGTCTTGCAGGACGATGCGGGTTTGCGCGTCGAGCGGCCCGAAAGGCTCGTCCATTAGGATGAGCTCGGGATCGTAGATGAGCGTGCGGATGATGTTGGCGCGCTGGCGCATGCCGCCGGATAGCTCGTGCGGATAATGGTCCTCGAAGCCGGCGAGCCCGACCTGCCCGATCAAGTCGAGCGCGCGGCGCCGCCGCTCGTTCTTGTTGACGCCGCGAATCTCGAGCGCGATCTCGACGTTCTCGACGAGCGTGCGCCAGGGCAGCAGGTTGTCTTTCTGCGTGACGTAACCGATATCGGTGTTGATGCCGTCGACGGGGCGGCCGCGGTAGACGATCTGCCCGCCGCTCGGCGCCAGAAGACCGACGACGAGATTCAAGAGCGTCGACTTGCCGCATCCCGAGGGCCCGACGACCGTGACGAACTCACCCTCCTCAACGGCGAGATCCATTGTGTCGACGGCAACGACTTGACGGCCGCGCACCTGAAACTCGCGGCGTACTTGGTTGAGGGAGAGCAGCGGCGGCATGAGTCAGCCGGATCGAGTCATGCGGTCGGTGCGGCGCCGGCGGTTCATCGCGGGGCTAAGGCTTCACCCGCGCGATCGAGGCGCCAATGCCGTCGAGCGAGGTTTTGCCGGTGGCGTCCAAATTGTCGCGGCGCGGCGTGTCGTTGTTACTGATATATCCGGTATCGCCGACGAAGACGATCGCCGAAGGGAATTCGAGCGGCCCTTTACTGTCGTTCTTCGCGACTTCTTCGACTTTGCCGTCTGGCGAAACGGTGAGAAGCGCGTTGCGCTCGTTCGCGGTCACCCAGAGCTTTCCGGTGCGGTCGAAGGCAAGGCCATCGGCGCCTTCCAGGAGCGGGATCTCTGCGATCTTCTCCGGTTTGCCCGGTTTGCCGTCGGCCCCGATTGTAATGCGCCAGATCGCACCGCGCGCAGTATCGGCGACATAGAGCGTCCCTTTGGAATCGAACGCGAGGCCGTTGGCGACGATCGCCTGCTCGGTTTTGCCGTCGGGCAGCTTGCGGACAAAGCCCGGTATCTCGGCGAACGGCAGGGCCGATCCGCCGCCGGGTC
This sequence comes from Binatia bacterium, assembly GCA_036522615.1. Taxonomy (GTDB): domain Bacteria; phylum Desulfobacterota; class Binatia; order UBA9968; family UBA9968; genus JAJPJQ01. The sequence goes on along the minus strand of DATDFN010000153.1, from coordinate 4,561 downwards.
CGACGCGGTAAATTTTGCCGGTCCGGCCGCCCGATATATACAAATTACCCTGCTTGTCGAAGGCGATTCCGTTGGCGCCCTCGGCGCCGGTCGCGAATGTTTGCGCGCGTCCGGGCTTGAGTACCAGCAAATCGGCGGCGTGGACGCGGAGCACTTCGCTGAATGGACCGCTGGCAATAAACAGATCGCCTTCTCGGTTGAACTCGACGCCGCTCGCGTCGGCGTTGACTTTCTTGCTTGCAATCTCGCGCGGCTCGATGCGCGCGACCGCCTCGGGCTTCGGCGACCGGGGGTCGACGCGCAGGATGTTTCCGCTCACGCGGTCGCCCATGTAAAGCAGGCCTTTTGAATCGGCGGTGATGCTCTCGACGATAACCGTGCGATCCGTGCTCGCCGGATCGAGGTCGACCAGGATAGAGACTTTACCGCCGCCTTCTCCGCCGCCCATGGTGGCGCAGCCGGAAACCGCGAGAGCGGCGAGCCAAAACGTCCATCGACGTGCTTTCATTGCCGCCTCCTTTCGCCGTGGCGCCGAAAATCGAATCGCGCGGATTTTAGATGAATCGAACTCCAAATGAAAGGCCCCCGGAACGCTTTCCGGAGGCCTTTTTGGATGACGCAAGATAACCGTCCGCGTCACTATGGCTCGCGCACGATGCCGGCTGCGAACCAGTTGCCGCCGGCGCTGCGGATGAGAAAGGCGATGTCGGGCTCGGTCGTGCAGACTGCGGGCAAGGAGCCCAAATTGCCGCTGAATTCCGCTTCGCCCTGGGCGCTGAGCGCCACGAGCGGTGTATCGACCAGAACCGAATTGCCTCCTCCCGCGCTGCCGTTGGTGTCGCACACGAGCGTGCCGCGCACCTGCGCGTTGGTGCCCCGCGTGCCGACACTGTTGCCCCCTGCGAGCACAAGCCCTTCGACTTCGAACCTCAAATCGCTGTCCGACAAGTCCACCTCGGCGCGCCCGCCGGTGACTACCCAAGGCTGGCCGGCGCCTGTGACCGCCCCGGTGCCGGAGCCGACGACGTTTCCCGTCTGGATCACGCCGACGAGCGCATCCCAGCGCACCTCGCGCGCGGGAATAGCGATGACCGTCGAGCTGAAGATCGGCGCCAGGATGGCGCTGAGAACCGCTACGACTTTTATCTTGTTCATGGCACCCCCTTATGTTGGACTTGGCACTCTGTATTTAGGTCGAATCCCAAGGGGGCGTTGGGAGTTTCGACTGCCGACGGCGGAGCCCCTCGCGGGGCTCCGCCGTTTCAACAGGTCGTGTCGGCAGCCGTCAAAGCTGCACTTCCAGCCGGTCAGTGTACCGGCAGCGGCATGCCGGGAATGTTTAGCTGAATGAGATTGCCGGTATCCGGATCGGTCATGCAGGAAATTTTTCCCCTTGCCGCTCCGGTAGAGCTGTTGATCTCACCGCCGCTCTGGGGGAAGTTGTCGCGGCGGTTGCCGTCTGACTGCGCCGTGCAAAACCGCTTGCCGCTCAGGAACGGGCTGGTCGGAAACTCGAGAATATGAGCGTTGGCCGCGGCACTGCCCGCGTCGTTTCTTAGCCCGGTGCTGCTGTTCACCGGATTACGGAATATTTCAAGAATGCTCCCGTTGTTGGAGACCACGGCTACCGCCTGCCGCTCGTTTGCATCCACCCAGACGTTGCCGGCGACATCGAGAGCGATGCCGTCGCCGCCTTCCAGGACGGGATGGGCGACCAAGACGTTGCTCAAGCAGAGCGTATTGTCGGTGAAGGTTGTATCGCAGCCCGTCGGGCTTAGAAGATTTCCGTGCCGATCGAACTGCACTTTCCACAGCGCCCCGCGCGCCGTGTCGATCATGAACATGTCGCCTTGATGGTTGAAGGCGATGCCGTTAGCAACCAGGTCCTGCGGATTGCCGCCGGCCGCCGTGTGCGGGAACGTATTCGCTTGACGCCCGACGCCCTGCGTAGGCTGGTTCGCCGTCGGCACGGTGCTGATGTCGCCTCCCAGCGCGGTGCCGTTGCGCATCGGCTGGATGCGAAAGACTTCGGCGCAGTTCGTTTCACTTCCAACCGTGCAGTCGCCGCCGCCCGTGCCGATTTTCCAGACCCGGCCTTGGCCGGTGACGCCGTCACCGGTCCAGAGGTTGCCGTCGCGATCAAACGCGACGCCGTTCGCGCCCGGGACGGCTTTGGCGTACTGGGTGGCATTGGCCGAAGTGGGGCAAGAAGCCGAGTCGTCCGACGCGCAGCCGACGGCGTCCGGAACGAGTTTCCAGACAAACCCTTGAACTCCGCTTATCGTCGCGTTGTCGGCGATGTAAAGGTTGCCGACGGCATCAAAAGTTATTCCTGAAGGATTGCATGCCGCCGGGGCCGCGCCATTAGGGATAAATCCTACTGTCGTGCGCGTCGCGTTGAGGCCGCTAATGGCAAACTTCCAGACCGGACACTTTTTCGTGCTGTCGGGCTGCCGGCCAGTGGTGTAGAGATTGCCGTTGGCATCGCCCGTCAACCCTTCGATCGCGAAGGGCAGCAGCATGCTCTGCCCCGGGTTGGCTGCGTCCTGCAGCGTGGTGAAAGAGACATTCTGGGGAAACTGCGATCCTTGCGCCGCCTGCGACGGAGAGCTGATCGCCATCGTCGCAAGGGTTAAAAGCAAAACCAAATACGGGAGTCTCATGGCCACCTCCTCAGCGGTGCCTAACCATCCCATCCGTGTTCTCATCCTCAGCCGACACCGCTCGCCTATGCCTTATGCCAGAAAAGTATTATCCCTTTTTCTCCTCCGCGCGGAAGTTCTTGTGGCAGCCGCCGCAGGCCTCGCCGAGCGCTTTCACTTTTCCAGCGAGCGCGCCGTCGTCTTTCGCCTTGGCGGCGTCGGCGACATCACTGGCCGCTTTCTTCACCTTCGCAGGGTTCTTGCTGAACTCGTCCCACTTCTCCCAAATGGCGGGCAGGGCGCGCGACTTATCCGAAGTGCTGCCCTTCGGGAAGAGGTCGTTCACCTTGTCCATGTTGTTGCCGATGTCCTTGGCCTTGGTCTCGATCGTCGCGTAATCCTTGGACTCGAGCGCGCCCTTGATGGCCTTGGCGGCGGCGCCGTTTTCCTTCATGAGCTTCTGCCGCTTTTCGATCGCGTCCTGCTGCGCGAACGCGTGCGGCGCGAACAGAACGACGGCCAGCGCGAAAAACACCGTCTGAAACAGTCTTTGATGCATCATCATCCGCTCCTTTCGGGTTGTTGGGGTTAGCTGCCTTTGTTTACCTTTTTGACTTCGTTTAAGAGCTGATCGGTTGAGAGAAGATCTTTCTCGTTGTTCGACGGCCGGATGTCGTAATATTTAATCACTCCTTCTTTATCAATGATCACGTACGAGCGCTTCGCGACGCGACGCTCGGGATCGAAGACGCCGTAGGCGTTCAACGTCTTGCCGTCGCGGTCGCTGAGCAGGGCATAGTTGATCTTGGCGAAATCCGCGAAGGCCTTTTGCGAGAAGGGAGCGTTGGCGCTGATCCCGACCACCTCGGTGTTTTCCGCTTGAAACTTGTCGTAACTGTCCGAACCGGACGCTTGCAGGTCTTTGATTCAGGTCGGACTGAAGTCGAGGACGTAGAAGTTGATGAGAACGTTTTTGCCTTTGAGGCTGCTGAGCTTGAGCTTGCCGCCTTTCGTGCTGTCGAGCTCGAAGTCCGGCGCCTTATCGCCGACCTGAAGGGCGGCGGCCGGCAAGGCGGCGGCGAATAGAAGCATCAAGCAGAATACGGCGTGCAGGGAGAACCGATGCCATCGCGTCATGATAGACCTCCTTCGTGCTTAGACGCCGAGAACGCCCAAATCATGCAGGCGAGTTTAAAAACTCGCCGATTTGCAAATCCGGGCGACGACCAGCCGCCTTTAATCGGCCATTTCACCGCGCACGGACCCAACGTAAATAGGCGATGGCTTCGACACTGTCAAGAGTGTCGCCTAGGGGATTTCAGGACCATTGGAGGTTCCTCGCCCGTACCGGATTGCGGCTCCCCCAGCCGCAGATACCGTCCATCCCGCCACAAGGCGAGCTGGTCGGTGTAATAGGGCGATAAAAAATGGCCGGATTGGCCGGGGGGAATGATGAAAAGAGCGCGCTCCGGTCCGGCCAGATCGGCGATCATCCGGAGCGAGGCGCCGACGGTGTGCGCGTAGGGACGAGAGCGGCGGAAAAAGCCGAGATTGATCGTTACACCGTCGCCGCCGGACGGAAACGGACCGACGGACAGGAGGCGTCTGAGCGGCCTTATGGCATCCAGCGGATGGCTCAGCATCAATTTGTGCAAATCCCCCCACCGCCAGCGGCTCATGTCGCCGCCTAATCTGTCTGTGAGATCGGCGAGGGCGGCGGCGAGGCTCGCCGTCGCCAGACGGCGACGCGGAATTTCCACAAACCACGGCGACCCGCGGTCGCGCAAGATCGCTTCGATCGGCGCCAGCGATTGATTGAAAATCTCGACGTAGGCGCCAAACAGATCCTCGCCGAGCGCGGGTGTGAGAAGATTCCGCGTCAGGCGATGGTAAAAGCAGTGGAACAACGCAGCCGCGCC
>DATDFN010000152.1:0-20051 GCA_036522615.1 Binatia bacterium | reverse complement strand
TCGACTGGGGCAAGAGATTCAGCGCCGACGAAGCGGCGGCTTTCACCGACGACATCATCAAGAAGATGTACGCGCGCTGGCAGAAAAAGATCTTCCAAGGCGACTTCATGCGCGACTTGACCGCCGGCAAGCTGCCTTTAGAGACGATCAAGCTTTTCTGGAAGCACTGGTACAGCTACCCGGTCGAGATCAACAATTTTCATCTCATCATCTACCAGCGCCATCAGGGATTTTTCAGCCGCCATCCGGAACTGCTCGGGCCGTACGTCGGCAAGATCAGCGACGAGCTCGTCAATCCGAAAATCCCCGGCCACATTCAAGTCCTGATCGAGCAGGGTAAGACCTTCGGCGTGAGCCGCGAAGAAATGGTAAACTGCGAAGTCTTCGCCGAATGCCGCGCTCTGACCGAATACGCGCGCGGTCTCGTCTACGAAGGAGCATTCATCGAGTGGTGGGCACGCTCGCTTAACGAGGAGATGTTCGGCCACTGGGCGCGCGAATGGCGCCAGGCGCTGCTCGGTAAATACAAATTCAAGGACGCCGATCTGCATTACTTCCAGGTCCACGAAGAAGCGGATCTGGAGGAGCACGAGGAAGGCCTCATGGCACACGGCCAGGTCGCGCGCATGATCTTTCAAACGCTCTTGCAGGACGGGCTCGTCTGGACGCGCCCCGGCTGGTCGCCGGAATACTGCTGCCTCACCAACGCCGATTTCGTCGCGTTGTTTCACGACGGCATCTACAAGCACGCGAAGGAAGCCGGCCACTTCTAATCTCGGCCGGAACGCTTCGATGCCGTTTAACGATCTCCGCGAATTCATCGACGCCGCGCGCAAGATCGGCGACGTCGAAGACATCCACGGCGCAAGCTGGGACTTAGAAATCGGCGCGCTGACCGAGCTTTTCGCCAACAAAGCCGATCATCCACTGCTGCTGTTCGATAAAATTCCCGGACATCCGCCTTCCTACCGCGTTGCCTCGAATCTCGTCAGCCATCCGCGCCGCATCGCGCTCGCCTCCGGGATGCCGCCGGACCTGCCGAGAACCGAGATGGTGCAGCGCTGGCGCAAATCGCTGCAGGAACTGAAGCCGATACCGCCGAAAACCGTGGGCGACGGACCTGTGCTCCAGAACACCAAAAGCGGCGGCGACATCGATATGACCGTCTTCCCCGCGCCGCGCTGGCACGAGCTCGACGGCGGTCGCTATCTCGGCACCGCCTGCTGCGTTATCACGACGGATCCCGACGATCCGTGGGTAAATGTCGGCATTTACCGCGTGCAGGTCCACGACCGCGATCGTCTCGGCTTGTACATCTCGCCGGGGCACCACGCGCGCATCATGCGCGAAAAATACTGGGCGCAGGGAAAGTCCTGTCCCGTCGTGGTCACCTTCGGTCAGGAGCCGCTCACATGGCTCGCAGCCGGGCAATCCGTCGCGTACGGCGTATCGGAGTTCGACTATGCCGGCGGGCTCCGCGGCGCGCCCGTAGATGTTATCAAGGGCGAGCGCACGGGCCTGCCGATTCCCGCCGCAGCAGAGATCGCGATCGAAGGAATGGTTCCTCCTCCGGAAGAGGAGAACCGCGTCGAGGGGCCTTTCGGCGAGTGGCCCGGCTACTACGCGCACGGCGCGCGCATCGAGCCGGTCATCCGCGTGCAGGCGCTTTATTTCCGCAACGATCCGATCGTCGCCGGAGCGCCGCCGATGAAGCCGCCGGTGCTCACGTTCGGCATTCCGATCGGCGCGGCGGCAATCTGGAACTACTTGGAGAGAGCGGACGTGCCCGACGTTCGCGGCGTATGGTCTTTCGTCGGGGGCTCGGCGCCCGGCGGCGGGGCGCCGTTTATCGTAGTCTCGATCAAGCAACGCTATCATGGCCACGCGCAGCAGGCGGCTCTCGCCGCGCTCGCCTGCCGCGCGGGAAACTATCACGGCCGCTATGTCGTCGTCGTCGACGAGGATATCGATCCCGCGGACATGGGCGAAGTGCTGTGGGCGATCTCCACGCGCTGTGACCCGAAGTCGGCGATAACCGTGATCGACAACTGCTGGTCTACCCCGCTCGATCCGGCGATGACGCCGGAGAAACGTGACGCCAACGATCTCACCAACAGCCGCGCCATTTTGAACGCCTGCAGGCCCTATTTCTGGAAAGACCGCTACCCGCCGGTCAACGCGCTCTCTCCCGAGCTCAAAAGCAAATTCACCGAGAAGTGGAAAGATATTCTTAGGCGGTAGCCAACCCCGCGCCCCAGCGGCGGAAATTTCTTGCGTCAATTTCATTAATATATTGACTATCAATACAAAAAGTAATTAAATGAGGCTATCTTTCCGCGGAGGTTCGGAATGCCCTTCTCAGATCTGCGCGACTATATCTCCCGTCTCGAATATGAAGGCGAAGTTCAGAGAACCGACGATGAGATACAGCCGGTCTTCGAAATCGGGGCCGTGCTCCGCCGCTCATACGAGTTGCGTGCGCCGGCGCCCCTTTTCACCCGCCTCCGCGGCTTTCCCGATCATCGCGTCTTTGGCGCGCCGATCGGGCTTAGTCGGAGAAAAAACGCGCCGTTTCTCCGTCTTGCCGTCGCCATGGACATGCGTCCCGAATCCACCCCGCCGGAAATCGTCGAGGAATATCTCCGGCGCAGCACCACGCGGATTCCTCCGGTTATGGTAAAGACCGGGCCCTGCAAGGAAAACATCCTTACGGGCAACGCCGTCGATCTGCAGAGTTTCCCGGCGCCCGTACTGCACCGTGATGACGGCGGCCCGTACATCGGCACGTGGCACGCGAATATCGGGAAAGATCCCGACAGTGGCGCACGCCTCTGGGGCCTCGATCGGCTCATGATCCACGGTAGGAAAATGATGGGCGGTCTGTTGCTGCCCGCGCAGAAATTCGCGGAACACTACTACGCGAACTACGAGCCGCGCGGCCGCGCGATGGAATTCGCCGTCGCGATCGGGACGGAGCCCGTGACGCCTTGGGTCGCGGCGACGCGTCTTCCGCCGCATGTCGCCGAGGCGGACATTATTGGCGCGATCCGCGGCGCGCCGCTCGAACTCGTGAAATGCGAGACCGTCGATTTGGAAGTGCCCGCTACCGCGGAGATCGTCATCGAGGGATTCATTCCGCCCTACGAAAGACAAAAGGAAGGACCGTTCGGCGACGCCGTCGCTGGACCCGCGGGCGAGCGCGCGCCCCGGCCGGTCTATCACGTCACCGCGATCACACATCGCGACCGGCCGATCCTGCCGGTTGCGCTCGACGATCTGGCGATCGCCCTCTCGATCACGCGGGCGGCGGAGATCCTGACCGAGACGCGCCGCAAAGGTTTTCCCGCGCGTTCGCCGTTTTTTCCACCGGAAGCCGCAATCTCACATTGGGAAGGCGAGAGTTCGATGCGCGGCTGGCCCTATGACGACCCGCTTCATGCGACGTGGTCGTCGGAAATTCAGAAAATCGTCCGCGACTGGCGCCTCCACGCCTACCGCGGCGAAGTCTCTGAATGAGGTCGCGGCGCGCCGCCGATCGGTTCGCATACCGCGCGATCGAGCTGCTGTTTCTCACCTTCCGCTTCTTCCTCTACCTCCTTCCCGCGGACATTTTCCGCCGCGTAACAATGCCGACGCTGAGACTTATCGTCCGAATTGTTATTCCGCGGCGCCGCATCATCAAAAATCTGCACGCGGCGTTCGGCCGCTCCTATTCTGCACCGACCAAACGCGGCCTCGCGCGCGGCGTCCAGGAGAATTTCGCACGCGGCCTAATCGACTGTTTTCTCCAACTCGCTGAACCGGAGCGCGCGCGCCGCAAAATTGCGATCGAAGGCATCGAGCATCTCGAAGCGGCGCTGGCGATAGGGAACGGCGTGATCGCGCTCGGCGCGCACATAGGGAACTTCGTTCTAGTCGGGACGCGCTTGGGTTCGGACGGCTATCGCGTCTCGACGCTGTTTCGCATGCCCGAAGACGCGCGCCTGCGCGCGTTGATCGAGCGCCACCTGCCTTTTTTTTATCAGCAGGTGATCTCGTCGCGGCCTCGTCGAGCGGCGATTCGCACCATGGCGGAGAGACTCAAGCGCAACGAGATCGTTTTCATCCTCGGCGACAATCTCAAGCAGGGAAAGGTCGAAACCTCGCTGTTCGGCCGGCGGGTTTACACGCCGCGCGGGCCCGTGAGCCTCGCGCTGCGCACCGGCGCGGCGCTGCTGCCCATGTATCTGGTGCGCAGCTACGACGGCAAGCTTCGGCTCGTCATTGACCCCGAACTACTTTTAATCAGGAGCGGAAGCGTGTATGAAGATGTCAGCGGCAACACACGTCGGATCGTTGGTTATCTCGAAGGGCTGATCGGCCGCTATCCCGATCAATGGAATTGGCTCACCGTCCGCATGAGGAAGCATCCTCGTGCGGAGGCGAACGAAGCGCCCAACGGCTTCAATGAATAGCTTAGAAAATCAGATCAAAGATATCGTTTTACAAACGATTTATTTGGAACCATCGACCTTCAACCGGGTCCAGCCCGGCGGGCTGACGAAAGACGGCGGACGCGTCTTCGTGAGCCAGTTCTCGCATTTCACCCGCAATTTCCCGCGCTGGCTCGCCGCGGTGGCAGCAAACTGCCCGGTCCCCGACGCGCGGAAATTTCTCGTCGCCAACATGTACGAAGAAGAAGTCGGTCCCGGAGGCCAGGGTTCGCATTACGATCTACTGTTGCGCCAGGGTGAAGCGCTCGGACTCAGGCGCGATCAGATCGAGACGACCGTACCGCTGCCTTCCACCGCCGTCGCCATTGACGCGCTCGACAGCATTTGCCGCAGCCGCTCCTGGCTCGAAGGCCTCGCAGCGACCACCGGCCTTGAATGCATCAACGATCCGACGCTTCGCGCGAAATCGGGCGTTGTCATCATCAACGACGTGCGCGCTTGGCAGCATCTGGGATTAAATCAGCAGCAGCTCCGATCGCGCACGATCCATATGGAAGAGGACGAGAAGCACGTCAGCACCGGCCTCAAAATCCTCGCCGAGCAAGCGCGCACGGAAGAAGCGGCGATCAAGGCCGTCGCCTCGGCGCGCGAAGCGCTGCTCTCCTTTCGCCTCTTGATGGAAGGAATCGGCCGCGTGGCGCTCGGGGAATGAGACGGGCGGGTTTGAAACCTCAACGCAAGATCCTCGATAGTACTTGTAGGGGCAGGTTTTAAACCTGCCTTTTTTTACCGAAGCACCGGCATTTTGTTGGGAATGCCGCGCTTTTTGATCTCCGCCTCGAAAATCCGCCGAATCTCCGGGTCTTCGTCCTCGTACTCGATCAACGTGCCGCCCTCTTTGACACTGATAAAAACGCCGCCGTCGCGCTTTTGCGCGGCGACGTAAAAAGCCATCTTGTGGCGCTTGCTGCCGTAGCGGAGCGCGAGCTGGCGCGCCGGCGCTTCGCCGAGATTGAAATGCTGATGGAACCAGCCGTTCGGCGGGCCGAACGCCGTTCCCGGCTTCCAATCGACGCGCACGACCTGGTCGCCGTGGCCGCTGGCGTACGGATGGATGCCGAGCTCGTTCGGCCACATGATCGTGTAGCCTTCGGATTTAAGAATCAGCAGCACCGCGCCGGCGCCGTGATAATGGGCTTTGTGGTACATCCCGACGGGCCATTCGACGAGATGGCCGACGAGCGAGTTGCCGGCGATCTCGAAGCCCGTGAACGAGCCGCCTTTGCCCTTATACTCGTGCGCGTCGATCGATGCGGTCGATACATCGGCGATGAAGTTCGTGTCCCAATAATTGCCGCGCCCGATGACGTAGCGCTTGTTCGAGACCTCGAAATAATTTTCTTCGCCGTTGTACCGGTCGGTGAATTGATACTGGCAGTTGAAGACGAAGTCGGCATTGTGGAACATGTCCATGATCATCGGCGCGTTGGTCACGGCCGCGAGCCGCGCGGGCTGGCCGCCACCGTTGATCAGCTGGTACGACGAGTTGAGCGGCACCGCGAAAAGACTTCCCGGTCCCCACTCGAAGAAGCGCTTCGCTTGTCCGTCCTGCCAGATTTCCGTCGAGCCCAGGCCGCTTACGACATAGAAAACTTTTTCATAAAGGTGTTTCTCCGGATGGAGCGCTTTGCCGCCGGGAATCTCCACGACCTCCATGGCGGTCGCGCCTTCCATGCCGCGGAGCTGCACGAAAGCGCCACGGCCGCCCTTGCGCGGCCAGTCGGCGAGCTTGATATCACCGACGTCGACGCCGTAACCTTCGATCACGGGAACGCCTTGCTCTTTAATCCAACGTTCGTAAAACGGAGCGGGATTTTCCATTTCCGCCATTTCGGTCCTGCCTTTCGATGATGAAATGCTTTTGACCAGACTTATAAAGCAGCCGCGTGAGAGTCAAGCGCGGAGGGAACTTCCCGGCGATTCATAGGCGCGGTTCGGAAACCGCCCCTACTTACAACTGGCAATCAGGGGTACATGTACTCGATCGGCGGCGACTCGAATTCCGAATCGACCTTGACGACGCCGGGAACACTCTCGGCGAGATTGATGATGTCGCGCTCGACATCGAGATTGGCGAGAATTCCAGAAAGGTGGACGCGTCCGCCCTCGACATCGACATTGATCGTCAAATTGCGCGTCTTGGGCGAGACGATCAGCGCGGCCTGCACCCTGGCAGCGATCGTTAGATCCTGAAACGCCCGCTCCGAGTCCGCGCTCGGCTGGTACTCTGGCCGACGCGACGCCTCAACGATGAGATGAGCCGCGCTCTCCAAGCTCATATTCCCGACGTTGATCACGAGATCGTAACGGCTCGGATCGCGCCAGTCGCCGCCGAACAACGCCTGTAGCCGGCGGGTACGCGCCTTGTCGACCTGCTCGATGTAATGCAACGCCGCGGTGTCGCTCATGCCCTCGCGAGCGCGCACCTGCTCGACTCGGTAGCTCATCGGGGCGGTCAGATAAACACGCAGCACATGGTGGATTCCGGGGAAAAGGTCCTGGCCGGCGTGGCCGTGATAGACGAGATTTCCGTTTTGGGCGACCTCGCACATCGCGGCTTGGAGTACGATGCGGTAGAGCCTCAGCCCTTCCTGCCAGCGCTCCCACCAGCGCGGCGCCGTGTCGAGTATCTCGGTGAATTTCGCTTCGGGAATGCCATAGCCTTCGCTGGCCTTCATGAGAACTTCGCGGCTGACACAGCGATAGCCGAGCTGCGCGGCGACGCGCTCGGCCAATTCAGGTCCGCCGCTGAAAGCGCCTCTGGTGAGAGTAATGATCGGCATTTGCGTCACCTCCCGTAAGCGCAGGCTGCTGCCCGATATTCCGCGATACCCTTTAGCATGCCCCCCGGTAGCGGTTCAACCCGCCCTGGCGTGCGCTTGCACAGACGCTTGACACCCGGTCGGCTGCGATTGCATAACGTCCATGTGCATAGCCGGCTCCTTTATTTGCTGCTGATCCTGCTGGCGCCCTGCCCGGCATTCGCCGAGGGCAAGATCCTCGTCTCCGCGCCCTCGAAATCCCTCACGTGGTTTCCCGCGGCGCTGGCGAAAGAAAGAGGATTTTATCGCGACGAGGGTCTCGACGTCGACTTCGTGGTGATGAACCCGCGGCTCGCGCTCCAGGCCGTTATCTCAGGGGACGCCGCGTACACGACGGCGCTCGGCTCGACCATTCGCGCGGCCGTGCGCGGCGTGCCGCTCCGCGTCGTCCTCACAATCTGTGAAAAGCCCCACTTCGCGCTGATCGCCAAGCGCGGCATCGCCTCTATCGAGCAGCTGAAAGGAAAGATCGTCGGCATCTCGTCCTTCGGTGCGAGCAGCGACACGATGGCGCGCGCCGCTCTGCTGAAATACAAGCTGTCGCCGGAAAAAGACGTCAAAATCCTCGCCGTCGGCGGCGGCCTCAACCGATTGGCGGCGCTAAAGTCGGGGGCCATCGACGCGACGCTCATCGAGGCGCCGTACAACGTCATGCTCGAACAGGAAGGCTACCCGCGCCTGCTCTTCGTCGGCGACGTAGTCCCCTCACCCATCGCCGGCTTCGGCACCTCTTTGGATCGCGTTCACAAGCACACGGGCGAAGTCCAGCGCATGGTGCGCGCCGCGCTGCGCGCTATCCAGTTCGCGAAGACGAACCGGCGTGACACGGTCGCCGCCATCGCCAAGTGGTCCGGGATGGATGCGAAGCTTGCGGATGGGAGCTATGACATGGCCGCGCCGACATGGGCGGCGAGCGGCGTGCCGGGTCCGGAGACGCTCCGCGCGGCGATGGAGGAAGTCCAGCGGGAGCTCAAATTGGACCGCGCGCCGGACCCAGCGCAGGCGTTCGACTGGAGCTTCGTGAAGCCGTAACCGAGGAGGTCGCATGAGCATCGTCCGGCATTCGCTGTTTCGAGCAATCCTCACCCTCGCTCTTTTGCTTCCGTCAGCCGCCTTCTCTCAGACGCCCGAGAAGATCAAGATCGTTTACGCCAGCCGCTCACTTCCCTTCTTCACCTCGTTCGTATCCAAGGAGATGAATTTTTACGCGAAGCAAGGGCTCGATGTCGACCTAGTGCAGGTCGCGCCGAGGATCGCGATCACAGCGCTGGCGACAAACCAGGTCGATTATTCGATGAACATCGGCTCGACGCTCCGCGCGGCGATGCGCGGGCTGCCGGTCCGCGCGGTCGCCTCCAGCACAGTCGCACCCTTCTTTGCGCTGGTGGCGAAGGAGAAAAGCGTTCAGGACCTGAAAGGAAAAGTCGTCGGAGTCACCGACCCCGGTGGCACGAACTACCAGGTGACCAAACTGATCCTAGCGCACTACGGCCTGAGCGCGCCCAAGGACGTGCCGCTGCTCACGATCGGCGACGAGAAACTCATCCTCGACGCGCTCCTCTCGGGCCGCGTCGCCGCGGCGGCGATCTCGCCGCCGTGGCCATTCGAAGCCGAGAGACACGGCTTTAAAATCCTCGTTAAAGCCTCGGACGTCGCGCAGTTCCCGTTCGTGGGCGTAACGGCGAATGTCGACAAGATCAAAAGCCAGCGCGAGCAGGTGAAAAAAGTCATCCGCGCCGAGTTGGACGCGCTGCGCTTCGTCCGCGAGCGCCGCGCGGACAGCATCGAGCTGATCGCGCGCATCTTCAAGATGGACCGCGACATCGCGCAGAAATCCTACGATTTCATCGCGTCATTCTTCAGCCGGGACGCCCGCATCCAGCCGGAGGCTGTGAAGCGGCTGATCGCCTTGGAGAAGGAAGCGGGAGGCGTGAAGGACGATGTCGAGGTCTCTCAGATCGCCGACCTCTCGCTCGTCGAGGAAGTGCTCAAGGGTTCGAAGTAATTACTCCTCCCATTCCGGATCCGGAACGAGGATGTGCGGGAACACCATCAGCATCTCGAGCGACTGGCTGAAGCCGTCGAGGCCGGGAAACAGCGTCGCGCGGTTTAGGTTCATGCGCTGAAGCCGCTGCATGATCGTTTTCCTGAGCTGCGGGTCGTTGTTGATGATGAACTTGATGAGGTTGCCGGAGAAATCTTTTTTGCCGTTCTTATCGCCCGCCAGCGCCTCAATATTTGCTTCGAACGAGCAGGAGATGTCCCCGGGGCAGAGAAACAGCCCCTGCTGCAGCACCAGCCGCTCGTTCAACCGGTAAGGATTGATCGGAAAGACGAAGCGCTTGCCGGATTGAAACGCCTCGCGAAACGTATCGCGCCGCGTGACGTTGGGGTCGGTACCGCCGTACTCGCTGTCGATCATTCTTGAGACTTCGTTCAGCCGGTCTTTCACGCGCTGGCGGATCCAGCGTGAATCGAGCGCCCACACCACGCATTCTTTTTCCGATTCCTCGACGGCGAAATAAACGGCGACCCAGAAGGAATACGTCCAGTCGAGGAGCCGCGTCGGCGCGCCGTAGTGCTGCATCAGCGCGAGCCACTCCATGATATTCTCGTCGCCGGGCACGGCCATCGTGTAGTGGTGGCACTGGCGCTTGAAGCGCCGGAGAAGGCCGCCTTCGATCGCGGATACGCTGTGCGTCTTATCGGCCGAGTCTAGCCCCTCTTTCAGTGTGGGCTGGAGCAGCGCGCGTTGGGACTCTTTGTCCGGCGGCGGTGCGACGTCGAGGCCGAACTTGAAGATCGCACGCTGCAGCTTGGTCTCGAAATCCCACGAGCTGTTTTTGTACCCGCGGAAGATCCACTGCTTGTTCTCGTTGTGGTCGCCGTTCGGCTCCAGCAGCTGCTTGAAGCAGCGGTCGAGATCGTCGAGCGACTCGATGCGGTCCTCAACGAAGATGTGGCGTTTGCTGTCCATCGAGTTTAACGGGCGCTTAGATTCTCCACCTATCGCGGGATGGCGTCAACCACAATTGAAACATCTATTCTTACTTCATTCGCCGCGCTATAAAGCCTTGATGCCGCTGTCCGATTGGCTGACCGCGCTCGGTCTGGCGACCGATATCGCCGGCGCTTATTTTCTCCTCGCCGCAACCCGAATTTCCGAAGAGGCGCATACATGGCCGCCGGAGATCCGCTGGCTCGGCAAGCTATTCGAAATGAATGCGCCGCGCCCGTCGCTATGGGGGCTCGCCTGCTTGCTAATAGGATTTTTTTTGCAGTTTTTGGGCGTGCTCGTCCGCTGAGCTGAAGAGACCGACAATCTTTCTCAAGGCGGAAACTTCCTGAGGCTGCAGCTGGCGATATTCGCCGGGCGCGAGCGAGCCCAGTCGCAGCGGGCCCATGCGAATACGCACGAGCCGCTCGACAAAAAATCCGAGCGCCTGAAACATGCGCCTGACCTCGCGATAGCGGCCCTCGTGGATCTCGATTTCCAGCCACGTCTTCTTGCTTAGCGCCTCGACGACTTTGACCTTCGCCGGCGCGGTCCACCCATCGTCCAAACGAATCCCTTTGCGCAGCCGCTCCAAGTCGTCGTCCGACGGCCGCCCGCTGATTTTGACGTGGTAAACTTTTTTCACTTCATAGCGCGGGTGCATGAGCTTTTGCGCGAGCTCGCCGTCGTTGGTGAGAAGCAGCAGCCCCGACGAGTTGAAGTCGAGCCTGCCTACCGGAAAGAGATGGCCCTTCGCGCCGAGGCCTTCGAGCCACCCGCCCAGGTCCGGCCGTCCCTGGGGATCGCGCAGCGAGGTGACCATCCCCGGCGGCTTGTGAAAGAGGACATAGCGCAGCGCCGGGCGTGCAATCAGTTTGCCATCGACTTTGATCTTGTCCTTCGCGGCGTCGGCTTGCGAACCGAGCTTCGTGACGACGGCGCCGTTGACGGTCACGCGTCCCTGCTGGATCCATTTTTCCGCTTCCCGGCGCGACGCGACGCCCGCGCGGGCGAGAATCTTCTGCAGGCGCTCCATAGATGATGAGAATGGATGTAAGGAGTTCGGCCGGCGAAGCTATTCGTCGGCCGACGTTTTTTTGCCGCTCTCATCGCCGGCAACAGGCTCGGCGGGTATCTCCGTCCCTTCACCTTCGGCGAGTTCCGGAAGCGTCATTTCTTCCATCTCTTTCAGAGTGGGCAGCTGACTTAAATCTTTCAAGTTGAAGAGCTGGAGAAATTCCGGCGTGGTGCCGTAGAGAAACGGCCGACCCGGCACATCCTTGCGTGCGACGATGCGGATCAGCCTCCGGTCGAGCAGCGTCGCGACCACGCCGTCGACATCGACGCCGCGGATCGCCTCCATTTCCGCGCGGGTGATCGGCTGCTTATAGGCGATGATGGCCAGCGTCTCCAGCGTCGCTTTGCTCATACGCGCCGGCCGATCGTGGTAGAGCTTCTTCACCCAGTCCGCGTTCTCGCGCGCGGTGCGCAGCTGATAACCGCCGGCGACTTCCGAGAGTCGAAAGCCGCGCCCGCCAGCGTCGTATTCCGACTGCATATCCGCCAGGACGGCGGCGATCTCCTTACGCTCGACGCCGTCGATCACCTCGCTGAGGCGGGCGACGGTCAGCGGTCCCTCGGAGGCGAACAGAAGGCTTTCCAAAATCGACTTCAGCTGATCACGCTCCATTGCCGTCTTCCTCGATGACCGCGCCGGCCATCTTCTGCTGGATCTCGTCGAGCGGCGCCGCTGGCGCGATGACGATCGGCCCCGCCATTTCTTCCTGCCATATCTTCACGGCGCGGATCTTAACGAGCTCCAGCATCGCGAGAAATGTTACGATCACGTCGAGCCGCGACACAGCCGCTGCGAACAGCTCCTGAAAGACCACCTTGCCGCGTCGATGCAGATCGTCCAGCAGTAGGCTCATTTTCTCTCTCACCGACACCGTCTCCAGGACGACCTGATGCGCCGAGTCTTTCGGCAGCCGATCGAGCACCGTGCGCAGCGCAGAAATCAGGTCGAATAGGGAGACGCTCTCGAATCCCACCGTCTCGACTTCCTCCGGCGGCTCGGGCGAGCGGGCGAATACGTCCCGCCGCAGAATGTCCCGGCGCTCGAGCTCGCCGGCGGCTTCTTTGAATCTCTGGTATTCGAGCAGGCGGCGCACGAGCTCATCGCGCGGGTCGCCGCCCTCTTCTTCGTCGGCCTCGGTTTCATCGGCTGGCAGCAGCATGCGCGACTTGATGTGCACGAGCGTTGCCGCCATGACCAGGAACTCGCCGGCTACGTCGAGGTCGAGGTATTCCATCAGCTCGAGTGTTTCGAGGTATTGCTCGGTGATGACGGCGATCGGAATGTCGGTGATGCTCACCTCGTTCTTCTTGATCAGATGGAGCAGCAGATCGAGCGGCCCTTCGAAGACTTCGAGTTGGAATTTGTTCATAGCCCCACCGCGGTTCGGACTTCCGTCATCGTCCCCTCAGCTTTCTTCGCCGCCGCGCGATTCCCGCGCTCCAGAACGTCTTCCACATAGCCGGGCCGCTTTTCCAGCGCCGCGCGACGCTCCCGGATCGGCTCGAGGTCCGTGATCACATGCTTGATCATGATCTTTTTGCATTCGAGGCAGCCGATGCCGGCGGTGCGGCAGCCCTTTGTGACATACTCGATCTCGTCGGGCGTGCAGTAAATTTTGTGCAGGTTGAACGCGGGGCATTTCTCCGGCTCGCCGGGATCCTTGCGCGTCACCCGCGCGGGATCCGTCATCATGCGCGAGAGCTTCTGGTCGACCTCTTTCGGCGTGTCGGTAAGGAAGACGGCGTTGTTGTAGCTCTTGCTCATCTTACGCCCGTCGAGACCGGGAACCTTAGCCATCTCGGTCAAAAGAACGTCGGGCTCGGGAAAAATGTCTCCATAAAACTGATTGAAGCGGCGGACGATCTCGCGCGTCAGCTCGACATGCGGCGCCTGATCGACACCGACGGGCACTTTATTCGCCTTGTACATGACGATATCCGCCGCCTGGAGCACGGGGTATCCCAGAAATCCGTAGGTCGAGAGATCTTTCCCCTGGACCTCGCGCATCTGCTCCTTGTAGGTCGGATTGCGCTCGAGCCAGCCGAGCGGCGTGATCATCGAAAGCAGCAGATGCAGCTCGGCATGCTCTTTGACCTCCGACTGGCGGAAGATCACCGATCGCTCCGGGTCAAGACCGACGGCGAGCCAGTCGGCCACCATCTCGACGCCGCTTTGCCGCACGCCTTGCGGCGCGGCGTAATCGGTCGTGAGCGCGTGCCAGTCGGCGACGAAGAAGTAGCAGCGGTAATCTTTTTGCAGCCGCACCCAGTTCCTGAGCGCGCCGTGGAGATGGCCTAGATGAAGGCGCCCGGTCGGACGCATACCGCTGACGATTGTGTCCATCTCTTCTCTAGATTAACAGCGCTCCCAGAATAGTCAGAATAAACCGAATGATCGGTCCGAGGATGACATCGAGCGTATGCGTCATCAGCAACAGGATGATGATCAAAAATCCGAACGGCTCGATGCGGGCAACCACGGCGGAGTACGGATTGGGCAACAGCCCCACGAGCACCCGCCCGCCGTCGAGCGGCGGTACGGGAAACAAGTTGAACGCCGCCAGCATGACGTTGATGTTGACGCTGCTCTGCGCCATCAGCGCGAGCGGCGTCGCGACCACCGCCGAGTACGCAACGCTGTCCGCCAATTTAAAGAGATAAAGGCTCAAAAGCGCGAGCACAATGTTGGTCATCGGTCCCGCGAGCGCCACCCAGATCATGTCCTGCTTCGGCCTGCGAAGATTCTGGAAGTTGACCGGCACCGGCTTCGCGTAGCCGAAGACGAACGGCGCGCCGCCGACGATGAGAATCCCTGGAAGTAGAATCGTCCCGAACAGATCGATGTGCGGAATCGGGTTCAACGTGAGCCGTCCGAGGCGCGCGGCGGTTGGATCGCCGAGCTTATTCGCGACCCAGCCGTGGGCGACTTCATGAAAGATCACCCCGAGCAAGACAGGCACGGCCCATATCGCGATGTCCCGGATTGTTTCTTCCATGCGGGGATGGTCGAAAATACGGCACGCAGACTGAAAAGACAAGGAAAAAGTCCCTATTTTCTAGGCAGTTTGCGGCCGCCGTTCTCCCTTGGGTGAAATTGCTGATGCGCCCGCTTCAAATGATCGCGCGCGACGTGCGTATATATCTCCGTCGTCGCGATGTCGGCGTGGCCGAGCATCGACTGCACCGATCGGAGATCCGCTCCGTTTTCCAGAAGATGCGTCGCGAACGAATGGCGCAGCATGTGCGGCGTGACCCGTTTCTCGATTCCCGCGGCGAGCCTATACTGGCGCAATCCCTTCCAGAACCCCTGGCGCGTCATCGGCCTGCCGGAGCGCGTGACGAAACAGTAATGGCTTTGCCGGCCCCGCAAAAACTTCGGCCTGACCTCCGTTAAGTAACGCATCAGCGCATCGCGCGCCTTTCTTCCGAACGGAACCTGGCGGACCTTAGAGCCCTTGCCTTTGACGATCAGATAATTGCCGTCGAGGTTGACCTGATGCACGGGGAGCAGCACCAACTCGGAAACACGCAGCCCGGAAGCGTATAGCAACTCCAGCATCGCGCGGTCGCGGAGCCCTAGGGGCGTCGCCGGATCCGGCTGCGACACGAGCTTACCGATCTCGTCGCCGCTCAGCACATGCGGCAGCTTGCGCGCCACGCTTCTCTCGCTCACCTGCGGCAGCGGATTCTCTTCAACCAACCGCTCCTTTTCAAGAAAACGGTAGAACTGCCGCATGGCGACGATCGCGCGCGCGATCGAGCGCGGCGCGAGCTTTCGTCTTCGCAGCGCGGCGACATACAGTCTAAAATCGACTCCGCGTGCCGCCCCCCAGTCGCTGACGCCGCGCGCGGTCAAAAAGACCGCAAGGCCGTTGAGATCGCTGCTGTAAGCCTCGACGGTATTCTTCGCGAGCCCTTTCTCTACGGTCAGCGTCTGCAGGAAGGAATCAATTTGCTGGTTGAGCGACTCGTTCATTCTCCCCCACAAGAGCGCGGTAGAGTTCCCCTCGGATGGCTTCGAGACGCGCCGGATCGCCGATCTTGCCGCCGTGCTCGTCGGCCACGTAAAAGATGTCCGCCACCTGATCGACGTTGGTGGAGATTTTCGCGACGTGAATCGACAGCCCTAGGAGGTGGAGCGTGTGCGTGATCGTGAACAGGACGCCAATGCAATCCTGCGTGTAGACTTCGACGATCGTGAAATCGTCGGAGGCCTTGTTGTCGATGCGAATCTCTGTCGGCACTTTAGGCACGCGCTTCTTAAACAGCGAAGGCTTGTCCGACTGCTGCACCAGCTTTGCGACATCGATCTCGCCCGCGAGCGCCTTCTCGAGCAATGCCTGCACTCGCTGCCAGCGCTCGGGCCGCATGACGGATTCGGCCATATTCATGTGCGAGATGTGAAAAACGTCGAGGATGAGGCCGTCGTTTCGCGTAATGATACGCGCGCTCAGGATATCGAGGCTCATCGCGGCGAAAACACCTGCGATGTTGGCGAAAAGTCCGGGGCGGTCGGTGGTGCAGACGGTGATCTCAGTGAATTCCTTTTCCGGCAGGTGGCGCACCGCCGAGACATAGACTTGATGTTTAAAGCGTTCGACCAAGTCGAAATGCGCCGGAGCCTCGTCCTCTGGTGTGGTAAGGAAATAGCGATCCGGCATGCCCTCGATGAACGCTTTTACGCGGTCCGCTGGGTACTCGCGCGCGAGGCGCGTCTCGACGCGGCTCTTAATCCGCCGCAGGCGCGAGGCGCGGTCTTCGCCGGTAATGGCGCCCTTCTCCAACTCTTCGAGGAGCCGTGACGAGCTCACGTACAGCTGCTCGAGCAGCGAGGCTTTCCAATGATTCCAGATCTGCGGCCCTACGGATTTCATGTCGGCATAGGTCAGCAGATAAAGCATCTTCAGATTGCTCGCGTTCGCCATGAGCTTGGTGAAATCGACCACGAGCTTCTCGTCGTCGATATCGCGGCGGAACGCCGTGTGCGCGAGCAGCAGATGATGGAGCACGAGAAATTCCAGCTGATTGGTGTCGTCGATGTTGAGCCCGAGCCTGCCGGCGATCGCGCGCGCGATGTCGCGCCCCTTTTCGGAATG
Source organism: Binatia bacterium (assembly GCA_036522615.1). Taxonomy (GTDB): domain Bacteria; phylum Desulfobacterota; class Binatia; order UBA9968; family UBA9968; genus JAJPJQ01. The sequence continues at coordinate 3,568 of DATDFN010000152.1, read as the reverse complement.
GCCTCCGCCGAGACCCTTGCCTATGTCGTGGAACATGAGACCGAGATAGAGAATCTCGATTTTCTCCATCTCGCGCGCAAGCTGAGTGAGAAGCGGCAATTGCTCGCGAAACTCGCCGGATTTCAGCCGCTCGAGCTCTTTCACTAGGCGCAGTGAATGCTGATCGACGGTGTAGATGTGGTACAAATCGTGCAGCGCCATGCACAAAAGCCGGCCGAACTCCGGAATGTACGCGCCGAGGACGCCCGTCCGGTGCATTTCCATCAGCGTCTCGTAGACGCGCTCTTTGTAGCGGAGAATGTCGAGGAACAGCGCCGCGACGGCCGGGTCGCGCCGAAAGTCGTCATCGACGAGGTCGAGCTGCAGGCGCACCACGGAGCGCGTTTCATGGCTGAGCTCGACCTTGTTTTTTTGCGCGTCGGAAAAGACCCCCATGAGGTTTTCGCGCTTGCGGCGAAACGCCGACGCGTCCGTGATCCAGAGCATGCCGCGCGAGATCCGCACTCCCGGCCGCACCTCTCTGCCCGCCGAGCCGGCGATGAGACCCCGCCAGCTCCACTGCGCCGGCTCGCCCGGATCGGTCAGCCGGTGAATGATCAGGCTGGAAAGCCGGCTGATCTCCGAGGCTTCGAGATAGTACCGGCGCATGAAGGCCTCGACTCCCTGGATGCCGCCGTCATCGCGGAACCCGAGAGCGCGCGCGACGATCTCCTGTTCCTCGAACGTCAGCTGGTCTTGATGCTTTTTCGAATGGAAATGGAGCTCGTTGCGCACGCGCCAGAGAAAATCCTGCGCGCCTTTCAGCGCGGCGGCGTCGGCCTCGCTGATAACGCCTTCGCGCGGCAGATCGTCGATCGTCTGGACCCTGAGCTTCATCTTCGCGATCCACAGCGCGGTATGAATGTCGCGGAGCCCGCCTTCGCTTTCCTTAATGTCCGGCTCCAGCAGGTAGACCGATCCGCCGTAGCGCTCGTGACGCTCTTCGCTCTCGGCAAGTTTTTCGCGGATAAAGCGGTCGTCGTTCTTTTTGGTCAGGTAATCGACGACGGCCTTGTCGAATTCTGCGTAAAGCGCGTGGTCGCCCGATAGATAGCGCGCGTCGAGCAGCGAGGTGCGGATCTTCATGTCCTGGCTCGCGAGGCGCATCGACTCGGCGACACTGCGGGTCGCGTGGCCGACAGTGAGGCCGGCGTCCCACAAGGTGTAGAGGACTTTTTCCGTCACCGCCTCGACGTAAGCCGTGACCTTCCAATTGTAGAGAAAAAGCAGGTCGATATCCGACTGGGGATTCAGCTCGCAGCGTCCGTAACCACCCTGCGCGACCAGCGCGCACCGCGGGTCGAGGCTCGGGTAGCGGACAACGTAATCCTCGCTCGCGGCCTGAAAAACGCGGATGATCATCCGATCGATCAGGGTGGTATAGGCCGTTACGATCTCGCGGCCGCTCGCGCCGGCGCGGTGGCGCTCCAGTAGCGCGTTCCTGGCGCGCTCGATGTACGTACGGGCGCCCCGGACGGGATCGGATTCCGCCCACGCGTCGTCGAGGAGCAAGCTCCTGATTTCTGTCGAGTTGTTCATCGCAAGCTACAAATTTTTCACGACCAGCGCGCTTTCTTGATATTTCTTGATGCCGTCGAAAAGAGCTTCGGCGAGCGCCTGCTGATATTCATCGGTTGCAAGCGCGCGCGCTTCTACACGGTTGGTAACAAAAAACATCTCAACGAGAACGCTCGGCATGCGCGCGCCGACCAGCACATAAAATTGTGCTTTTTTGACTCCGAGGTCTCTCACTTCACCATAACGCCCGCCTACCTGCGTTACAACGGAACCCTGCAGGCGGTGCGCCAGCGTGATGGAGTCTTCGAGCTTCAGGTTCTGCACCATGTCGCTCAGGATAAATTGGAGGTCTGAGATCTTGTCGCGCGCGATGCCGTTCTCGCGCGCCGCCATGCGCAGGGCCGCTTCGTCGGTCGTATTGTCGAGATAGTAGGTCTCGACGCCGCGCGCCTCGGAATTCGGGCTCGCGTTGACGTGAAGCGAGATGAAAAGATCCGCGCTTTCCGCATTCGCTATCGCCGTCCGGTCTTCGAGCGGAATGAAGCGGTCGTCTTTGCGCGTGAGCACCACATCGATGCCGAGCGCCTTGAGCTTGTCGGCGAGCCTGCGCGCGACGCCGAGGACGATGTCCTTCTCTGCGATGCCGTCGACGCCGATCGCGCCGGGGTCCTTGCCGCCGTGTCCGGGATCGAGAACGATTTTCCGCAAGGCCGGCGGCGCCGCCGGTTTCGCGGGCTTCGCCGGCGCCGGGTCGCGTGGCTTATCGACCAAGGACACCGCTTTGGGAACCTCCGGTTCCTGCGCGGGTCGTGCGGTTGGCGCGACTACCGGCTGCGCCCGCTGCTTTCGCTCCTGCTCGGCCGCGGCATCGAGCGCGGCGACGCGCTCGCGCGCCCTGCGGCCCCAGTCGCTCCGGGAATATTTTGCGGCGACAATGGCGTACTGCTGCCGCGCGTCCCTGCGGTCGCCTTTGCCGGCGTCGAGCGCCATCGCGAGGCGATAGCGGCCCTCGGCGGCATAGGCGCCGTTCGGATATTTGCCGACCAGCAAGCGAAAGTTTCTAATGGCTCGGTCGAGCGAGCGCTCTTCACGGCTCGATTCGTAGAGCTCCTGATAAATTTTACCGGCGTTGTAGTAAGCCGCATCCCCGTAGCGGCTCTTGGGAAATTCTTGCGGCAGACGCTCGAAGCGCGCTGCGACTTTTTCAAGACGGGCGCGTGCCTGCGGCGTGAGCCCGCTCTTGGCAAGCTGATCGTATTCGTTCTTGGCGGAGACGTAGAGCTGCCGGTCCTGCGGGACCGGCGCGGATGCGGCCTCGCGGGCGAATGGCAGCAGCAGCGCGATGAGGAAGACGATGCGTCGCGCCTGCATTATGAATGCTCCTTTTTCGCCCGCTCGACGAATGCGTTCAGCAGGTTCAACGCCTCGAGCGGGGTCAACATCGAAACGTCCAGATTTTTAAGCTCCTCGCGCAACCTGTCCTCAGCGACGGTGAACAGCGGCATCTGCGGGCGCTCGTCCTTGCGCGCGCCGCGCGCGAGCCGCGGCCGGCCGCGCTCGTCGAGCTCGCCGCCTTCGAGATTCTTGAGGATCTCCTTGGCGCGCTCGACGACGAGCGGCGGCAGACCGGCGAGCTTTGCGACGTGGATGCCGTAGCTGCGGCTCGCCGCGCCTTCGACGAGGCTGCGAAGAAAAATAATCTCGCCCTTCCAGTCCTTGACGGCGAAGCTGAAGTTCTTCACGCGCTCGTTCGTGAGTACAAGGTCGGTCAGCTCGTGGTAGTGCGTCGCGAACAGCGTCCGCGGCCGGTGCGGCGAATCGTGCAGAGACTCGGCGACCGACCAGGCGATCGAGATGCCGTCGAAGGTGCTGGTGCCGCGGCCGACCTCGTCCAGCAGGATCAAGCTGCGCGCGGTGGCGTGGCGCAGGATGTGCGCGGTCTCGCGCATCTCGACCATGAACGTCGATTCGCCGCGCGCGAGATAGTCGGCCGCGCCGATGCGCGTGAAAA
>DATDFN010000151.1:0-4163 GCA_036522615.1 Binatia bacterium | reverse complement strand
CGTCCTTGCGGAAATCCGCCGCGGCGACGAGCTTCATGCCGGGCATCTTTTCCATCGCCGGAAGTATCTGCGTGCTGCCGACGCCGAGCCCCGCGACCGCGACTTTCAAAATTCTTTCAGTCATTTTGTTCTCCTACTTTTGGACTCAAAACCCGAAAGTCGAAACATTTTTTAAAACCAATCGAAGATCGACTTCCGCCGCGGCGGCGGCTCCTCCTCGGGTCCGGAGCGATGATTCTCGCGCATCGCGCGGTCGACTTCGCTGCGCAGCAGCTCCCAAATTTTTTCGAGACATTTGATGAACTCCGGACTTTGCATCGTCTTGAAGCCGCGAGGGCGCGGCAGATCGATCGGCACGATGCTCTTGACCACGCCCGGCGCGGCGCTCATCACCGCGACGCGGTCGCAGAGCATGACCGCCTCCTCGATGTTGTGCGTGACGAGGATCACGGTCTTTTTGTGCTTCTCCCAGATCGCGAGCAGCTCCTCGCGCAGCAAGAGCCGCGTCTGCGCGTCGAGATTGGCGAACGGTTCGTCCATCACGATCACTTCCGGATCGTTCGCGAGCGCGCGGGCGATCGCGACTTTCTGCTTCATGCCGCCGGACAGCTCGCCGGGATGGGCGCCGCTGAAGTCGAGCACGCGCACCATCTCGAGAAAATACTGCGTGGCTCTCTTGTAGATCGGCACCGGCTGCTTGCGGAACTCCGGTCCCAGCGGCACGTTGTCCGAGACCGTGCGCCACGGCATCAGCGCCGCGTCCTGAAAGACCATCGAGACCATCGCCTCGGTCCGTTTGTCGCCGACGAACTCGACGGACCCCGCGGTCGGCTGTTCCAGACCGCCGAGAATGTGGAGCAGCGTCGTTTTGCCGCATCCGGTCGGCCCGATGACGCCGAAAAATTCGCGGTCGCGGATCTCAAGGTCGACGCCGCCGAGCGCGCGCACGCGCTTTTCGAGTTTGCGCCCGCTGAAATAGGTCTTAGTCAGGCCATGGATAACGACACGCATGGCGTTACTTCGGAAACTTGAAGGTGTCCTCGTAGAGCTTGATGTACTTGTCGAAGTTGTCGTAAACCTCGCCCGCGGTGACGGCCGGGCGGATGCCCTCGATGAGCCGCGGCGGGTCCGGCGGGGTGTCGATGCGATCAGGGATGCGCCGCGCGGCGCGCAGGATCTCCTGGCCCTTCTTCGACAGAAGGAAATCCATGAACAGGCGCGCCGCGTTCGGATGGGGCGCCTTGGCATTGATGCCGGTCGGATGAATGCTCGCATACACCGGATCGAGCGGCACCCAGTCGACCGGCGCGCCGCTCTGCTTCAACACCTCGTAGCTCTGCGAATAGACCGAGACCGATCCTTTGTACTCGCCGGCGGCGACGAGCTGCGCGATGAGGGTTCTACCGGGGCGCGGCTGCAGCTGCTGCTGCGCGAGGCGGCGCATGAACGCGAGCCCCTTCTCCTCGCCGCCCATGCTCCGCATGCTCGTCGCGAACCATTCGTACGCGCGCGACTCGATGCCGATCTGCGCTTTCCATTCGGGCTTGAGCAGGTCCTCGTAGGATTTCGGCACGCTTGCCTTCGGCACGTTGCGCGTGTTGTAGCCGAAAACCGCGTAGGTCGTGTAAATCGACGTCCAGAGCGCCTGCGGGTCTTTGTAGGCGTCGCGGTAAAATTTCCGCTCGGGAGAATCGTACGCGGCGAGCATGCCCCGCTTCTTCAAGAGGTGGCCGTAGAAGCCGGTCTCGCAGACGACGTCCCACAGCGAACGCCCGGCGCGCCCCTCAGTCAGCATCTTCTCCATCAGCTGTGAGTCGCTGGTGCGGTAAAATTCGGCGTCGATTTTGGGGTAGGCCTGTTTGAAGCCGTCGACCAGCGCCTTGGCGTCCGTCGCGGTCATCGACGCATAAAAGGTCGCTTTGCCTTCGGCCTCGGCCTTGTCGCGGACTTCGGCCGCGCCGACGACGATCGGCAGGAGAAATATTGAAACAACCGCGCAAATTGCAATTCGCATTAGCGTCACCGGTTACGGCATCTCCGCGAGCAGCCGCCCGTATCCCTTGAGCGGCTCGCGGAGATTCATCTGCTTTTTTGTCGCCCAGACCTGCGCAGGAATGCTCGAGACGACGTTGGTCTTCAAATCGCGCTCCAGCGCTTCGATGATCGGCAGGTTGTGCCAGCCGGCGCCGAGCATGTAGATGCCGTCGGCAGGACCGTGTTCGAGAAAAGTTTTTTTCGCGAAGTTGTAGATCGCTTCCTGCGAAAGCTTGCCGGCGTCCTTGAACGGCACTTCGATGCCCTTCATCGCGGCAACCTCGAACCCGTCGTCCTCGAGAAATTTGGCGAAGCGCCGATTCATATCGTCCTGGAAATAAGTGATGCCGACGAGCTTCTTGATGCCGAGGGCGCGGAACGCCTGGACCTGCGCGATCGTCGCGATCAGCACCGGCACGCCGTATTTTTTCGTGAGCTCGTCGGCGATCGCGCGGTCGGCGCCGTGGCCGCGCACCATCGCGGGCGGCGCGCCCATGATCATGACGACGTCGGCGCCGCGCTCGGCGAGCTTCGCGACTTTTTTCTCCGCGACGGCGAGCGCTTCCTGGAATTCCTTTTCGTTGCCGGCGCGGATGCCGACGTGGGACGGGATGAAGCCGACGCCCTCGGGCATCAGCTTGATGAAGCTCTCCATCGAGCCGGGACGGTAGGTCGGCTTGACGAGCCCGACGACGCCTTTCTCGCCGTAGTACATCGTTATCCGATCGGCCGCTCCACGCGGCCGAGTATGCGTCCGGGCAAATTGCCCGAGTGGCGGCCTGCTTCCGTCAGCACTTCGCCGTTCACGACCGTCATGTGAATGCCTTTGGCTTTCTGCACGAGCCGCTTCTCGCCCCCCGGGAGATCGTTGACGGCTTCGGGCTCGCAGTCGTTCACTTCGTCGGGATCGAAGAGAACGAGATCGGCGGCCATGCCGGGGCGGATAAGCCCGCGGTCGTTGAGGCCGTAGATCGACGCGACCATGAACGTAAGCTTTCTCACGCCCTCTTCCAGGGTCATGATCTTCCGGTCGCGAATCCAGTGGCCGAGAAAACGCGTGGCGTAGCCGTAGCCCGCATCGTAAATGAGATGCGCGCCGGCGTCGGACTGTCCGACGAGCGTGGAGGGGCTCCGAAGAATTTCGGCGACCGCCTTCTCGTCGCCGTTGTTGCTGGAGGTCTGGAAGACCGTCTCGAGCTTTTCCTCGAGCGAGAGGTCGAGAAAGGCGTCGAGCACGTCCTTGTTCTGCATCGCGGCGATCTCGGCGACGCTCTTCTTCTCCAGCGCCTTGTTCTTTTCCGTCGCGGCTTTAATCAGATAAACGAGATCCCAGCGCCGCGAAAAGCGCGAGCGGAATCCGCCTTCGACGGCCTCGGCGTGAAGCTTGCGCCGCGCGGCGGGATCGCGGAAGATTTCCATTCGCTGCTCGATCGGCGTGAAGAGAATCTGCTTCCACGTCGGCAGATCGTCGAACACTTGCGCGTTCTTCAAGTTGAAGCGGTTGTTGAAGAGCCGCGCGTTGCACAGCGGATACGACGGCAGGCCGGCGGCGAGGCTCTTATCGGCGAGGTCGAGCAGCTCGCGCCACTGGTCGGGCTCGTCCCAGCGGTGCGCGATCGACTGCCAGACGACGGGACGCCCGCACGCGGCGAGACGGTCGAAAAGGCCGACGCCTTCTTTCGGCGGCACGGCGATGCCGAGCGTGCCGATCGAGATCTGCATCGTGCCGCGGTTCAAATCGCCGAGCACGCCGGTGAGCTCGACAAGCTCCCGATCGTCCGCGAGACGGCTCGCGACCGGCCGGCCGTCGGTGCGCATATGGACGGGATTGCGATTGGTCGAGAAGCCCATCGCGCCGGCGAGAATGCTTTCTCTCAGCACCTGCTTCATGCGCGCGATCTCGTCCTCGGTCGCCGCGCGCTCGCACGACGCCTCGCCCATGACGTATTGCCTGAGCGCGCAGTGGCCGACGAGCGAGGCAACGTTGACGCCGATGCGCCCGTCGAGGCGGTTCAGATATTCGCCGAAGCTCTCCCATTCCCAGGTGACCGCCTGCTTGAGAACGCCCAGCGGCATCGCCTCGACGCGGACGAAGCTGTCGAGAATGCCGTCGCGGTCCTGCGGGCGCG
>DATDFN010000150.1:0-7118 GCA_036522615.1 Binatia bacterium | reverse complement strand
TACCACCAAAAACTTGACAGCGACGCCGACTTCAAAAACGCGCTCGCCGGGATTCATGCCGTCCTGCTCATGCGCGAGCGCACACGCTTCGGCGAAAAGCAGCTCGCGCTCGCGCCGGCGCTGAAGCTTATCTCGCAGACGGGCCGCACGACGGTGCATCTCGACATCGCCGGCGCGACGAAACGCGGCATCGCCATTTCGGTCACGCCGAGCGACACCGGCGGCTCGACCTTCGAGCTCACGACCGCGCTCATCTTCTCGGTGCTCCGGCGCATTCCCGAAGTGGACCGCCGCATGCGGAGCGAGCGCTGGCCCGCCGTCGCCGGACACGTGCTCGAAGGCAAGACGGTCGGCGTTCTGGGCCTCGGGCGAATCGGCTCGCAAGTCGCGCGCATGGCGCGGCTCTTCAACGCGCGCGTGCTCGCCACCGGAAGGACGCTGACGCCCGAGCGCGCGCGCGAAGCCGGCGCCGAGGCCGTCCCGCTCGAGCGGCTGCTCCGCGAATCGGACATCATTTCGATCCACGTGCCGCTCAACGAAAACACCCGCGGCATGATCGGCGCGAAGGAGTTCGCGCTGATGAAGCCCGGCGCCATTCTCATCAACACGGCGCGCGGCCCTATCGTCTCCGAGGCCGCGCTGATCGACGCGCTCAAAAGCGGCAAGCTCTCCGGCGCGGGACTCGATGTCTATGACCAGGAGCCGCTGCCGATGGATCATCCGCTGCGCAAGCTGGACAACGTCGTTCTGCTGTCGCATCGCGGCTACGCGACCGAGGAAATCCTGATCGAACGCTATCACCACGCGATGGAAAACATCCTGAATTTCTTCGAGGGCAAGGAGATCAAACTGGTCAACCCGGAGGCGGTGAAAATCTAAAAATATTCCACAAGATGAATTTAAAAAGTCACGGAGAGATTCTTCGCTTCGCTCGGAATGACAAAGATGTTCCTGTCATCCTGAACGCAGTGAAGGATCTCTCCGAAATTCGATGTCTTTGATCGTTGCACTGCTGCATAGAGATGGATTGACACACCTTCGACGCTGGACTAAGGACTAAGGACGGAGGGCGCTTTATGGAAAGCAACGGCCATGAAATTTTAATTTCCGCCGACTCGCACGTGATGGAGCCGCACGACCTTTGGGAAAAGGGCGTACCCGAAGCGCTTCGCGCCGACGCGCCGCGCTTCAAGCCGATCCCGGTCGGCGAAAGCTTCCAAAGACATCCCGGCGGGCAAGACCCGAACGCGCGCATCAAGGAGATGGAGACCGACGGCCTCAGCGCCGAGGTGCTCTACCCGACGCTCGCGCTCAGCCTCTTCGCGCTCGACGACGCGCGCATGCAGGAAACCTGCTTCCGCGTCTACAACGATTGGCTGATGAATTATTGCAGCGTCGCGCCGCATCGTCTGGTCGGCAGCGCCGCGATCTCGCTCTACGACGCCGATCGCGGCATCGCCGAGATGGAGCGCTGCAAGAAAGGCGGCCTCAACGGCGTCACGATCTGGGAAGTACCGCACCCGGACCTTCCCTTCCACTCCGACCACTACAATAAGTTCTGGGATGCCGCAGCCGACATGGAGATGCCTGTGAGTCTCCACATCCTCACAGGCCATAGCTATTTCAAAGATCCCAACCGGCGCCAGGGCGTCGAGCATTACCGCGGTAGCGTCAATCTGAAGCTGCTCGACAACGCGAACGCGCTCTTCGAGCTCCTTTTCTACGGCATCCTAAAGCAACATCCCAAGCTCAAGATCGTGATCGTCGAGGCGGAGGTCGGCTGGCTGCCGTTCCTGCTGCAGCAGTGGGACTACTACTGGCGCCGCTTCAAGGATCGGAACCCGCCGCCGATCGACGAGGAGCCGAGCAAGTACTTCAACCGTCAGGTCTACGCGACGTTCTTCAACGACACCGTCGGCGGCCACTGCCTCGAATGGTGGGGCGCGGATAATTGCATGTGGTCAAACGACTTCCCGCACGAGAACTCGACCTGGCCGAACTCGCGCAAGGTCATCCAGCGCGACCTGGGCGCTTTGCCGGCCGACCGGCGCGCGAAGCTCGTGTGCCTGAACGTCGCGAAGCTCTACAACCTCGAGATTCCGGCCTGAGAAATTTATGCCGGCGCTGATCGATTGGCATTCGCACCATACCCCTTCCGAGCTGGTCGACGACTTCGTGCGGCTGACCGGCAAAGCGCCTTCGCCCGATCCCTTCGACTCGCCCGACTTCGACCGCCGCAGGCGCGAGCTCGACGAAGCGGGCATCGACGTGCAGCTCGTCTGCCAGGGTGCCGGGCTTTACGCCGACCGCCTGCCCGCGGATCAGGCGCTGGAGATCACGCGGCGTTCGAACGATGTCCTGGCCGAGCGCATCGCGCCGCACGGCGGCCGCTTCCTCGGCACGATCGCGGTCTCGCTGAAGAACATCGCTGCGTCGATCCAGGAGATCGACCGCATGGCCGCGAAAGGCTTCCGCGCCGTTCTGCTCTATCCGAAGCGCGACGACGCTTTTATGCTCGACTCTCCCGAGGCCGACCCGCTCTTCGCAAAGATCAGCGCGCTCAAGCTGCCGATCTTTCTCCACGGCGCGACCAGCACGAAAGATCCGACGCTGAAAAGCCTCGAGGACGAAGGCGCGGGCGTCGTCTACGGCGTCGTCGCCGACGCGACCGTCAACGAGTGCGTGCTGCGCATGATCGCGGGCGGCGTCTTCGACCGCCATCCCGACTTGAAGGTCGTCATTCGCAGCGGCGGCGGCGGGCTGCCGCTGCTGCTGAAGCGGCTGTCCTGGAGGCACAAGGGGCGCGACGACCGCAGCTACTCGGAGATCCTGCTCGATCATTTTTTGATCGACACGGCCAGCGTGGACGCGCGGACGCTCGGATTTCTGCTGGAGACACTGGGCGAGGAGCGCATCGTTTTCGGCTCGGACTACTGCGGCGGCTTGGGCCTGCTCAAGAAAGGCGTCGCCGTCGTCGAGCAGCAGTCCGATCCCGCGCGCATCAAAACGATCACCGAGCGCAATTCGCGCGCCCTGCTTCACCTCTGATTTTTTCTTGACCGTCGCGGCGCCAGTCTACTAATATCGCACGATTATGTCGGGAAAGCGGTTGATCATCGCTGTGTTCGCGGCCGTGTGCGCGGCCGGCTGCGGGTCGGCCGCCCCCAAAATCGTCGACAAGACGCCGCCGAAAATCGTCCTCACCGCCATCGGCGCGGCCGGCAACCCGCTGTTCGCGAGCGACGAGGCCGGCGAGGCGCAGGACGGCTGCGCGAAATTCAAATCGTTTCCCGGCCGCTGGGCGCTGACGATCGACGACGCCGGCGGCGTCGCGGTAGCGACGGTGCGCGTCGTCGCCGGCCGGATCGTCAAAGAATCCGTGATCGTGGGACCTGAATCGCCGGAGTCGTCCTGGCAAATCGGACGCGGCGACGACCTCAGCGAGGTATTGATGATCCGCACCCAGCCGCCGCGGCCCGGCGTCGTGCGCACGGGACTTTTCGCGATGTTCAGCGTCGCGCCGCAGTCGCGCTCCGCTTCGATCCTCGCCTCGGCCTGGGACTTCGCCAACAATACGACGCATCTTTACCAGGTCGACGCGCGGCTCATCGGCGACGCGGTCGCCTGCCGCTAGGCGCGGGCGGCCAAATCGGATAAGTTTCAGCGATGGCGCTTTCGCTCGAAACTCTCATCCGCGGCGCGCGCCGCGCTCTTATCGTCGGCGTGGGCGGCGGCGGCGACGTGGTCGGCGCGCTCGTGACTGCCAAGTTTTTGGAGTTCTGCGGACTGGAGTTCCGCCTGGGCGGCCTCTCGTGGGAGCGCTCGGTGTACGATCCGATCCCCGGCCCGCGGTCGCTCGACGAAGTCGAAGGCGTGCGCGCGCTCCATCCGCGCGCGTGGCTCGCGAACGCGGCGAGCAGGACGAAGACCGGGGTCTATTTCGCCGAGTCGCGCATGGCGGCGGTGCGCGGCGAAGAGATCCTGCTGATCGACATCAACGGCGGCGTCGACGGGATCATCGAAGGGCTGGAAGCCGCACTGAAGGAATTCCAGGCCGATCTGCTGGTCGGCGTCGACGTCGGCGGCGACTCGCTCGCCGAGGGACATGAGCCGGGGCTCAGAAGCCCGCTCGCCGACGCGGTCATGCTCGCGGCGTACGTCGCGCTCGAGCGCCGCGGCGTCCCCGCGCTCTGGGCGATGTTCGGCTACGGCAGCGACGGCGAGCTGACGGTCGCGGAGATCGAGTCCGCGCTCGCGCGCCTCGCGAAAGCCGGCGGGCTCTGGGGCGCGTGGGGACTGACGGCGCAAATGACCGATGAACTCGAAGAGGTGATCAAGTCCGTGCATACCGAGGCGAGCGCGATCCCGGTCGAAAGCGCGCGCGGCGCGTGGGGCGAGCGCGCGATGCGCCAGGACCTCCGGCGCGTGAAGCTCACGCCGCTCACCGGCCTCACCTTCTACCTGTCGCCTTCGGTACTGTTTGAAACGCTCTCGCGTCCGGCGCGGGCGGTCGTCGGCACCCGGTCCCTCGATGCGGCGAACGACGCGCTGCACGCGATCGGCGTCAAGAGCGAGCTCGATCTGGAGCGCGAGAAATACGCGCGCGCGCATGGTGGGGCTCGTGGCTGAGCGCGTCGAGCGCGACGTCTGGGTGCTCATGGCCTCGCGCGGCGCGCGGTCCTTCGCCTATTCGTGCCTGAACGTCATCTTCGCAATCTATTTAAGCCAGCTCGGCTACTCGACGGTAACCATCGGGCTCGTCATATCGACCGCCTACGTAAGCAGCGCGATTCTCACGCTGCTCTGGGGCTATCTCTCCGACCGCTATGGGCGCCGGAAAATCCTCATGCTTCTGGCCGCGCTCACGGTCGTCTCGAACTTGATTTACGTTTTTTTCAGTCAGCTGGTCTTTATCTTCATCGCCGTCATCGTCACCAACATCGGCGCGGGCGGCACCGGCGGCGGCGGTCAGGGCGGCGGTCCGTTCAACCCCGTGGAGCAGGCGCTGCTCGCCGAGAAGTGTACGCCGGAGAGCCGCAACCGGATCTTTTCGCTGAACGCCTTTGTCGGCTCGATCCTCGGCTCGCTCGGCGCGCTCTTCAGCGGCCTCCCCGAATACCTCCAGGAGCATTTCGGCTGGGACCCGATTCTCTCCTACAAACCGCTTTTCGTCGTGACGATCGTGCTGAGCGTCGGCCTGATTTTCGCTTACGCGAAGATCAGCGAGCATCACGTCCCGCGCGTGCAGGAACGCGCGCGCTCTGCGATTTCTAAAAAGTCCGGCGCGTTCGTCACCAAGCTGTCGCTCCTCGGGATGATCGACAATCTGGGCGCCGGGATGGTCGGACCTTTCATCTCCTATTGGTTCTATCTGCGCTTCGGCGTCGATCTGAAATCGCTCGGCTTCATGTTTTTCGTATCCTATATCCTCGCGGCGCTCTCGTTTCTGGTCGCGCCGATGATCGCGCGGCGCATCGGCGTCGTGCGCACGATGGTCTTCTCGCACGGACTCGCCTCGCTCGTCTATTTCGTCCTGCCGCTCGCGCCGACGTTCTGGATCGGCGCGGGGCTCATCATGTTCCGCTCGTTCGTCGCGTACATGGATGGGCCGCTCAAGGGCTCGTTCGTCATGGGCATCGTGAAAGCCGAGGAGCGCGGCTCCGCCGCGGGCATCACCAACCTCTCGCGCTACGTTCCAATGGCGGTGAGCCCGTCGATCTCGGCCTACATCATGCAGGCGTTCTCGCTGAGCGTTCCGATTTTCATCGGCGGCGTGCTCCAGTTCGTGCACGACGTCACCTTCTATTTCCTCTTCCGCAATGTGCGCCCGCCCGAGGAAGAAGTAGCGCCCGTCTTGGTGACCGGCAGCGAGCCCGCGATGAACAAGAGCTGAAGGAAAAATACATTCCGTTTGAACGCCACACGCGCGATCGTTACAATATCGCCCGTATGGCCTGGACATTTTTTCAGCGCGTAGTCGAGGAGCGAATCTTAGAGGCGCAGCGCGCCGGCGCGTTCGACAACCTGCCGGGCAAGGGCAAGCCACTCCAGCTCGACGACCAGAGCTGGGTGCCCGAAGACCTTCGCGTCGCTTATCATATCCTCAAGAACGCGCACGTCCTGCCGCCGGAGGCGGAGCTTTTAAAGGACATTCACACGCTCGAAGACCTGCTGAAATACGTCGAGGACGAAGGCAAGCGCAAGGCGCTCGCGAAAACGATTCAGAACAAGGTCATCCGCCTCGATCTCCTGAAGCGCCGAACGTCCTCCTACGACACGGCGCGCTACTACGGCGCGAGGCTCGTCGCAAAGCTCACCCGCCGCTAAGCCAATCCGTTGACAAGTTTCCGGCCCGGCACTAAGGTCCACTCGTCTTCGACGAAACCGCCATGAGCCGCTCGCTTCTAATTCGCCGCGCACTGGCAGCAATGCTTTTCGCCTGTGCCTGCGCCGTTCGCGCTTTCGCCGCAGAGCGGAGCGTCGACGAATCGTTCGCCGCGATCAATCGCCTGCCGCCCGCGGAGCGCCTCGCCGCCCTCGCCGAAGGCGCAAAAAAAGAGCGCGAGCTGGTCTGGTACTCCACGATGAACCGGGAAAACTCTCTCGAGCTCGCCCAGGCGTTCGAGAAAGATCATCCGTACATCAGCGTCAAGATTCTCAACGGCAGCGCCGTCAATACGATGACGCGCATCACTTCCGAGTTTCGCGCCCGGACTTATCTCTTCGACGTGACGCACATCCGCGGGCTCTTTCTCTCGGCGCTCAAAAAAAGCGCGATCATCGCGCGCTACCAGACGCCGCTGCGCGAAGCGCTGCGCCGCGACTATGTCGACGGCGACGGCTACTTCAACGGCATCTTCACACAGGCGAATCTTTTTATCGTCAATACAAACCTCGTGAAGCCTGAAGAATATCCCAAGCGCTTCGAGGACCTACTGCTGCCGTTCTGGAAGGGCCGCATGGCGATGGAGCTGGAATCCTACGACTGGCTCGCGGCGCTGCTCGACTACTACGGCGAGGAGAAGGGCAAAGCGCTGGCCGAGAAGCTCGGCCGGCAGCAGCCCGACTTCCGCCGCGGCTCGACGCTTCTGAGCCAGCTCACCGCGGCGGGCGAATTC
>DATDFN010000149.1:0-10977 GCA_036522615.1 Binatia bacterium | reverse complement strand
GTGAACCACTTCAAGCGCCCCTGGCGGCACCACTCCCACGGCTCGGCCTCGTACGAAACGACGTGCGTGACCGTGTTGCAGAAGACGCTCTCGTCGTGAAACAGCTTGCGATAGCGGTCGTAGGTGTTCTCGACCGGCCCTTGCCACGGTTTCGCTTCCTTCCGCGCGCGAAAGACCGCTTCGGTCTTCGGATCACCGCCGAGCATCACGTCGATCGCCTGCTTGATGCCGAGGACGCCTTTCTGGATGCGATAGCCGATCAGCCTCCCATGCTCGTCGTGGAGCGGTTCGGTGCCGGCGGGAAATTTCGGATTGTCGCCGAACTTGATCTGCTCGCGCTTGGTCAAGCCTAGAATACTCAGCATACGGCTTTGCGGCACGAAGATCTGCGCTCCGGCGTCCTCGTCGCCGCCGTGCTGATGGATGGTGAACGGCGGCACGACCAGCATGTCGTACGTGCCGAACGAATACATCTTGCCGTCGTTGATCTCCCAGCCGCGGCCGCTGAGACAGAAGAGCGTCGGCGCGCTGATGTGCCGGTGCGCGCCGCGCGCCGGCGCGTGCGGCTTGATGTCGGAGAAATGCGACGTGAGGTCGTAGACGGGGGCGCGCTTCAAGATGTCGTAGCAGACGATGTCGCCGCTCTGGTGGGGGCTGCTCTGCCCCATGACGGTGTCTTGTACCGCGAGCAGTTTGACGACTCGCGGCAGCTTCTCTTTGACGGCTTCTTCGTGGCGCTGATGCGCCAGCGGGTCGCGCGCTTCGAGACTGGACTCTTCCTCCCACGGCCAGCGTTCTTCCATAGCGACAGATCTCGATAATGATTAGCGATGGGCTGCTGCGCGGCGTAAGCTTTCCGTCAGCGCGCGGCGGAGAGCCGCGCCGAGCGCCTTCTTTTTATATGCCGCGGAACCGCGCAGATCCTCGATCGGCTCGGCGTCCTGTTGAATCAGCTGTCCGGCCTCATCGATTAATGCTGGAAGCACCTTCTTCTCGCGCAGCAGATTTTCGATCGCGACCGCCTTCTGCGGCACGGAGCCGCCGCCGCTCACGCCGATGCCGATCGCGGCGCAAGCGCCGTTTTTATCGACGGCGAGCTGCACGGCCGCGGCGGCGATGGCGAAGTCGCCGGCCACTTTTTCAAGCTTGTAATACACCCCCGCGCTGTCTTGCGGCGGCAAGGGAAAGACGACTTCCATCAGAATCTCGTCGGGCTCGAGCGCGGTCGTATAGGCGAACGTAAAGAACTCCGTCGCCGGAATCTCGCGCACGCCGCTGGGCCTGACGCACTTCATCCGCGCGTCCAGGGCCAGCGCGACCGGGCCGTAGTCGCCGACGGGATCGGCCTCGGCCAGGCCGCCGCCGATCGTGCCGCGGTTGCGCACCTGCGCGTCGCCGATCGCGCCCGCCGCTTGGGCGAGCATCGCAAGCTTCTCGCGAATCAGAGAAGACTGCTCGATGTCGACGTGCCGGGTCGCGGCGCCGATGCAAATCGACCCGCTTTCCTCCCGGATATAGTTAAGACCGGCGATGCGGTGGATGTCGATCAAATACTTCGGCCGCGCCACGCGCAGCTTCATCATCGGCACGAGGCTCTGGCCGCCGGCGAGAAGCTTGGCGTCCTCGCCGTGGCGCAGCAAAA
Organism: Binatia bacterium; assembly: GCA_036522615.1. Classification (GTDB taxonomy): domain Bacteria; phylum Desulfobacterota; class Binatia; order UBA9968; family UBA9968; genus JAJPJQ01. The sequence continues at coordinate 9,335 of DATDFN010000149.1, read as the reverse complement.
GCTCGAGCGCTTCGCGGATGCTCCGCGGACGCAAATATTCGAAAGGCGGTGGATACATTATCTTTTCACGTAGTCGTAGCGCATGGGATCGAATTTGCTCGCGCGGATCTCTTCGTAGGCTTTTTTCGCGAACGAGAAGTCGTAGACCTGATCGAGCGTCACGGGTCCCTTGATGCGACTCGCCGCGCCGACGGCGCGCATCTGCTCGCGCACGCGGTCGATATTGACTTGCATAACCTCTTCGCTGGCGCGGCCGGTCCTCGCGATGTCCGAGACTTCGCGGTCGCGCTGGCGCCAGACCTCCTTCGCTTCGTTGAAGTCGGTGAGGCGCAGCGCCTCCATCACGAATTTCGCGCTCTCGTTGGCATTGCTGTGATAAAAGATGTGACCCTTGAGCGTCGCCTTGACCGCGCGGTAGACCTCGTCCGGCTGGCTCTGGATCTTGTCGTCGCTTGTCTCCAAATTCGCGCTGAGCGCGGAGACGTAGTCTCCGCTGTAGGCGAGGATGCGAAAGCCTTTCGCCTGCGCCTGCCGCGCCATGCCGATGCTGATCATCGTCGCATCCACGGTGCCGGCGAGCAACGCGCCGAGCCGCACCGAGGGTTCGCCCAGCGCGCGCATTTGCACCGTCTCGACGTTGACGCCGGCTTTCTTGAGCATCTCCCTGAACAGGAGTGTCGAGTTGCCCGAGGTGTCGGAAATCGCCACCGTCTTGCCGTTCAGCTGCTTGATGTCGGTGATCTTGGGCGAGACGACAAGGTGCTGCGACGGCTTATCCGAGCTGACGAGAAGAATTTTCATGCGCGCGCCGCCGAGGATCGCCGGGATCGACCCGCCGTTGCCGTAGTCCACGGCGCCGCTCAGCACGACCTGCGTCGTCACCGTGCCACGGGTGACGATCACGTCGACATCGAGACCTTCATCGCGGTAGAAGCCGAGGCGCTGCGCGATCATGTAAGGCACCAGCGATTCGCCGGGCGCCTTGGAGGCGATGCGAATCTTTTTGAGGAGCTCCGCCGCGGAGGTCTTATCCGCTGAAGCGGCGAGAAACAGCGCGGCTACGATAAGAAGCCTGAAAATTAAAAGCCGCATCGAAGAGTTACTCCCTCGGCCCGGCGAAGATACGGCCGAGATTATTGCTCGCTCCCTCGTAAACGTCGTCGCCGTGTCCGACGAGGATGCGCTCCAGATCGAGGTTCATCGCGATCAGCCGCTTGACCGATTCCGAAGCGGCGTCGGGATCCGAGGAGAGGTACGTAGGGGATACGACGAGATGCTCGCCCGCGCTCACGATCGCGTCGCCGGCAATGAGTGTTTTCTTTTGAGGTAAATGCAGGCTGATGTGGCCGGCCGTGTGGCCTGGGGTGTGCAATATATTGATGCCGCCGCAGTCGGGCAGCCGCTCGCCGCCCTTCACGACGTGCTCGACGTCATAGCCGCTCGATCTTTTAATCGCCGGCATGTCGAGCTCGTGCGCCATGACCTGGAACTTGAGCGTCTTCTTGAGCTTTTTGAGGCCGCCGGTATGGTCCCCATGGCGATGAGTGAGCACGCAGAGCTTCAAGTCCGCGTGCTCGCGTCCCATGTCCTTGACTCCATCCATGATGATGTCCGCGTCGGCGTCCGAGGCGCCGGTGTCCACCAGAATCACGCGATCGGCGGCATCGAGGAGGAACGATTTCACCACTCCCTTCGTGCTTATCGCCACCCGGCAGGGGATAATCTTGATGCCGTCGATCGGAATATCTTTTAGTATGCTGACCACGGCGGCTCCTTACTTGAAATTCTCGGCCGCCTCGCGGATCGCCGCGACGATGTTGCCGTAGCCGGTGCAGCGGCAGAGATTGCCGGATATCGCTTTTTTGATCTCGGCTTCGCTCGGTTTCGTTCCATTGCTGAGAAGCCCATAGGCCGAAATCAGCATCCCCGGCGTACAGTAGCCGCACTCGACGGCGTCGTTTTTCCAGAAGGCTTCCTGTAGCGGATGGAGCCGCCTATCGGGCGCGAGACCCTCGACGGTGACGATCTCGTCGCCGTCGGCCTGCACGGCGAAGACCATGCACGACTTCACGGCTGTTCCGTTCCATAGCACCGTGCAGGCGCCGCATCGGCCGACCACGCAGCCCACGTGTGTGCCTGTAAGGCGCAGCGTGTCGCGGAGAAAATGGACCAGCAGCATGCGCGACTCGGCTTCGCCGGCGCGCTGCTCGCCGTTGACGGTCAACGAAATCTCAGCCATGCGTCGCTTTCGCTTTCTCGATGAGGTCCAAAATTCTATCCGGCGTGAGCGGCGTCTCGCGTACTTTGACGCCGAGCGGGGAGAGCGCGTCCTCGACCGCGTTGCAGAGAGCCGGCGGCGGACCGAGCATGCCGGTCTCGCCGGCGCCCTTCGCGCCGAGCGGCGTGAACGGATTCGGCGTCACGATGTGCTCGAGCGCGAGTTCCGGAACCTCCTCGACACAGGGCAGGCGGTAATCCATAAATGTAGAGGACAGCAGGCGACCTTCCTCGTCATAGCGGAGCTCTTCGTAGAGCGCCGCGCCGATGCCCTGCATGATCGAGCCCTGCTGCTGCGTGTCGACGATCTGCGGGTTGATCATGTTGCCGCAGTCGTGCACCGTCGAGTAGCGTACAATTTTGATAAATCCGGTCTCGACATCCACGTCGACGACCGCGATCACGCCGGCGTAGGGATAGCTCGAAAACGTGTTCATGCGTCCTTTATCGTCCGGCGTGTAATCGATGTTGGGATTGACGAACGTGCCCATCGTCTCCAGTCCCGGCTCCATATTTTCCGGGAGTAAATGAATCGCGCCGTAGGCGGTGCGAATGATCTCGGCGACCGCGATCGCCTGCTCGGGATTTTCCTTCGCGAAGACTTTGCCGTCGCCGATCTCGAGCCGCTCGGGCGGCACGCCGATGAGGCGCGCGCCGATGCCGACGAGCTTCTCGCGCATCTTCTTCGCTGCCACCCATGCCGACGGCATCAGAACGACCGACGAGCGGCTGCTGCCCGTGCCGAAGCCGAACGGCGTCGGCAGCGTGTCGCCGTGAATGACCGTGATCTTCTCGAACGGGATGCCGGTCTGGCTCGCGACGATCTGCGCGATCGTCGTCTCGTGCCCCTGGCCCTGCTCGCCCATGCTCGAAAAAACCGTCGCCGCGCCGGAGGGATCGATGCGCATTCTGCAGGAGGCGTAGCCGCCGGTCGCGTGGATGCGGCTCGAGCTGGTCGGTTCCATCACGAGCGCGACGCCGATGCCGCGATAAATTCCTTTTTTTCGGAGCGCGGCCTGTTCTTTTCTGAGATTATCGTATCCAGCGATCTCCGCCGTGCGCTTGAGACACAGATGATACTGCCCGCTGTCGTAGAGCGCGCCGGTGACGTTGCGGTAGGGGAACGCCTCGGCCGGGATAAAATTTTTCATCCGGATATCGATCGGGTCGATATTGAGACGGCGTGCGGCGATGTCGACCAACCGCTCGATGACGTAGGCCGCGTCGGCCTTGCCGATGCCGCGGAGCGAGCCGTGCGTCGTCTTGTTGGTCGAGACGCCGGTCGCGTCGACAGCGTAATTTTGAATCTGGTAGACGCCGGTCATGTAGAGAGCGCTCGCCATGATCGAGTGGTCGACGGTGTAGGTCGAGCCCATGTCGGCGATGATTTTATCTCGCAGCGCCAGGATCGTGCCGTCTTTCTTGAGCGCCATCTCGATGTAGTGGATCTGATCGCGCCCGTGGCGCCCGTTGCGCATGTGCTCGACGCGCGTCTCGCACCATTTGACGGGCCGGCCGAGCTCGCGCGAGAGAAACGGCAGCAGCAATTCTTCCTGATAGGTTTGGATCTTGACGCCGAACGACCCGCCGACGTCCGGCGCGATCACGCGGATCTTGCCCTCGGGGAAATCGATTACGTCGGCGATGCGGCCGCGCAGCGAATGCGGGTTCGCCGTCGCCGACCACATCGTGAGGCTGTCTTCATCCGCGTTGTAGTGCGCGAGATAGGCGCGCGGCTCGATCGGGCACGCGGTGATGCGGTGGCTGCGGATGCGCTCTTTGACGACGACGTCGGCCTTGGCGAAAACGTCATCCAGGCCGTCGGTCGTGAAACGAAATTTGTAGACCGTGTTGCCGCCGAGCTCGTCGTGCACCGGCGTCGCATTCGCTTCAAGCGCCGCTTCGGGATCGATCACGGCGGCGAGCGGCTCGTAATCGACCGTGATCGCCTCGACCGCGTCCTCGGCGAGGTAGCGGTTGTCGGCGACGACGACCGCTATCGGCTCGCCGAAATAGCGGATCTTGTCGACCGCGAGCGGATAGAGCTTCAGCGGCCGGAGCAACGGGCTGCCGCCGACGCGCATCGGCTTGACGCGACCGGCGATATCGGCGCCGGTGAAGACCGCCCGCACGCCCGGCATGGCGCGCGCCGCCGATACGTCGACCGACTTGATGCGCGCGTGCGCGCAGGGACTCCGCGCGAACGATGCGTGGAGAGTGCCGGGCGGCAGCAGATCGTCGACGAAACGGCCGGTGCCGGTGACGAAGCGCTGCGTCTCTTTTCTCCGGACGCGCTCGCCGATCGGCGGATTGATCGGAAAATCCATTCCCGCGGCTTACACCTTGAACTTGCCGTCCTCGCAGACGACCTTGTGGTCGTCGACGACGATCGTCACGCGCGCGGCGATGCCCTCGAGGCGCAGATTGCTCTTCACCTGGCCGCGATCGGCGCCGTGGCCGATGCCGAAGTGCATCGCGCCGAGCGCCTTCTTGTCGTTCCGCATCATGCCCATCGCCGGCCAGCATTTATGATTCGTGCCGACGGCGATCTCGCCGCCGACGAGCCAGCAGTTATCGTCGCCGTAGGTCTCCAGGTACCAGCGCACCTGGTCCGCCTCCGAGCCGCCCTGGATATCGACGACGCGGCCGTTCTTGATGATGAGCGCGACGGGATCGCGCCAGCGCCCGGGTGGGTAGTGGGAAGTCGTGTCCCACACGATTTTTCCGTTCGCGGTGCCCGGAACGGGCTCGATGTGGATCTCGCCGAACGGCCATGTCCCCGAGCCGAGCTTGCCCGTCTTCTCGTTGCGCTCGAACGGCATTCTGCCCCAGCGGTCGGCGGAGTGGCCAGCCGGCATTCCCGAGATGTCGGCGGTCAAGTCGCTGCCGAATTTCGTCGTGACGTGGATCTTCTTTCCCTTGTCGTAAATGTCGCCGACGCGCCGCTGGAGATCGCAGATCTGCTCGAGGTCTTCGACCGTCGCGCGCCCGCCGCCCTCGGTAAGAATCTCGACAGTCACTTCTTCCATCAGCCAGATCGGCGTGCGGCCCGAGCCGCCGCCTTCGCCGCGGATCGAGCGCAGCCCGGGCGTGCCGCTGTTGAGCGCGGTCGTGGTCAGCGCGACGACGGCGTCGGCTTCTTTAGCCGCCGCGACCGACATCGGCGACGGATCGGCGCAGTGGTAGGCGCGCTTCGGAAACATCGCCAGCGTCACTTCCGCGCCGCGCTCGGCGATCGCCGCCATCGCCGACTGCCAGACCATTGGATCCATCGCGTCGTCGGTCATGACCAGCAGCCGGTCGCCTTTCTGCACGTTGCGAAACGGCACCTGCCAGCTCTTCATCAACCCGATGATCTTCGTCGCGGGAATTCCGTATCGCTCCACCATGACCATGGGAAAAACCTCCTAGATGTTTTTCAATCTCAGAACTAAATCATCCGCCTCACCCTAACCCTCTCCGCCGCGAGACGCGGTGGAGAGGGAAATTCTTCCGCGGGTTCCCCCTCGCCGGCTTGCGGGAGAGGGAAGGGGTGAGGGTGCGCGTTTCACGCGCTGTTTAATCTTCTCCGAGAATCTTCGCCCATTTCGCGCTCGTTTCTTTCAACAACTCTTCGCTGATCTGCGTCGTCGCGGGAAAATCCTGCATCCAGTGATAGGGACGGCACGCGTCGATGATCGCGACCGCGCCGGTGTAGTCACCGGCTTCTTTTTTGTGCTTCGGCAGCCGCGGATCGATCTTGTAGCTCCAGATCCTGCGGCAGACATCCAGCGAGGTCTCGGGATCGCAGCGCGTCGCGATCGCCCACAGGACCTGCTCCAGGTTGTACGGATCGATATCCTCATCGACGACGACGACGAAGCGCCCGTGGTAGCCGGCGGTGCCGCCCATCGCGCCGTGCGCGGCGCGCATCGCGTGGCCGGGATAGGCCTGCTTGAGCGAGATGATACACATGCCCCACGAGTAGTTCACCGCTTTGACGTCGGGAATGCCGAGCGCTTCCAATTCGTTCCACACGAGAATGCCGCGCGAGGATAGAACGCCGCGGCTCGCGCCGATGAAAGGCGGCGAGCCCAGGATGATGGGATCCTTACGGTAGAGCACGCTCTTGATCAGCGTGACCGGCGCGGGCCGCGCGCCGCCCCCATAATAGCCGGAGAATTCTCCGAACGGCCCCTCGATCTCCGTGCCGCCTTCCGGCGGCGGCATCTCGCCCTCGAAGACGATTTCCGCGCTCGCCGGAATCGGCAGGTCGGTCGCGACGCCGCGCGTCACCTCGACCGGACCGCCGCGCATCCAGCCGGCGAAGCCGTACTCGGAGACGCCCCAGCTGAGATTGGTCCCGGCGGCGACCAGCAGCGAAGGCTCGTTCCCCAGCGCGATCGCGATCGGGCACGGCTTGCCTTTGGCCCAGTATTTTTTGCGGATCACATCGCCGTGGTGGCCGGAGCCGATGTGCGCGACGATTTTATTTTTCCCCAGCAGCATGAAGCGGTAGGAGCCGACATTGATATAACCCGACTCCAGGTCGCGCGTGACGCAGGACGTCGCGCAGATATACGGGCCGCCGTCGCGCTGGTGCCACTTGGGCCAGGGGAACTGCGTGATATCGACATCGCTACCGATCTGGACGTTCTCTTTCACCGGCGCTTCGTCGGTCATCACCGGCTCGACGGCTTCAAATTTCTTGAGATTGTTCTTCCAGTACAGGACCGCCTCGGGATCGGTAAGATCGTTGGCGACGCCGAAGACCAGCCGCTCGCGCGTGCGGTTGGTGAGGAAGTTCGTGAGAACGCGTTCGCCTTTCTTGTGCCCTTTAATAGAGTCGAAAAGCACGGCGGGACATTTTTTCCGGAACGAGGCGACTTCCGTGATCGCGCCGATCTCGAGGTTCGGATCGGCGCCGCTGAGCGTCACAAGCTCGCCGAGCTTGTCGATCGTCTTGAGAAATTCCCTCAGATCGTAGAACAGCACTTCTGCCTCCGGACCAGGATGCTACTTCGCCCGGCGGTCGTACGTCTTCGCGCCGAGATTCTTCTCGTTGTGCAGGATCGCAACTTCAATCGGTATGCTGCGCGATGCGGAAACGAACGCAGGACAGCGCCGCGTTGCGGCTTCGACGATGGATTGGATCGAGTCGGCCGACGCGGGGCTGTCGACCGTGACTTTATATGTGATACGCGAGAAGCCGCGCTCGACCTCGCGCTCGGCGTCGCTGCCGCCGGCTTCCACGTAGCCGGAGATCTCGCCTTCGAGGCGATTCAGCGCGACATCGGCGACGGCCGCGCTCTTCACGCACCAGACCTGGTGGCACATCATGATGCCGGCGAGAAAATAGCGCAGCGGCGCGGGCCCGGCGTCGTGCCCGCCGTGTACTTCGTCGGAAATGAAGCTGTGGCCTTCGACCGTCGCACGGAATTGAAGCCCGTGCAGCGCCTTGCATTGAACCGTCGTCACGGGTCGCTGCGGCTCGCCCTCTTTGCGCGCGCTGCGCTGCGTGAGCTGGCGCGTGGCGAGCTCTTTCAAATTCGGCTCGACCTTGAACATTTTGCCTCCGGTTGCTCTTTCGCGAACCTATCCAACAGATGGCGGACATGCAAGCCGGTTCCAGCTCGTTTAAAGATTGTCGTCGCTGATCGGGCGAAATCTCTAAAAACTTGACAACGAGATGCACCCACTACACAACGCTTAAGCCGCCTGCGCCGACGGGAAGCTCGTGGGGATTCATCACTCTTCGCCGCCGAAGTTCTGCGAATCGCAGGATTTACTCGTAGGTCTTTAGTACGTGCCGGGCGATCACCATGCGCATCACTTCGGACGCGCCTTCCGTGATTAGACGGCTGCGCTGATCGACGAACCATTTCGCGAGCGGCAGGTCGAGCGTGAGCCCGATGCCGCCGTGGATCTGCAGCACGCGGTCGACGACGCGCACCGACATCTCGTCGGCGTAAAGTTTTGCCATGTACGCCTCGTTGCGCGCGTCTTCGCCCTGGTCGCTTTTCCACGCCGCTTGATAGACCATAAGACGGGCCGCGTGGAGCTCGATGAATGAATCGGCGAGCTTCCACTGGATCGCCTGCCGCTCGGCGAGCGGCTTGCCGAAGGTGATGCGCTGCTTCGCGTAGCGCGAGCCCATCTCAATGCAGCGCTCGGCGATGCCGATCGCCCGCGCGCCGTGCCTCAGACGCCCGACCGAGAGCCATTTCTGCGCGAGCTTGAAGCCTTCGCCTTCCTTGCCGACGAGATTGACCGCGGGGACTTTGGCATCGTCGAAGACGATCTCGCAAGGCTCGTCGCCCATGATGGTCTTGTAGCGCGCGGTGATCTTCACGCCCGGGGTGTTCATGTCGACGAGCAAACAGGAAATGCCGCCGTGCGAGCCTTTGGCCGGGTCGGTCACGACCATGACCTGCGCGAAGTCCGACTTCTCCGCCTCGGTGATGAAGCGCTTTACGCCGTTGACGATATAATAATCGCCCTGGCGCACGGCGCGCGTCTTCATCGAGCCCGGGTCCGAGCCCGCGTCGGGCTCGGTCTGCGCGAAGCACATCGTCTTCTCGCCTTTAACGACGGGATAAAAATAGCGCTGCTTCTGATCGTCGTTCAGGCTGTAGAGGATCGGCCGCACCTCGGGGCCGAAGATCGTCTCGCCGCGCGAAGGCAGCGCCGCCGTGCGCGCGAGCTGTTCCCAGACGACGACCTGCGCGAGCAGATTGAGGCCGGCGCCGCCGTACTCTTCCGGGACGTCGAGCATCCACAGTCCCATCTCGCGCGTCTTCTTCGACAGACGCTCCTTGACCTCGGGCTTCAATTCCACGCCGTCCTTCGATTGCATCTCGATCGGGATCAATTCCTTATCGACGAACTGCCGGACGGTCTGCTGGAGCATCTGAAGCTCTTCAGGCAAATTGAAATCCATTCTGGACTCCTTCTTTGATGATGCTATTCCGGCGTTACGGCGTCGGGCGCCATTGCTGGGCTTTCAAATCCGCCGCCGCTTTGCGCGTCAGCGAGAAATCGAAAATTCTCGCCAAGGCAGGCGGCTCCTTATTCTTTTC
>DATDFN010000148.1:0-8027 GCA_036522615.1 Binatia bacterium | reverse complement strand
TTCGGCATTCAGGCGGATATCGACGGGATTCTTCATGGCAGTCTCCCCGGTATTTTTCCGCTACTGTACGCAGCAATACCCGCAGGAGCCAATCCGGTAAAACCCGGACTTTGAAGCGGGAAAAACCTTAGAAGCGTCAAGGAACGGAGCGGTTGGCGACCCCTATTTACGACTTTTGTCGGCCTTTTGAAACAGCGCCGGCGGCCCCATCCGCTCCGCGGCTTTCGTAAGCCCGGATTGCACGCGCACCGGCTCGACCACCGGCAACGGTGAGATCGACGCCAGGACGCCGATCTTCCAAGCCTTCGTCGGCTGCTGCGGGGCGGACGCCGCCGCGGCCCCGAGGATCAATACGGCGGCAGGGAAACGCGGAGATTTGTCATTCCGCCGATCCCTAACCGGCGGCGTGCGCGGCGAAAGTCGCGGAATCCTCGTTGGTGATCTGCAGCCGGAAGCCGCTCGGCTCCTTGAAGTACGTCGCGAGCTGCTCATCGCGCCGACCTTCACGCTCGCCGTGCTCATCGCGCTGCTCGATGCCCGCCTCCTGCAGGCGCCCGACGATCGGATGAAAGTTGTCGTCCGTCACATTGAACGCGAAATGCCGGCCGCGGTAGGTCGCGCGCGTCGCCTGCGAAAGCTCGGCGACCTTATCGAGCACGATGCTCTGACCGCTCGGGACCGTCATGATCGCGACATCAACGTCGCGCTCGCTCAACGGGAATTTGAGGAAATGCGTATAGAACCGCACGCTCGCATCGAGATCGACCGTGTCGAAATGAAGATGATCGAGCTTGAGCGGACCGGCGCCGTCGCCGCGGAACAACTCGAAGGTGTTGTTTTCCGTGTCGGCAAAAGCGATGCCCTCGCGCGCGCCGCAGCCGCGGCCACTTCCTTTTTCGATCGGGCGCATACGCGCGCCGGCGGCGCGCAGCCGGGCAACGAGCTTGTCATATTCGGCGGACGACGCGACAAAGGCGTGCCGCGGGAAGCCTTTGAGCTCTCCCGGGTCCGGCATCGCGGCGCTTTTCTGCGAGAAAAGCCCGATATGATTTTGTCCAAACTTGACAAAGGCGCGTGTAACGCTCGGATCGCTCATGCGCTTGAGCAGTCTCGCGCCCAGGACTTCGATATAAAAGTTTTGCGCGCGGTCGGGGTTCGCGACGGGCACGACGAAATGATCGAGATGGTGGACAACGCCGGCAGCTTGACTGGACATGTTTCTGTCCTCCTTTCTTCTACGCGTGTGTTACGGCAGCATTACAGCGCGCTTTCGGGAAACAATGCGATCCGGTCGCAGGGCAATTGTACGAAGACGCTGCCTTTGAGCGCTTCCCTATCCGACATCGCGCGCGCAAGCAAGAGCTTGCCGCCGACTTCGACCTCATAGAGAAACTCGCCCCCGGTATAGACCGCGGAGCGAATCACGCCCGCGAGCTCGTTTTCGGCTTGGGCGCACGCACCGGAAAGCTTTACATCCTCGGGGCGCACGCCGACGACGACGCGGCCCTCGGCGCCGTCTGCGCCGAGCCGCAGTGGCCCGATCTCCGTTTCCACCACGCCGCCTGCGCGTGCTTCGCCGCGGAGCCAGTTGATCGCGCCGAAGAATTCCGCGACGCGCGGGCTCGCCGGCCGGCGGTAGAGCTGGTCCGGTGCGCCGGCCTGAAGGATGCGCCCGTCGGCCATGACGGCGATGCGGTCCGCAAGCGTCATCGCCTCGATCTGGTCGTGCGTAACGTAGAGCACCGTCACGCGCAGCTCGCGCGCGACGGCTTTAATCTTGACGCGCACTTCTTCCCTGAGACGCGCGTCGAGATTGCTGAGCGGCTCGTCCATCAGCAGCACCTCGGGATCGACGGCGAGCGCGCGCGCCAGTGCGACGCGCTGCTGCTGGCCGCCGGATAGCAGCGGCGCGGGCCGCGCGGCGTAGTCTTCCATGCCGACGAGCTTCAGCGCTTCGACGACCCGCTCCCGCACTCGCTCGCGCCCCGGGCGCTTCTTTCCCTGCGTCAACGGCAATGCGACATTTTCAAAGACCGTGAGATGCGGCCAGATCGCGTACGACTGAAAGACCATCCCGATGCCGCGCTCCTCGGCGGGCACGAACAATCGTCGCGCCGAAGAGAACACCGTACGGCCGCCGAGCTCGATCTCGCCGCCGTCGGGCCGCTCGAGGCCCGCGACGGAGCGCAGCAGCGTCGTCTTTCCCGATCCGCTCGGGCCGAGGAGGACGAAGAATTCCCCGCGCGCGACTTCGAGATCGATCTCGCGGAGCGCATGCACGGCGCCCGAACCGCCGCGGTAGGTCTTCGAGAGCCTCGCGACGCGGATCACGCCTTCAACCCTTCCGGCGCGAGCCGCCGGCCGAAATACCAGTAGGCGGCGACGAACGGCAGCATGAAAACAAGCCCCATCGCCGCGCCGGCGGCGGCGCGGGTGAACGATCCCGATTGCCACAGCCCCCAGATCACCATCGGCAGCGTGACATTGTCCGGGGTCACCAGCAGCGAAGCTATCGTCAGCTCGCGGTACGTGAGCAGCGCGATCCACAGCCAGCCGTTCAAGAAAGCCGGCGCGAGCAGCGGCACGAGAATGCGCGCCAGGCGCCGGAACAGCGCGATGCCCATCACCTGGCCCGCCTCTTCCAGCTCTGGATGGATCTGCGCGAGGGCGTTGTTGAGCATGCGCGTGCCGAAGCTCGTGCGCTCGAGCACGTAAACGGCAAGCAGGAGAAACACCGTGCCGTAGATCGGCACGAAGTCGCGCAGCACGAACAGCGCGACATAGGCCGCGCTCAGCGCGAAGATGATTCCCGGCACCGCGTGCGGCAAAAACGCGACGGCGTCGAGCACGAAGCGGCCGCGCGCCTTCGAGCGCACGACGATCCAGGAGATCGCGAGGCTCTGCGCAAGCACGAGCGTCGAGACCATCGCCATCAGAAAGGCCGTATTCTTGAGCCCGTCGATCAGGTGAGGCCACGGCAGGCCGCGGTAGTTGACGAGCGAGAGATTAGCGAACGCGGCCGCCGACGGAAGCTGGAAATAGCGCAGCAGCGAGCTCCAGACGAGCGTCAGGAGAGGCAATACTTGTCCGACGAAGAGATACAGCGACAAGAACATCCAAGCCGTGAAAACACCGGCGCGGCCGAGCTCCGTCTGCCGCGGCCGGTACGATCGGCCGGTAACCACGGCGAAGCGATGCCCGTGCCGCAGCACGCGAAAGTAGAGCCAAGAGAGCGATCCGGCGAGCGCCATTACGCACACTCCGAAGGCGGCTGCCAGATCGAATCGCGGCGCGCCCTCGTTCGGATGGACCTGAGTATATAAGTACGTGCTGAAGGTAAAGACGCGATTCGAGAGGCCGATGACCGCCGGCACCTCGAACGCCGCGAGGCCGATCGTGAGAATATAGATCGCCGCGGCAAGAATGCCCGGCCACGCGAGCGGCAGCGTGACGCACAAAAGCGCGCGGACGGTCCCGATGCCATGAACGGCGGCGGCCTCTTCCAGCTCGGGATTGGCGGAGCGGAAAGTCGCCGCCGTCATGATGAACGCGAGCGGCGCAAGCCCGAGCCCCTGGACGAAGCCCATGCCCATGGGCGATGCGATGTTGATCCGCCAATCCGGCAACACCGTGGCGATCGCGGCGTTCACAAGGCCGATCCGCGGGTGCAGCAGAAACACCCAGCCCATCGCGCTCAAAAATCCGGGAATCAAAAGCCCCACCGTCATGAAGGTGAAGACGAGCCCCTTGCGCGGGAGCGTCGTGCGCTCAACGATCCACGCGACCGGCACGCCGCAGAGAAGCGCCGTCAATGTGGCAACCGCGGAAAAAATCGCCGTGTTGAAAAGCGTGCGGTAGGAAAAAGGATCCGAGAATAGCGCGCGGTAGGCGTTCAAGCTGAACACGGCCCCGGAGTCTGTGTCAGCGCGAATGCTGACCCAGACGGGAATCAAGAGCAGGCCGACAATGGCTGCGGCGGGAACGAGAGCAATCGCAATAAGAAGGGAGCGCTGGCTGAATATCGGACGCATGACGATAAATGTAGGGGCGGGCTTAAAACCCGCCGCTACATAATTCACGTCTCGGCATGAGGCACATATATTTGGCCGTAACCTTAACTACCGCTGCTGCAAAATCTTCTGGAACTCGTCGCGCCGCTCGCCCAGCATTTTTCCGTTCTTGATCACGAAGTCGGCAGTGAACTCTTTCAACTCGATCCCCTGCGCCTTCAGCTCCTTATATTGCTTGTTCGCCGGCGTTCCCTCGATGAGATGCGCGGTGGCGCCGATGGAGTCGAAACGAACCTTCTGCCCCTCGGGAGTGAGCAGGTATCCGGCGAAAAGCGTCGCCATGTTGGGATGCGCGGAATGCTTCGGCACCGAGACATACCAGTAGCCAACGATCGGCACGTCGGAAAGTATCCGCGCGTTGACCGGCATCCCCTGGCGCTGCGCGCGCTCGGCCTCGTATGTGCCGCAGTTGAGCGCCAGCATGACGAATTCGCCGCTCGCGATCCGCTCCTCCTCGCCGCAGCGAATGAGGCCGGCGACGTTCTGCGTGAAGCGCTTGAGGAACTCGCGCGTCTTCTCCGGCCCGATGACGGAAGCGAGGCGGTCGAAGCTCGCGGCGTAGGGCGTCGAGGCGATCCTGCCCTTCCACTTGGGGTCGAGAAGATCGTTCAACTGCCGCGGCAGCTCTTTTTCCTGCACCGCCTGACGATTATAGGAGACGCCGATGTAGCGCGTCGCCTCGCGCAGAAGCCGCCCGTCCATTTCCACCATCGGCGCCGGAATATTCGGAAAGGCCTCGCGCCAGTTGAAACTCCTGAGCGCGTCGGAGCGCGTGAGCTCGACGAAGTGCGATTCCGAGCCGAGATACATGTCGCTCGCCGATTTCTGTCCGGCTTTGTACTCGTCGGCGATGCGCCGCGCGAGGTCGGGCATCGCCGGACCCGGAATAAACTTGATGTGGACGTTGAGGCCGAAATGCTTATTGAAGCCGTTCTCGATCTTTTTCTGCGCTTCGGCGTCGCCCCATACTCCGCCGCCGCCTAACAGAGTGAACTCCTTCTCCGCTTTTGCCGCGCCGATGAGCTTAGTAAGCGCCGCCGGCTCCGCCGCGCGCGACGTGGTCGGCCAGAGGAACAGAAGCGCCGTCAGAATCAAAAATCGATTTTTGCTCATGCCATGCTCCTCAATGAATCTCGATCGCGCGGATCGGCCGCTTGCCGAGACGGCGTGGTCCTTGCGGCGTGCACACGACGCAGTCGCCCCAGTAAAGGCGCTTGTTGCCGTCCGGCGTCGCGACGGTCGGCTTCAACACAAAGACCGTATTCTCTTCGAGCCGCCAGCGCGCGTGCTCGTCCCGGGTCGAGCGCGCGGAGACCGGCGCATCGTCGCCGAGACCGCGGCCGTGAAACAGCGGCCGCGTGACGAAGCGGCCGCGCTTCTCGCCCCACGCGACGCAAAATTGATTCAGCTCGCCGATCGTGATGCCGGGCTTAAAGATCTCATACGTCGCCGCGAGGATCTCCTCGCAGGTTTTGAAGATGTCGCGCCAGACTTGATCGACCTTGCCGATAAACATCGGCTGCACGCCCTGGCCGACGTAGCCGAGCCAGCGCGCCTCGATCTCGTTCATGACGATATCGCCGTTTTGCAGCGGCCGCAGCGTCGGCAGGATGTTGTTGCCGTGCGGCTCGGGCCCGGCGGTCCATTGCAGCATCGTCGGCAGCTCGCCGCCCTCTTTTGCCATCGCGTGGATCATCGCGGCGTAAACTTCGCACTCGGGCACGCCCGGACGCGCCGTCGCCGCCATCGCGTCGATCGCTTTTTCCACCAGCTCCACGGCCTTGGCGAGCGCCTCGATCTCCTCCGCGCTCTTGACGTAGCGGGCGCGCTCCATGAGGTCCGTCGCGTCGATGAAGGTCGCGTGCGGGAACGCCTCTTCGATCGCGCGCATCGTGCCGTAAGGCATGACGCCTTCGGGCGCGCGGCTGATGTTATACAAGCCGGCGACGCCGATGCGGCCGCGATCCAACTTCAATTCTTTCAGCCGCTCGGCGATGCCGCGGCCGAAGTAGCGATTGCAGTTGCGAACGTCCGTCACCCAGTCCTGGAAGCCGAGCCAGTAATGGATCGGCGGAATCCCCATCGCGATCGCGGTGACCTCGCCGTCCAGCGGAAACACCGCGGACGCCTCGCCGCAGTTGCCGCCGATGCCGGTGAGATAGCGCGTGTTCGCTTGGAAATGGTCCCAGTGCCCCGTATTGACCGCCGTCACGATCGCGTCGAGACCCGCTTCGGCCATGAGGCGACGCACGAGCGCCCAGCGCCGGTCCCGCTCGGCGAGCGAGAAGCGCGGGACGACGAGCCTTTCGACAGCTTCCACGTTTACGCGGCGATCAATAGTTCGACTTTGCGGTCGCCGTGATCGCGATAGCCGTCTTTGGTGACGACGAGCGAAGTTCCGCCCAAGAGGGAATCGGGGCCGTCGCGGTTCACGACGGTAGGCGAGATGCTGTAGATCATCCCCGACCGCAGGACATAATTCCCCGCGCCGCCGAGGCCGCCCGCCTCCGGCGTGGGATCGGCGATGCGGAACGATTGGCCGGGGAATTCCGGCACGTCGATCCCGTACTGATGAATCTGCGAGTGCGCCGAGGATTTGAAGCCACTTTCTTTGCAGGCCTTTTGGTAAGCGGTGATGAGGTCGCGCTGCGTCGCGCCGTCTTTGACCTGTCCGAGCACCGCCTTGCGGATCGCGATCACGGCGGAGAACATCTCGCGATACACCGGCTTCGGCTCGCCGAAGGAGATCTCCTGATCGCTGTGCCCGGCATAGCCGGCGTATTCCGCGTGCGCGGTAAACGTGCCGATGTCGCCGGGCTGAATTTTTTTCTCGAGGCACAGGTCTGCGAGAATCGGGTTCTGCGCCGGCACTGGGCCGAAGTTGAAAGAGAGCGTCGATTCGAGGTCGCCGCCGGTGTCCCACATCGCGCGGATCGCCTCCTGCACGATCTGCTTTCCGGTCATGCCCGGACGCGCCACTTTCTGGACGTGCTCCATCGCCGCGTCGAAAATGCGGTTGGCGCGGTCGATCAGCGCGTTCTCCTCGTCGCTCTTGATCGTACGCACTTCCGAGAAGATTTCTGCGACGTCGGCGATCTTCGCGTTCGGCAGCGTCTTTTGCAGCCGGTTGTAGAATTTGTAATCGATGCCGCCGGCGAGACCGACAGTAGCATTCTCGTATCCCAGCTCTTTGATCCGGTCGATGACGGCAGAGGCGTCGAAGCCCGGCTTCAAATCGGTGACCCAATCCTGCGCGTCGAGCAGGACGCGCGGCGAGATGTCGATCAAGTGCCGCCGGTTGACGATGACCGCGAGCGGCCGGTCGTCGGCGGGAAGAATGCCGAAGAGCTCGCCCTTAACGCCATTGCTGAGATAAAACAGATTCGTGCCACGCACTACCGCGCAGTCGATTTTCTTCTCGCGCAGTTCCGTGCGGATCGCGGCATACCTCCGGTCCCGCTCCTTGACGGAAAGTTCCGGTACTTGCATAGAACCTCCTGATTTCTACAGCGTCATCTCGCGCCCGAGCTTCCGGCGCACCGCTTCCTCGTAAATCCACTGCGCGAAGGCCATATCGCCGAAGCCGCCCTGGGATTCTTTAAAGATCGTGATTTCCTTCGGGCTCTTCCGGCCGGAAGCGCGGCCGACGACGAGATCGCCCAGCTCGGGAACTTTCTCCCACGAGGTTTTGCCTTCGGCGACGAGCTCGACGATCGGCATCGGCCCCGAGCGGTCCCAATAGTTTTTTTCGTGCTCGCGGCTCCCAACAATATAGCGATCGGCGCGGAGATAGAGCTCCTTGCCGAGCTCGCCGGGCTTGCCGATGCTGGTGAGATGCGTTCCCGGTGCGACCCAGTCGGCGGGGAAAACCTCGGTCTGCGAGCTCGTGGAGGTAATAATCAAGTCCGTGTTTTTGACCGCCGGTTCCGGACCGTCGGCGGAGACGAAGTCGATTTG
>DATDFN010000147.1:0-6758 GCA_036522615.1 Binatia bacterium | reverse complement strand
TATGCGAAGATTACGATTTGTGGCTCCGCATCGGGCGCGATCACGATGTGGGTCTCGTCCCCGAGCCGTTGGTGGTCAAGCGCGGCGGGCACGCCGACCAGCTCTCGCGCTCGACCTGGGGCTTCGATCGATTTCGCGTGCATGCGCTGAAGAAGCTCTTGGACGCGGGGCTTGCGGGCGAGAGACGGAAGTGGGCGATTGAGGTTTTGGCGCGCAAGACCCGCATATTGGCTGCGGGCGCACGCAAACGCGGCCATGAAACAGAAGCTTTAGAATATGACGCCCTAGTAACTGAATTCACTGGAGAATCCGATGGATCAGGAGATCCGATCTTACTGCAGGACCAAGGGTTTTCATCTGCATACCGAGGCGCGCTGGCTCGGCTATAACGAATCCGACCGCGGTGCTCTGCTGGAAATGATCCGCGAAGTCAGGCCGGGCGAGAATCATTTCAAGGATCTGCTTGACTGGCTCGATGAGATCTCGCTCAGAGACGGTACGCCGATCGCAACGCTCTTGCGTGCAGAGCTGTCGGGCGTCGTCACGGACCCGCGACTGGGCAGGAATGACAAGCTGAAGCGCTTGAAGGAAGAGCTCCGCAGGCTGCGCTTTCCCCGACTCGCCGGTATCGAAGACGAGATTCAGCGGCGCATTCGCAATCTGAGGCTTCCGGCCGGAATTTCCATAAGCGTTCCGCAGGGGCTGGAAGGGGGATGCGTCGCCGTGAAAATTGAGGCGACGAGTCAGGAAGACCTGCGGCGGCTCGCGGCGGAAGCTTTGCGCGCCGCCGACAGCGATCACATGAGAGACATTTTTAGGATGCTCGGGAGCGGGACGGCGGGAGCCTGAGATGAAGCCCTATCGGCCGCAGGAGATCGTCGTCGAACCCGGCGTCGAAGAAAGCCCGATCTACCGCAACGTCAAGCGCGCGTTTCGCGACGTGCCCTTTATATATTCGGCGGAAACCGAACTCTTGACCCCGGAGGATTTCGGCGCCGCGAAGCGGCGGCTGTTCCTGCAACGGCACCGCGGAGAATTCCTGAAAAAATGCCCCGGCAGCGACGGGCAGGTCTGCTGCAATTATTTCGTCATCAACTTCGCCAGCAATTGTCCGATGGACTGCAGCTACTGCTACCTTCAGGATTATCTCGGTTCCAATGCGGCCCTGAAGGTGTTTACGAATGTCGGCGATCTCATCGCCGAAGCCGGCGAGATGCTGGAAAAACACCGCAAATTCTTTTTTCGCATCGGCACCGGCGAGATCACCGACAGCCTCGCGCTCGATCCGTACATCGGCTTCTCGGCCGAGGTCGTGCCTTTCTTTGCCGAGCAGCCGAACGCGCTGCTCGAGCTGAAGACGAAAAGCGACTGCGTCGACGAGCTTCTCGGCCTCGATCCCAAAGAACGCGTCGTCGTCTCGTGGTCGATGAACCCGCAGCGGGTGATCGACGCCGACGAGCACGATACGGCGAGTCTCGACGAACGCATCGCCGCCGCGAAGCGCTGCCAGGCGGCGGGCTATAAACTAGGCTTTCATTTCGATCCGATGGTCGAGTACGAGGGCTGGGAAAACGATTACCGCGATATGGTCGAGAAGCTTTTCACCGCCGTCGATTTCCGGCGCATCGCATGGATCAGCATGGGCGTGCTGCGCACGACGCCCGCGCTCAAGCGAACGATGCGCTCGCGCTTCCCGACGAGCCAGCTTCCGACCGGCGAGCAGATTCTCTGCCCCGACGGCAAGCTCCGCTACTTCCAGCCGCTGCGCGTCGCGATGTATCGCAAAATGCTCGGCTGGATTCGCGCCGCGGCGCCGACCGTCTTTGTGTATCTCTGCATGGAATCGCGCGAGGTATGGGAGCAGGTCTTCGGGTTTGTGCCGGCATGTGAAAAAGAGCTCGGCAGCCACATGACCGAGAGCCTCGCATCCTAAATGCCTTCTTCCGATCCCATCGGTCTCTTCGACTCCGGCATCGGCGGTCTCACCGTTTTGCATGAGATAATCGCGAAGCTGCCGCGCGAGAACACCGTCTATCTCGGCGACACGGCGCGTTCGCCGTACGGAACGAAATCCGTCGAGACCGTGCTTCGCTATTCGTTCGAGAACGCCGACTTTTTGCTGCAGAAGCGCGTCAAGCTCGTCGTCGTCGCCTGCAACACCTCGACCGCAGTCGCGCTCGGGCCGCTGCAATCGGAGCTCCCGGTGCCGGTTATAGGCGTCATCGAGCCGGGCGCGCGCGGAGCGATCAAGAAAACGCGCAACAAGCGCGTGGGCGTGATCGGCACGGAGGCGACGATTATGAGCGGCGCTTATACCGAAGCGCTCAAGCGGCTCGATCGCGATGTCGAAGTCTACAGCCGGGCGTGCCCGCTGTTCGTGCCGCTCGTCGAGGAAGGCTGGCTCGACAACGAGGTCGTCGATCGGACCGTCGAATCGTATCTCGCCGGCTTCAAGCGCAGCGGCATCGATACGCTGATCCTCGGCTGCACGCACTACCCGCTGCTCAAAAAGGCGATTCGCAGGTTCATGGGCCGCGACGTGCGCCTGGTCGACTCGGCCGAGGAGACGGCGGGTGAAGTATCCAGGCTGCTGAAAGAAAAAGCGCTCGAGCGGGAGCGCGGAAAAGGCGCGGCGAGCTTTTTCGTCACCGACGTGCCCGACCGCTTCATCAAGGTCGGCCGGCGGTTTATGGGCGAGCGCGTGGATTCGGCGGTGAGGATAGAAAGGTGAGCGCTGCAGTATAGCGAGCGGTTTCGAAGCTGACGCTGCCCGCTTATCTCGGCAGCCCCCACGGATCGTACACCGGCTCGTTGTCGCGACGCGGCACGAGATATCCTCCCGGCCCATACATGTACCCGTAGGGCGGAACCACGACCGGCGGCGGGGTAGACTGGCCGTAAGGAATGTTCTCGCGGAAGGGCGTGGCTTTGCTCTGCCGGATTTGCTCGGCCGATCGTGCGAGCCTTCGCGCGGCCTCGAAATTTTTCAGCGCATTGATCGCGTGATCGCGCGCGGCGCGCGCTTTCGCCGTTCGTCCCCTTACATCCTTGGGATCTAATGAACCGGCGTCCTGGGCGTCCTTGATCGCCTGGCCAAGCTCGTTGATCGCATCCTTTTCGCGGTCGGCCGAGGATTGGTCCAGCTCTTCGTCGGGCTCGGTTTCCGGTCCCGGCCCGTAATGGCGCGGCACGACGACGAGCTCGCGAAGCCTGTCGAGCGCTGTTTTAACCGCGTCTGGGTCGTAGATCGGGTCGGGCGTGATTCCCATCTTTCTGAGCTCGCCTGCGAAGCGCGCCGCCGCCTTGGCCTCACGCGCCGCGCCTTCGAATTTATTCATGGCGGAGGTGATTCTGTCCTGCGCCCGGCGCGCGATGGCGGCGCGGCCTTCGGCGTCCTTGGGGTCTAAAGCACCGGCGGATTTTGCCGCGTTCACCGCGGCCTGGAGGTCGTCGATCGCGGCCTGCTGTAAGCCGCGCGCCGACGATGCGTATTGATTGAAGGCATCCCGTTCGGGAGAATTGGGGTCGTTCTGCTCGTCTGTCTGCTGCGGCTGTGCGGCGAACGTCGGCGTTTGCAGCGCCGCGGCCAGCACCACTGCACCGCTCATACCGATGGCGACGTATAGGAGGTATGATCGCCCTGTTAACATGGTTCGCGCTGCAGGTATCATGCTGTTTATCCCGGTGTCAAGGAAAAAGACGTATTTGCCGGGTCCTAAGCTTGTATGAGGTATGCCGAATCGTGTATTTTGAATGATTATAAATGCTCGATTTGATTAAAAAGATCGTCGGGACCAAAAACGAGCGCGAGATCAAGCGCATACGGCCGATCGTCGAGGAGATCGCCGCGCTGGAGCCCGAGCTGGCGAAGCTTTCCGACGCTGAATTGAAGGCTAAAACCGAGCAATTCAAGGAGCGGATCCGGTCCGCCACCGCCGCGGTGCGCGGGGAGGTGGAAGAGGCCCAGGCAAAAATCTCCGCCGCCGACGCCGAGGAGCGCGAGGGGCTCAAGACCGAAGCCGAGAATCTCGAAAAGCGCCTCCGCGAAGCGGAAGGCGAGGCGCTGGAGGAGATTCTCCCGGAGGCTTTTGCCGCCGTTCGCGAGGCGTCGAAGCGGACTATCGGGCTCCGGCATTTCGACGAGCAGATGATCGGCGGCATCGTCCTGCACGAAGGCAAGATTTCTGAGATGAAGACCGGCGAAGGCAAAACGCTTGTCGCCACGCTGCCGTTCTATCTGAACGCCCTCACCGGCAAGGGCGTCCATCTGATCACCGTCAACGACTATCTCGCGCGGCGCGACGTGCAATGGATGGGGCCTATTTATCATGCGCTCGGCCAGACTGTCGCGTCCATCGTGCACGAGGCGAGCTATCTCTTCGATCCGACTTACATCACCAAAGACTACCGTTATCTCAATCTCCGCCCGATCTCGCGCCGCGAAGCCTACATGGCGGATATCACTTACGGCACGAACCACGAATTCGGTTTCGATTATCTCCGCGACAACATGAAATTCTCGCTGGAGGAATACGTCCAGCGCGAGCTGAATTACGCCATCGTCGACGAGGTCGACAACATCCTCATCGACGAGGCGCGGACGCCGCTCATCATTTCGGGTCCGGCGGAGGAATCGACCGACAAGTACTACACCATCGATCGCATCATCCCGAAGCTCACCCGCGGCGCTGTGATCCAGGGCGATCCCACGCAGGAAAAGCGCGCGGCGATCGAGAAGCAGGGCGATTATACCGTCGACGAGAAGAGCAAGACCGCAACGCTCACCGAGACCGGCGTCGCCAAGGTCGAGCGCCTGCTCAACATCCACAATCTCTACGACCCGCGCAATATCGACACGCTGCACCACATCCACCAGGGGTTGAAGGCGCATGCGCTGTTCAAGCGCGACGTCGATTACGTCATCAAAGACGGCGAGGTCATCATCGTCGACGAGTTCACCGGGCGCCTCATGCCGGGCCGGCGCTGGTCCGACGGCCTGCACCAGGCGGTGGAGGCGAAGGAAGGCGTCCGCATCGAGAGCGAGAACCAGACGCTCGCCACCATCACGTTCCAGAACTACTTCCGCATGTACGAGAAGCTGGCCGGCATGACCGGCACGGCGGATACGGAGGCGGCGGAGTTCGACAAGATTTACTCGCTGGAGGTCGTGGTCATCCCGCCCAACCGCCCGATGGTGCGCAAGGACATGGCGGATCTCGTCTACCGCACCGAGCGCGAGAAATTCGAGGCCATCGTGGCGGAGGTGAAGGAGCGGCATGAGGCCGGCCAGCCGGCGCTCGTCGGCACGATCTCCATTGAAAAGTCGGAAGCGCTCTCCTCGGCGCTCAAGCGCAACGGCGTGCCGCACGTCGTGCTCAACGCGAAGTACCACGAGCGCGAGGCGGAGATCGTGGCGCAGGCCGGCCGCAAAGGCGCGGTGACGATCGCCACGAACATGGCCGGCCGCGGCACCGACATCCTCCTCGGCGGCAACCCGGAGTTCGAGGCGGCGAAGAAAACGAAAGACATCGCCGACATCGAGCAGCGCAAGGCCATCGAGCAGGACATTCAGTCGCAGTGGAAGTACGACCACGAAGAGGTGGTGAACGCGGGCGGGCTGCACATCATCGGCACCGAGCGCCACGAGTCGCGCCGCATCGACAACCAGCTGCGCGGCCGCTCCGGCCGCCAGGGCGACCCCGGCTCCTCGCGCTTCTACCTCTCGCTGGAAGATGACCTCATGCGCATCTTCGGCTCCGACCGCATCTCCGGCCTCATGCAACGCCTGGGGATGGAGGAGGGCGTGCCGATCGAGCACGGCATGGTCACGCGCGCGATCGAGCGCGCGCAGAAGCAGGTCGAGGGGCGCAACTTCGAGGCGCGCAAGCACCTGCTCGAGTACGACGACGTGATGAACAAGCAGCGCGAGTCGATCTACACGCTGCGCCGCTCCATCCTGGAAGGGCGGGAGGGGAAGGAGTACATCCTCAACGCCGCGGATGACATCGTCGACTTCGTGGTCGACACGCACGTGCAGGACGACGTGCGCGAGCAGCCCAACCAGGCCGAGCTCGACGCGGAGCTGTTCGACCTCTTCGGCCTCACCACCGAGAGCGCCGGCGTCGACATCGACGCGATGCGCAAGGAAGAGGTGAAGGAGCGCCTGCGCGAGGCGGTGAACGAGCGCTACGAGCAGAAGGAGAAGGCGGTCGGCCCGGAGGTGATGCGCCTCCACGAGCGCTACATCCTGCTGCAGGTCATCGACCAGCAGTGGAAGGATCACCTGCTGATGCTCGACCACCTGAAGGAAGGCATCGGCCTGCGCGGCTACGGCCAGCGCGATCCGCTCATCGAGTACAAGAAGGAGTCGTTCGAGCTCTTCCAGGAAATGATGGAGCGCATCCAGGACCGCGTGGTGCAGTTCCTCTGGAAGATGGACGTGGTGGTGGAGCGCGAAGGCGAGCAGCGCGCGCAGGGCCGCGGCGACTCCGAGACGGCGCGCATCGAGCGGATGCTCCCCCAGGCGCCGAAGCAGCAGCTGACGTTCTCCGGCGCGCCGAAGGAGGCGCCGTCCCCCGTGAAGCGCCAGCAGGGCAAAGTGGGGCGCAACGACCCCTGCCCCTGCGGGTCGGGGAAGAAGTACAAGAAGTGCCACGGCACGGCGGCGTGAGAGACAGTTGTCAGTAGGACGAGTTGTCAGTTGTCAGTAGGCAAGCACATACCGACAACTGACAACTGACAACTGACAACCGACAACT
>DATDFN010000146.1:0-7704 GCA_036522615.1 Binatia bacterium | reverse complement strand
GTCCTCGATGTCGTTCTGGAGCGCTTCCGCGCGCGGATAGGGTTTCTGCGGGATCGTGCCGAGGAGATAATTCTTGTACATAGAGTCGAGGAGCCGCGGGTCTTCCACTTTCATGTATTTGCGATAGACGCGAAAGGCCAGCTCTTTATTGCTCCGCCCTACTTTGACGGCCTCGGTGATCGCCATGATGAAGCCCTTGAGCTGCCGCCGCTTCTCCTTCATGAATTGTCGGCTCGTCGAGATATCGCTGCCGGTGGTGTAAACCCCCTCTTGCAGCAGGTCCGCGAGCACCGAGACCTTCTGGCCCTGCAGTTCGAGCTGCAGAATATTGTCGACGGTCGCCAGCGTCGCGTCGATCTTCCCTTGCAGCATGATCACGATGCGGCGGTCCGATTCGCTGATGCCCGTGGGAATCAGTTGCACGTCTTTTCCCGGCTGAAGGCCGAGCTTCGGCAGCAGCCGCTTCAGCGCGTAATCCGAGCCTGCGCCGATGCGGCTCGAGCCGATCACCTTTCCTTTGAGCGCCTGCACCGACGTGATCGAGGGATTCGCAATCAGCTTGTAGGCGATCGCGCCCAGGCTCGCCATGATGACGACCGGCGCGCCGTTGGCGGCGGCACCGACGGCGGAGGAGCCGGACGCCGCGATCACCTGGACGCTGCCGCCCAGCAGCGCGTTGACGGAGGTGATGCCCGAAGCGATGTAGACGAGATTGCCTTCAACGCCGTATTTTTCGTAGAGCCCCAGATCCTTCGCGATCCAGAGCGGCGCGCGCGTGCCGGAGACGGAAGCATACGAGATCGTCACGGTTTCCCGTTTCTCCTGCCCGAGACTCGAGGCCGTGAGCGAGAAAAATAAGACCGCGGCGAGCGCGAAAATTTCCCGGGAAAAGCTTTTCATGGATCGGATCAGTAGTGCTCGCCTTCGTCGAGCGTACGGATCGCGGCGCGGATTTCGGCTTTGGATTTGACTTTGTGCTTATAGAGGAGGAACGGCCATGCCCGATAGGGATTCTCGAGGCGCGCCTTCACGCGCCCGCGGCCGGCTTCCGGCAGCGGCTTCGGCGTCGAGAAGCTCATGAGCAGCAGCTGGTCCTCGCACGCGCGCTCCAGCTGGATCGCCGAGATGCAGGTACCTTCGATGCCCGGTCCGGTGACGACGCAGCCGTGGCCGCGGAGAAAAAGCGCATGGTGCGGTCCGAGCGCCTCGACCATGCGCGCGGCGAGCGCTTCGCTGTTGATGCCGTGACTGTCGGGAAACACCGGAACACCGTCGGCGAAAATGCGCGCCTCGCGGTTGAACGGAATGAGCCCGCCTTCCTGCAAACCCATCAATACCGAATAGCGCGCATGGCAGTGGAGCACGCTCGCGATGTCCGGCCGCTGCTTGTAGATCGCGCTGTGAATGACCGACTCCGACGGAATCGGCCCGGCGCCGGCGATGCGCTTGCCGTCGAAGGTGACCGTGCAGATGTCGCCCGCGTCGGCGAGCGCGCCGGCAAAGCGCGGATTGATCAGGAACGTCTCCGTTCCCGGGATACGCACGCTCAGATGTCCCGATCCGGAGAGAATCCCCTCGCCGGTCACGACCTGAATGCCTTCGACGAGGCGCTGCTTCAGCGCGTCAATATCGATCTTGTTCGACATAGCAGAACCTTCAGTTCCGTTTCTCCCACTCCTCGTAGAAGCGCCACAGCGGCTCCTGCGTCCGGCCCGGGGCCTGCCGCCGCGAGAGAAAGCGATCGATATCCTCCTGAGGCACCGACGGCACATTCCCCAACGTCGCCGCGCGGAGATTCATCTCAGCGAGATGATCGAGCTTGATCGCCTTGATCGTCGCCTCCTCGATCGTTTTTCCGACGACTACGACGCCGTGCCCCCGTAGCACGCAGATGTCGCTTTCGCCCATGACTTCGAGCATCTCGTGGACCTGCTCGACGGAATGAAGCGTCAGGCTGCTTTGGTATAAGGGAACGCCGCGGAGCGCGATGCGCATGCCCTGCGGATCGTATCCGCCGAAGATCGGCCGCAGCGGAATGCCGGCCATGCTCGTGAGGACGATCGCCGGCGGATGCGCGTGCACGACGCCGCCGGCTTCGGGCCGCCGCTTGTAAATCTCGCCGTGGATGCAGGCTTCGTTCGGCGTCTTCAGGCCGCCGCGATTCTTGAGCGGCGCACCGTCGAAGTCGGCCAGCACGATGTCGGCCGGGCGGGTGAAGATAAGACCGGTCTCGCTGCCGCCGCGGCCGCGGATCAGCATCGTGCGGCCATCGGGGTTGCGGGCGCTCACGTGGCCGGTGGTCTCTTTGAATAAGCCGAGCTTGGCGAGAATGCGGCAGGACAGCGCGACCTTCTTGGCCAGCGCGCCGTCAAGCTTCATGTTCTCGGGGCGGGATTTTTGCGTTAGCCGCGCTACAGCTTTCAACCGGGATTCCCTCCGGCTTATGCCGCTCGCGCCTTGTCCTCGGCCATCGCCGCTTGATCAAAAGCTTCGTCGGCGACGCTCGCGCGGTTTCTGAGCTCCGCGATCGATTCCACCCTGTCTTATCCTCCAAAAACTTGACAGAGACGCGGCTACCCTTCGCCTCGTTCCGCGATCTGAGACACCGGCCGTAGCCGGCAGTCGATCAACGCGGTCTGGCCGGCCGCGACCGCTTTCAAACCGCGCTCGACCGCTTTTCTAACCTCATCCGGTGCTTCAACTTTCTCGCCGTACCCGTCGAAAGCCTTAACGATTGTCGCATAATCAGGGCACGGCGCGATATCGAGCCCGGCGAACTTTTTCGCCTTCACGGCCCAGCCGTTGGGATAATATTTCGGCACGCCGGATTTTTGCGAGAGGTAACCCTGGTTGTTGAACATGACGATCAGGAACGGAAGGTTGTGCTCCTGCGCGGCGCCGAGCGCCGCCGGCGCGGGATCGTAGTTGAACGAGCCGTCGCCGATGAGACAAATAACCGGGCGCTTGGGGTTCGCCGCTTTCACGCCGAGCGCCGTCGATAGACCCGTGCCGAGACCGCCGATGCAGCCGGCGAAGAAAGAGCCCGGCTTGAGCCCGTCGAAGTAGCGGTGCACGGCGAGGCGATGCGTGATCGTCTCTTCGACCACCATCGCGTCGGCCGGGAGCGCGCGGCTGACTTCATGGGCGACCCAGCGCGTGTCCATCGGCTGCTGCTGCGCGAGCGCCTCTGCCTCTTCCCGCCATTTTTTTCTGCGTGCCTCGTTGCGGCTCTTCCACGCCTCGGCGCGCTTCCCGCGCTCGCTGTCCCCTTTCTTCACGCGATTTTTGACCGCGGCGAGCAAGGCTTCGAGCGACGTCTCGATCTCGCCGGTGAGGCAGAGATCGGCCTGGTAGCCCAGATACGGCATCTCGATGCGCAGCGGATTCTCATCGAGCACGGCGATCTTCGCGCCCGCTACCGCAGGGCGGCGCGACGCCGGATGCCACGGCGCGATCACAGACAGCATGAACAGCACGTCGGCGTCCTTCAAATGCTCCGCCGGCTCGTATCCCGCGTGCAGCGGATGCGTGCGCGGAAAATTGATGCAGCCGGTGCTGCGCGTCTCGCACACGCCCGCGCCGAGGAGCTCGGCGATTTCGACGAGGCACTCGACAGACTTGTGCGTCCTTCCGGCGTCCTCCGCTATAACGACGGGATTTTTCGCGCCGGCGAGCATCTCGGCCAGCGCTTCGATGCCCTTGGGATCTGCCACTGGACCCGGCTGCTCGCCGCGATCGGACGGCGCGTCGTGCGTCATCTGATCGAAAAGATATTCCATCGGGATCGAGACAAACACCGGGCCCCGGGGCGACGACATCGCGAGGCGGCAAGCGCGCTGGATCGTCGCGGGCAGGATCGATTTCGTGTTGACGCCGAAGCTCCATTTAACCGTCGGCTCGACGAGCCGCGCAGGACCGCCCATGTCGGACAAGTGGCTCAGCCACTGGCCGCCTACGTCGGGTCCCGGGTCTTCGCCGAAGGCGATCGACTCGCCGGTGAAGACGACCATCGGCACCTGCTCGTGCAGCGCGCCGCGCATCGCCATCGTCGCGTGGAGCGCGCCGACCGTCGTGTGGATCATCACCGCCGGCAGCTTGCCCGTCGATTTCGCGTAGCCGCTCGCCATCCCGACGGCGACCTCTTCGTGGCGCGTGCTCATGTAAAGCGGCATGTGCTCGCCCGGCTCGGCGAGCGCCTCCCATACGGGCGACCACTCCGAGCCCGGCGAAGCGAAAATGCGCTCGACGCCCATGCCGTGAAGGACGCGCAGCAACGTTTGCGCGCCGGTAAGACCTTTCGTCTCGATCATTATTGTCTCCTCTGTTATGCGAAACCTAACTCAGGTTGTAAAATCGCTTGGCGTTGTCGCGCAGGATATTTTTCTTCGCTTCGAGCGACAGGTCCTCGCGCGCCCAGACGATCGAGGCGGATTCCGGCCACGTCATGTCCCAATGCGGGTAATCCGATGCGTACATGAGCGTCTCGGAGCCGATCTCCTTAACGATATAGCCCATCATCTTCTCTTCCGGCTCGCAGCCGTAATAGATCCGTCCGCCGGTGAGATACTCGCTCGGCTTCTTCTTGCACAGCGGCGCCTCGACTTTCCCCCGCTTCTCCCATTCTTCGTCCATGCGCTCGGCCCAGTAAGGGATCCAGCCGCAGCCGATCTCGAGATAGCCGATGCGGAGCTTGGGAAATAACTCCGGAATGCCCGCGAAAACCATCGCAGTAAGCTGGCGCAGCACCGGAAACGGATGGCCGCACGTATGGATCGCGATGAACTGCTCGAAGATGTCGGTGCCCGGCTCGTCGCCGCCGAAGGCGTGGATGGCGATCGGCGTCTCGAGCGCCTCCGCCTCTTTGTAGAGCGGATGGAATTCCGCGCTGCCGAGATTCTTGCTGTGCGCCTGCGCCGCGAGCATGCCGCCGCAGAGGCCGAGCTTCGTCACGGCGCGGCGGAGTTCCGCGGCGGCGGCTTCCGGCTCGTTGACCGGCAAGTTGGCCACCGCCTTCAGGCGCGGCGACCCTTTGCAGTAATCGGAAATAAAATCGTTGTACGCGCGGCACAGCGCGACGGAATAATCTTTCTCCCGCACGCGCCCGATACCGAGACCGGAAGTGGGATACAGAACGGCGGTATCGATCTGCTGGGTGTCCATTGCGGCGAGCCGCTCTTCCAGCTTCACCCCGGCGTGGCCGAGCGTCCCGCCGAGATTGCGGTCGAAAGTTTCCCGCGGCAGCAAGGGAGCTCTGCGGCTGCGGTACGGCTCCGGCAGATACGGCTTCAAAAGATCGTCTATGTCGCGCGCGTGACCGTCGGAGTCGATAACTTTAATCGCGTCTTTAACTGCTTCCATGCGAGTCTCCTACTTTTTCCAGATTTGCTCGAAGAAGCCGCTCTTGTCCATTTCGTCGATATAACGCGTGTCGATCATTTCCGGCGCCTTCACCTTCTTCGCGCGCGCGTCGGTCTGCGCCACGTCCTCGATCATCGCCTGGATCGATTCCGTGCTCATCGCGAGCCGCGGCTCCAGCGCCTTGATCTCCGCGTTGTACGCCGCGTCGAGAATTCTCTTATCGGTGACGCGGAGCTTCTTTCCGAGGACGCGATAAACCAGATCGCGGTCCGTGTGGAGGATCTTCTCGGACTCGGCCATCGCGCGCATGAACGAGCGCATCGCCGTCGGCCGTTTGTCCATCGTCGAGCGCTTCGCGACGAAGATTGTCGCCGCGTAGGGAATCTTCAATTCCGGGCCGTAAACGACGTAATGCTGCCCCTGCGCCAGCGCTATCGCGTCCGAAGGCGGCGTCAGCACCGCGGCGTCGATGTTTCCCGTGATGAGCGCGGCCATCGCCTCGGGATCGCCGCCGGTCTGGATGAAAGTGAAGTCGCGGCCGGGCTCGAGGCCGTGGCGCCGCGCGATCTGGATCATGAAATAATGCGTATTGCCGCCGATGCGGCTGACGCCGACCTTCTTCCCCTTCAAATCCTCGGGGCGCTTGATCGCCGGGCCGGCGACGACGCTCTGCGTCATGACGTTCTTGACTCCGCCGATGAAAGCCAAATCGGTGTTGCCCTGGACGTAGGCGCGCACGATGCCGACGCCACCGGTCAAGATCACCTCGACGTCGCCCCCGACGATCGCCGCGGTCGCCATCGGCGACGAAGATATGTAGACGAGCTGGAAATCGAGATTATATTTCGGAAAAAGCCCGGCTTCCTGCGCGATCCAGGGAAGCGACTGCGACATCACCTGCGCCGAATAGAGGCCGACGAGCTTCTCGGCCGCGGACGCGGCCCGGCCGGCCGCGAAAATCACCAGGCCCACTATCAGTATTACGAATCGCCTTTTCGTTCTCATGTGATCCGCCGCAACGGTTCAGAGGTTAATGCGAATCTAGATGGACCAAAGCGCTTTTTATCGCTTTTAGCGGAGACTGTCCAGACGCGGACGGCGGACCCTAGGGATGGACGGTTTGGGTGAACCACTCTGTCGGAAGCTCTTTGCCGACGCCTTTGGCACGTGCCTGCTCCAGGACGGCGGCGCCGAGCGCCGCGAATTGCAGCCCGATGCCGATGTTGTTGATGAAGCAGGTGATCTCGTCGCGGGACGCGCGGCCGGGGACTTTCCCTGCGATCAGATCCTTCATTTCGGGATTTGCCGTCCAGAACGGCGGAGCCGAGGCCGTGGCGGCGCTCGCCTTGCCGCTCAGGACATCGATCGGATCGTGCGCGGAGACTTTCTCGTCGATTCCCGCGATGTAGTTGTCAGGCGCGTGGCGGCGCACGTGGATAATCACGCGGTCGGGCTTGCGGATCGTCGCCTCGCCCAGTTCGCTGTCCTTGACGCACGTCAGAAACATTCCGGGTTTAAGCCATTCGGGCTGGACCACCGGGGAGGCCGCGTTGGTCGCGGCGACGAGAATGTCGGCGCCGGCTGCCGCGGCTTCTGCGCTTTCGAGCGCGACGCAGTCGACGCCGGTGAGCGCGGCCATCTCGCCCGCGAAGCGCTCGCGGTTTTGCTTCGTCGGGCTGAAAATCTGCACGCGTTTGATCTTTCTAACCGCGCACATCGCCGGCACGTGCGAGCCGGCCTGCCAGCCGGAGCCCAGCATGCCGAGAACCGCTGCGTCTTCCCGCGCCATCCGCGCGGCGGCGAGCGCGCTTGTGGCCGCGACGCGGATGCGCTGCATGACGCCGTCCGGAAAGATCGCCAGCGGCTCGCCGGTCGCCGAAGAGAACAACAGCACGAGGCCGACCCACTGTCCGCCGGCGGCCCTCGGCAGCTTGTCCTTGACGAGCGTGCCGCCGCGGTTCTCCCAATGAATCACGTCGGAGTTCAAGCGCAGCGCGACGACGGGCGGGTCTGCCATACCACCCTCCATCGACTTGAAGGCGTAAACGCCACCCTCGACGGGCGACGGCACATACAAATCGGCGCGCGGCCGGTATGTCGCCTTGCCCTCGGCCTGCGCGCGATACGCCTTTTCTAAAAGCGGCATCGCCGCGTCCATCGAGAGCAGCGCTTCGATTTCGTCGTTGCTTAGTATCAGCATGTGCTTTCCCTTTACATCGCTGTCCCGTGACGCTATAGCACGACTGATCAGAGGAGGCCAAGATGATCTTTCTCACCAACGACCACGTCACGCAAGTGCTCGACATGCCTTCATGCATCGAGGCGATGGAAGACGCCTACCGCGAA
>DATDFN010000145.1:0-3178 GCA_036522615.1 Binatia bacterium | reverse complement strand
ACTTCGAGCAGCGGCATGGAATTACTCCGATTTGTAGCGCCAGAGCTGCGGGATCGCGCGGCTGATGCCGACGATCATGCAGACGCAGACAATGCCGCCGATCACCAGCGCGCGCGGCGCGCCCCAGAGGGAGGCGGCGACGCCCGCGAGCAAAGCGCCGAGGGCGTTCGTACTCTGCGCGAAGACCGTAATGAGGCTCGCGGCGCGGCCGCGCAGCGTATCGGGCGCGAGGTACTGTACGACCGTGCGGCGGATCGCGACGCTCAGCGAATCGGTGAACCCGAGCAGCACGACCGCCGCGACCGCCATCCAAAAATATTGGGAGAACCCCAACAGCATCAGGCCGCCGGCGAAGAAAAGCGCCGCGACGACGGCGAGCGCGCCCTTGCGCCTGAAGTCGCCGGAGAGGAGCACCGCCGTCGAACCCAGCAGCGAGCCGATGGCGGGCGCGCCGTAGAGCGCGCCGAGGCCCGTCGCGCCGGTCTTGAAGACGTCGCTCGCGAAGATCGGCAGGATCGGCCGGTAAAATCCGACGAGCGTCACGCCGAAATCCAGCAGGAAGAGCGACAGGATGATGCGCTCGATCCAGATGAACTTCACGCCCTCGATCATGCTCTTGATGCTGACGCGGCGGCGCTCGCCGTGCGGCATCCCCGAGGCGCGCATCGCCAGGATCGCGAGGATCGCGGGAGCGAACAACGCCGCGCTCACGAAGTAGGTGGAGGCGAGGCCGACGTGGTCGATGAGCAGTCCCGCGATCGCGGGGCCGAAAAGAAAGCTCGATTGCAGGACCATCGACGTGAGCGTGATCGCGTTCATGAGATACGACGTGGGAACGAGATTGGCGACGATCGCCGAGCGCGCCGGCCAGCTGAAAACCTCGATGAAGCCCGACAGGATGCTGAAGACGTAGATGTGCCAGACCTGGATCGCGCCGGTCATTGTAAGATATCCGAGCGCGATGCTCGGCCCTAAGTGGAAAAAGTGCGTGCCGAGAATGACTTTCTTCCGGTCGAAAGCGTCCGCCAGCACGCCGGCGAAGAGTCCCATGACGATGTGCGGCAGCGCCTGGAAAAAGCCAGTGAGGCCCAACTGCAGCGACGAGCCGGAGAGATGGTAGACCTGGTAGAGGTTCGCGACGTTCCGGATCTGCACGCAGACGGCCGCGAGCACGCTCGAGCTCCAGACGAGAGAGAAATCGCGGATGAGAAGAGAGGCCCACGGCCGAACGACCTGATCGCCGGCTCCTCGCGCTGTGTCGCTCCGTTGGTTCACTGGCCGGCCTCAAAGTACGGGAACGACGCGCGAGGGTCAAGGGCGAGTTGACACAAAGCGGCTTTCCGCATAGCTCTAGGCCGAAGGAGAAACAACTTGGCTTACGACGACCGCAGCATCAAGCCGATGAGCGCGAGCCTGATGCGCGCGCGCATCGCGACGCGCGTGCTCGCCGGCATGTACGAGAACGCGCCGACTTTATTGACCAGCGCCATACGCCTGAGCGTCGAGCTGCCCGGTGCGGCGCGCAATTCCGGCCCGCCGTTCCCCTTCACGTTCGCCGTTTCTCCCGCGTGGTGCAGCGGCCTCGAAGGCGCGCGCCTCGTCGGCGCGAAGAAGCTCGACGTCGCCTGGATCAATCCTTCGATCATCGTCACGATGGGCCATCTCGGCAAGGGGCCGTTCCGCCGCGCGCTGCCGCTGCGCGCGCTCGCGGTGTTTCCGTCGTGGGACCGGCTCGTCGTCGCCGTCTCCGGCAAGCTCGGCATCCGTACGATGGACGAATTGATCGAGAAAAAGCCCGCCGTTCTCGCCTCCGTCGCGGTGAACGACTGCGTCGACTTCGCCATCGCCGCGCTCTTGAAGGCCCACGGCCTCTCGCTCGACACGTTCAAGCAATGGGGCTGCACGATCGATCCGGTCGAGCGCCCGAGCAATCCACGCCGGCGCGACGGCATCGTCTCGGGCGAGATGGGCATGATCATCGACGAAGGGCTGGACTCGTGGGGCGACAACGCCGTGAAGCACGGGTACGTCTTTCTGCCGTTTGCGAAGCAGGCGCTCAAGAAGCTCGAGCGCTACGGCTTCGAGCGCGCGCCGCTCGGCGGCGGCAGGCTGAAGGGCGACTTCGATCCCGCGACGGAAGTGATCGACTACAGCGGCTGGCCGATCGTCACGCACGCGGAATTTCCCGACGCGCTCGCGTATCAGTTCGCCGCCGCGCTGGAGAAAATCCGCGAGGAGATCCCTTACGATGCGGAAAAGATTCCCTCGATGTCGGCGCTCGCACGCGGCAGCGACGAGGCGCCGCTCGACATCCCGCTCCATCCGGGCGCAGAGCGCTATTACCGCGAGCACGGTTATTTATAAGGAGCACGCATGAAACAATCGACCGAGCAGACGATCCGGGCCTTGCTGAACCAGTTCGGCCTCGAGCCCAAGGAAGGCGACTTCGAGCGCTTCGGCGACGTGCTCGATCTCTACGTCGCCAATCTGGAGAAGCTCCGCGCGCTCGATCTCGGCGACGCTGAGATCGGCCCGACCTTCAATCCCAAGCCGAGGAAGGAGTAAGCCCATGACCGCCAGCGAAAAGCCGCTCCATTATCTCACGATCGACGAGGCCGCGAAGCTGATCCAGAAGCGCGCGCTCTCGCCTGTGGATCTCACCAAAGGAATCATCGACCGCGTCGGGGCGGTCGACGGAAAGCTCAAGGCTTACTTGAACTTCATGCCGGACCGCGCCATGTCCGAGGCGCGCGAGGCCGAAGGCGAGATTCAGAAAGGCAATTACAAAGGCCCGCTGCACGGCATTCCGCTCGCCGTGAAAGACCAGCTCGACCTCAAAGGCGCGCCCGCGCTGATTCGCGGGCAGAACGCCAAGTCGCCGCGCGACGCGGCCGCCGTCGAGCGCTTACGCAAAGCCGGCGCGGTGATCCTGGGCAAGCTCACGATGTCGAGCCTGCCGGGCGATATTCCGGCGCCGCGAAACCCGTGGGACACCACGCGCATCACCGGCGGATCGAGCACCGGCCCCGGCGCCGCCGTCGCCGCGGGATTATGCCTCGGCGCGCTCGGCGAAGACACCGCGGGATCGATCCGCAATCCCGCGTCGCTCTGCAGCCTCGTCGGCTTGAAGGCTACCTACGGACTCGTCAGCCGTCGCGGCCTCGCGCCGCTCTCCTGG
>DATDFN010000144.1:0-14979 GCA_036522615.1 Binatia bacterium | reverse complement strand
GGACTTCCGAGCCGTCTTTCCCTGTTTCGACCGATCTAAAAAATTCGCTTATAAAACTTTTCTTCGAAATTAATCAGAACGCAGGTATCTTAATCGTCCACCGCCTGTTACAATAACTCAGATGTAGCGACTACCCCACGTTTCCCAGCCAAACTCGGTCACAATTTTTTCCGAGTCTCGCAGAGGCGGTCCCCGCAGGGTAACCGCCTTTTTTCATCTAAGGGGCCGTCGGAAGGAGAGCATAGCCATGGAAGACACCGTGCCCGAGGCAACGATCAATCGAATCGGATTTATCGGCAACTACCTGCCGCGCCAGTGCGGCATCGCCACATTCACGACGGATTTGTGCGAGGCGATCGCCGCCGAATATTCCGCGACCACCTGCATCGCGCTGCCCGTAAACGACCAGGAGGCCGGTTATGACTATCCGCCGCGCGTCCGCTTTGAGCTGACCGAACGGGACATCGACTCTTATCATCGCGCCGCCGATTTTCTGAACACCAACAACGTGGACCTCGTATCCCTGCAATTCGAATACGGCATTTTCGGCGGCCGAGCGGGCAGCCATGTTTTGGCTCTGCTCCGCGAATTGCGCATGCCGGTCGTCACGACTTTGCATACGATTCTCCGCGAGCCCAACGCCGACCAGCGGCGCGTGCTGGAGGAAGTCGCGGCGCTGTCGGACCGGCTGGTCGTGATGAGTAAGCGCGGCGCGGAGTTCTTGGAAAAGATTTATGGCGTGGCTCGGGAAAAAATCGATTTGATCCCGCACGGCATTCCCGACCTGCCGTTTGCCGATCCGAGTTTCCATAAAGACCTCTTCGGCGTGGAGGGAAAAATTGTGCTGCTCAGCTTCGGGCTTCTGTCGCCGAACAAAGGCATCGAAAACGTGATCACGGCGCTTCCGGCCGTTTTGGCCCGCCATCCGAATGTCGTGTACATGGTCGTCGGTGCGACTCATCCCCATGTAAAGCGCAGCGACGGTGAAACCTATCGATTGTCTTTGCAAAGGATGGCGAGGGAAAAAGGCGTCGAAGGTCAGGTGATCTTCCATAATCGGTTCGTCAGCCTGGAAGAGCTCGTCAAGTTCATCGGCGCGGCGGATATTTACATCACGCCCTATCTCAACCCCGCGCAAATCACTTCCGGCACGCTCGCCTACACGGTTGGCGCGGGCAAAGCGGTGATATCGACGCCGTATTGGCATGCGGAGGAGATGCTGGCTGAGGAGCGCGGCGCGCTGATGCCGTTCCGCGACCCGGAGGCGCTGGCGCGGCTGGTCATCGACCTCCTCGACAACGAGGGCAAACGCCACGCCATGCGCAAACGTGCCTATCTTTATGGCCGACAGATGATCTGGCCGCAGGTGGCGGCGCGCTACATGGAGAGTTTTGCCCGGGCTCGCACCGAACGGCGTCACTTCGCCTCGCCCGGCCTGGCGGTCAAAACGCTCGATCAACGTCCGGCCGAGCTGCCGCCGCTGAAGCTCGACCACTTGCGCCACATGGCGGACGAGACGGGCATGCTGCAACACGCGATTTTCACGGTGCCTAACTATCATCACGGCTACAGCACAGACGATAACGCCCGCGCGCTTATGACGAGCACTCTACTGGAGGAATCGGGCGCGGAAGGGGCCTTCGACCTCGCTTCGCGCTATCTCGCCTTCGTCTGGTACGCCTTCAATGCCGAGACCAAGCGCTTTCGCAATTTCATGAATTACCAGCGGCAGTGGCTCGAAGACAACGGTTCCGACGACTGCCACGGACGTACGCTGTGCGCGCTCGGCACCGTGCTGGGTCGATCCAATCTGCCCGCGCTGCACAGCATGGCGAGCTGGCTGTTCGAGCAGGCACTACCCTCGATCCTCGCCACGACGAGCCCGCGGGCGTGGGCCTTCGCGCTCATCGGCCTCCATGAGTATCTCAAGCGCTTCGCCGGCGATCGCATGGCGAGCCAAGTCCGCGACGAACTGGCCGGGCGCCTCCTGGAAATGTATCGCAGCCAGCGCACCGACGACTGGCGCTGGTATGAAAACGCGCTGAGCTATTGCAACGCCGTGCTGCCGCACGCCTTGCTGGTGAGCGGCCAGTCGATACCGGACCGCGAGATGATCGCCGCCGGGGTTGAGTCCCTCGCATGGCTGGCCGACCTGCAGCACGCCGACGGAGAAGAGAGTCATTTCGTTCCCATCGGGTCGAACGGCTTTTATCAGCGTGGCGGCGCGCGCGCCCGCTTCGACCAACAACCCGTTGAGGCTCAAGCGATGATTTCCGCGTGTCTGGAGGCGGAGCGGATCACGGACGATAATCGCTGGCGCAAGGAGGCGCGGCGCGTCTTCGAGTGGTTCCTCGGGCGCAACGATTTAAACCTTCCGATTTATGATCCGACGACCGGCGGCTGCCGCGACGGTCTCCACGCCGACCGCGCGAACGAGAATCAGGGCGCGGAGTCCACGCTCGCCTTTCTTCAGGCGCTGCTGGAGCTTCGGCTGGCTGAGAACGCTCTTCAAATTGTGAGGCCCGAACAGAATGAACCACCGGCAACCCGAACTCTTCTCGCGTCATAAGGGGAATCCCATTCTGACCGCGGCCGACTGGCCTTATTCGGTCCACAGCGTTTTCAATCCGGGCGCGACGCTGTTGCCGGACGGGACCACTCTGCTGCTCTGCCGCGTTGAGGACCGCCGCGGCCATTCGCATCTCTGTGTCGCGCGCTCGGCCAACGGCTTCGACAAATGGCAAATCGACCCGCAGCCGACGCTGCCCGCGGATCCCGAGCATTTTCCGGAGGAGATATGGGGCATCGAAGACCCGCGCATCACCTATGTTCCCGAGCTGGGCAAGTATGCGATCGTCTATACCGCTTACACCCGCGACGGGCCCGGAGTTTCTCTGGCCGTGACGAAAGATTTCCACGAGTTCGAGCGCTACGGCGTCATCATGTCGCCGGAAGACAAAGATGCCGCCCTCTTTCCGCACCGCATCGAGGGTCAATGGGTCCTGATCCATCGTCCGGTGAGCGCCCCGCGCGCCCACATGTGGATCTCCTACTCGCTCGACCTGCGCCACTGGGGCAACCACAAGCTGATACTCGAAGCGCGGCGCGGCGCGTGGTGGGACGCGAATAAAATCGGCCTCTCGCCGCCGCCGATCGAGACGCCGCAAGGCTGGCTGGTGATTTATCACGGCGTGCGGCAGACACCCTCCGGCTGTATCTATCGCTTGGGCCTCGCGCTCTTCGACTTGCGCGAACCGGAACGGTGCTTAAAGCGCACCGACGAGTGGGTTTTCGGCCCCGAGGAAATTTACGAGCAGCGCGGCGACGTCGACAACGTAGTCTTCCCCTGCGGCGCGACAGTCGCGCCGGACGGGGACACGCTGCGCCTTTATTACGGCGCGGCCGATACGAGCATCGCGCTCGCCACGGGCAGCATCCGCGCCATGTTAGAACGGCTCGACCAGAATAAAGTCAACTGTCTGAAGGAGTAAAAATGAAACCCAGCGTTTCCTACAGGGATTATCTCATTCAGGGCGAGTCGTTTCAGCGGGAAAAGAACGGCACGTGGATTCCCCAATATGTCTGGAAGCGATTTGAAGCGGACGGCAAGTCGGAAGTAAGCACTTTTTCAACGGACCAGTATCAATTCCATGTAGCTTTTACGACCGAGATCGAAGCCGACGAATATGCGCTTAGCCGGGCGAAGGAATGGATCGACGGCCGTTGAAGTTGTAGCGCTCTCCCAGGTTTCGGGTTGCATGCTTACACCGCTGAGCTTCACCCGCGCCTGAAGCGCGATAACTTCACAACTGTTCTTTTATCGGGCTCGTGAACACTTCTTTGATTTTGTCCCAAAGGGGACGCGAATTCCACGATTCGTAAGTCAGCTTTTTGGAATACTTCAAATCTTCCTGAAAAGATTTTTCCAGCTGCTGAGCAAACGCAGTGTCGTATAAGACGAGATTGAGCTCTTCATTGATCGCGAGGGAACGGTAATCGAGGTTCGCGCTTCCAACCGTCGCCCATACGCCGTCCACGACCATGGCTTTCGTGTGCATGAGGGCCGGCTGATATTCGTAGATTTCGACGCCTCCGAGCAGGAAAGAGCCAAAACCGCTGTGGCTTGCCGCAGAGGTAGTCGTATGGTCGCTTTTTGCCGGAGTGAGCACTACCACCCTCACGCCCCTCTTCACGGCGTTGATCAACGCCTCTTCGATCCTGGGATCCGGGAAGAAATAGGGATTCGCGATGTGGATGCTTTTTTGCGCCGACGTGATAGAGAGCAGGAACAGCAGATAGGACCCGAAGCTGCCGCCCAGCGGCGAGCTTTTTACTACCTGGGCATAAACTTTTCCCGCCACGGCGAACGCGGGAAAATATCTCTCGTCGCCGAGGACGTTCCCCGTCGTCCTCCGCCAGCTCTCGACGAAAGCGGCTTGCAGTTGCTGGACGATCGGCCCTTCGACTCTGACGTCCGTCTGGCGCCAGTGCTCAGCCGTCCGCCCGTCGCCGGTCCAGGCGTCGCTCAAGCCGTGACCGCCGGTGAAGCCGATTTTTCCATCGATCACGAGAATGCGGCGATGGCTTCGATGATTATAATTTAAAAGCTCCCACGGCGTGATGAACTGATAGACCTTGATACGCTCGAACCACTCCAGCTGGCAGCCCGCGTTTTTCCATAGATCCTTCATCTCTTGAGAAATGCTGCCGCCCCCGAGCGAGTCGATCAATAATTTTACTTCGACGCCCGCGCGGCAGCGCTCGGCCAAGGCTTCGGCGAACTCGCGGGCGACGGCGCCGTCTTCGAAAAAGTATTGCTGGTAAGTAATACTTTTCTCGGCGCTGCGGATCGCGCGAAGCATCGCGGGAAATATTTGCTCGCCGTTGAACAAAAGCTCGACCCGATTGCCGCTAATGATCGAAGAATCGGTGTGGGCCGACAGCGTAGGATAAAATGACGCTTCGCCGAGCACGATATGCGGCATCTCGTTGATCGGCGTAATTGCTGCGCAGCCCGAAAGCAGCAGCACAACCAGAAACGACAATTTCAGATACTTCATTAGCTATGCACTTAAATTCTCAGATTGGGGAATCCAGATAACCTTTCCTTTTATATGAAGTCGGACCGGGCTTCTGTTCAACATTGGACCCTTTTTAAAGTGAAATCGCTACCCGACTTGCCACCGTCTTGACAACTATTTTCGTTTTTATTAAATAAATTTCGCTCAGATTTACCCACTACCGGAGAGTCTGTCATGGACAGAGAAGCCTGCACCCTGACGTGTCATGATGGTGGCGCGGCGTCCGGGTTGAATTACATCTCGCCAAGCTCTCCCTTTTCATTCTCAGATACGGATTCTAAAAGTTGAGGAAATCCTGACGACGGCAATGCCAAGGCAGAAAGTCACAGTCTGGCAGATCGATAGCGGAATCACCGGTGAAGTCGTTGTGGAAGATCGTAAAGGGAAGATTGTGCGCGCCTCGCCCTGTTATCACTGGATGATCGGCATGAGGTTTGAGGTCATTAGGCAGACGCGGCCCGACTGGAAATACGAGAGGCGCGACCGCCGGGGGGGGGCGTAAAGAAATAGTTGTTTTGGGGA
The DNA here is from genome assembly GCA_036522615.1 of Binatia bacterium. Taxonomy (GTDB): domain Bacteria; phylum Desulfobacterota; class Binatia; order UBA9968; family UBA9968; genus JAJPJQ01. The sequence continues at coordinate 9,376 of DATDFN010000144.1, read as the reverse complement.
GATGACCCGCCGATGAGCTGGATTGAAAAATGGCGCGCGCTAAATCAGTTTCTGAGCCGGTCCATTTTATAACGCCGCTAGAACCTCGCACGAGCCGAAATCCCTATAGATTCCTCGGTTGCATCGCTGACGCAGCCGAGTTTCCCGCCTAAAGCGCAATAGTTTCTTGTTTAAGGTTCAAAACTAGACAGCAATCTTTTCTCCATTCAGTCATCCTCCCGCCATGCCAAAATACGTGTGGCGCGCACTTCCCTTGCGCAGGATCAAACAAGTAACCGGGAATGAGTAACGAAATAAATAAAGGACGTGATGAACCATGATAACGAATGGCAAATCCAGATTTCCCTACTTTCTTGCTGGTATGGGGCTAGGCGCTGTCGCCGGCCTCTTGTTTGCGCCGCGCTCGGGCGAAGAGACACGAAAAGACTTTCACGAGCGAGGCACTAAGGCTTTCGACATTCTGAATCAGCAGGTGAGAAAGCTGCGCGAGAGTGACGAAGGGATTGTGCAACAGGGAAAGTAAATGATGAACGCTAATTGCTGCGCGCTCGATACCGTCAAGGATGCCCAAAAGGTTCACGAGGAAGAGAGTCGATAGAGAATTGGTCGGATAGAAAAATCCGACAGGGCAGGAGTGGGAAGGGGCTGAAATATGCTGTGGACCATTTTTGTGGTTCTTTTGATCCTGTGGGTGCTGGGATTGGTTACTTCGTACACGATGGGCGGATTCGTCCATATCCTATTGGTCGTTGCCGTGATCATTCTCGTGATAAATCTTTTTCAGGGACGGAGAAGCTGGTAGCCGTTTCGACTTTTCAACGAAAGCAGGAGGCCTTATGAGCATAAAGCCGATAACGCTGGTTGGCATCGCTCTCATCCTTCTCGGAATAGTGGCGCTTGCCTATCAAGGCATCACCTACACCAGCCGTGAAAATGTTATCGACATCGGTCCTTTCCATGCCACTGCTGAGACCCAGAAAACGATCCCGCTCTCACCGCTCTTGGGCGTGTTCGCACTCGTAGGTGGCGTGGTGTTGGTGGTTGTCGGAGCGAAGAAGGCGTAGTGCGACTTGGGCGATTGAATTGAGCGCACCGGGATATGGTCATGATTCGACAGGCTCCTCACCCTGACGCGCTCAAGGAACTATCTGACGCAGATCGCTCAGCGTTAGGAGAATGCCATGCTCAAGCAAGTCGAGATCAAAGGTCAGCGCTTGGAGCTGTACAGCTTAGACAATGGACGCACTTGGTCGAGCAATCCGCGCTCGCTCGTTGCTTTTGGGCGAAGAAAAAAGCTGGCGCGTTCGGAACTACAGAAGAGTTTTGAAAACATGGGAGAGATACTAGATCCCGATCCGGATAATCTCAGTGAGATCGCAAATCGTATCACCTGACGGTGAAAATATCGCTGAAAGGCGGAATACGAAGGCAGCAGAAAGGCGATGGAGGAAAAATCATGAGTGCAACATTACGGATAAAATACAGCGTGCTCGCGATATTGCTGGCCGCTGCTCTGACAGCGCCGGCCGATGCGGCCGTGCCGGATGCTTGGATCACCACCAAGACCAAGCTTAGCCTTCTAACCGCGGAGGGTGTCAGCGGTCCCGCCATCCACGTGGACACGATCCTCGGCAAAGTCACCTTGCACGGCAAGGTGCGTACCGCCGAGGAGAAGGCGAAAGCGGAGAGCATTACCAGGAAGATCGATGGCGTGCTGGAGGTGCGTAATCTCTTGCAGGTCGTTACCCCGCCGCGCGAAAAGGCGGTGCAGCTGTCCGATGACGCACTGAAGCAGCGGGTTGAAAAGGTATTGCAGGACGACGCTTCACTTAAGGACAGCAGCATTTCGGTAAAGTCCGTCAATAAGAGCGTAGTGCTGCTGTCCGGCACGGCGAAGACCTTGAGTGCTCACCTGCGCGCCGTGGAGGATGTAGCCTGGGTGCCTGGCGTGGAGCGGGTCGCTACTGAGATCAAGAGTCCCGATGCGCTGGCCGATGCGGAGATCTGGCGTGATCCCACGCCGAAACAATCCAGCAAGGATTACGGAATTTGGGGTGCTGCCAGCGATCTATGGATCACCTCGGCAACAAAGATGCGTTTGGTGACCGACAGCCGGACGCCGGCGCACGACATCAATGTGGAAACGCGGGCGGGGGTCGTGACGCTCTTCGGTATCGTGCACTCTAAGGAAGCGAAAGCCGCGGCCGCCGAGGATGCCCGCAAGGTGAGCGGCGTAAAACGCGTTGTAAACGACTTGCAGGTAATGACAAGAGCGAAAGAAGCGGCGGTAAAAGTGCGCGACGAGGATATCGAGCGAGACGTGAAGAAGGCTTTTGAGAAGGCAGACTTCAAGGACGTCGGCGTAGAGGCGAAAAACGGTGTAGTGCGGCTGACAGGGACTGTTCATACCGGGGCGCGGCGCCTGGACGCAGCAGTGCTCGCGCGCTCGGTCGAGGGCGTGCGCGCGGTCAGGGACGAGATCCACGTCGTAACAGTTGTGGGCTAAGTATGCCTGCAGGGAGGTAACTCACTATGGGCCTAATATTGTTGATCGTCTTGATTCTGCTCTTGTTCGGCGGTTTGCCCAAGTGGGGCTATCACTCCTATGGGTACGGTCCGTCGGGGATCATTGGAACGATATTAATTATCGTCCTGATTCTGTTCTTGTTGGGCCGAATCTGATCCGCACCTAAAACTTAGTATCCAACAACGAGGGAGAACCAAATGAGAAATGTTGCCAAGCTAGTCGTCGTCACGCTGTTCGTCATGCTGCTAGGTACAATCACCGCAGAGGCTCAGGTGAGTGTGAGCATAGGAATCGATCTCCCGGCGTTTCCACGGTTGGAGGTGGTTCCCAATTACCCCGTGTATTACGCGCCGAGCGTCCGCGCCAACTATTTCTTCTACGACGGTCTATTCTGGGACTTCAACGTGGAAGACGGCTACTGGTATTCCAGCTCCTGGTACAACGGACCGTGGGTCTTCGTCGAGCCGGTGTACGTGCCCCAGGTCATTCTGGTTATCCCGTACCGCTACTACCGCGTCCGGCCGCGCTACTGGAGCGGGTGGGACTACGATCGACCGCCGCGCTGGGGTAACCACTGGGGCTCTCAATGGGAATCCAGCCGGCGCGACTGGGACCGCTGGGATCGGACACGCACTTATGTAGCAGCGCCGCTGCCGGACTACCAGAAAAAATACGACAAAAATCATTACCCGGCGCCCTCGCAGCAAATAACGATTCGCAACGAGCGCTATCGTTATGAGCCTAAGGACGATTATGTCCGGCAGCGGCAGACGACGATTCTCGAGCGGCAGTCGCAGGGAGGCGAAAGGGCGCGCGATAAGGCGGAGCGGGTCGTCAAAGGCCCCGAGCCTAAGGAAAAAACGCAGCGTCAGGATAACCTACAGCCGCAAGAGAAAGGACAACGCCAGACGAAGTCGCAGCCTCAGGAGAAAGGGCAAAGTCAGGACAAGTCGCAGCAAGAGAAAGCGCCGCGGCAAGAGAAAGCTCAGCCTCAGGAGAAGTACCAGGAGAAAGGACAAAGTCAGGACAAATCGCAGCCCCAGGAGAAGAAAGCCCTGCGTGAAGACAAAGGCCAGTTTCAGGATAAAGGCCAGCAGGACAAAGGGCAGGAAAAGGGCCAGCGTCAGGAGAAGGGGCAGTCTCAGGAGAAGGGACAAAATCAAGAGAAGGGGCAGCGCCAGGAGAAGGGGCAGGAAAAAGGTACGTAATTTCATCACGTAGACGAATACCGGGCCAACCGGATTAATCTCAGTGAGATCGCAAATCATCTCATCGTGAACGGCCTGATCGGAAACTAGCGCGCCCTCAGCAGTTTCCGATCGGGCCGGTGCCGTCCTGCACCCCGCACGAGCCGGAAACTCTATATATTCTGCGGGTTGCATGCTTACAGGCGCTGAGTTCGCTCACGCCTGAAGCGGGATAGCTTCTCGCCGTAACGTTCAATAATAGACAGCAATCATTTTCCGTCCCTGCCATCCTACCAACATGGAGAAATGTGTCCGGTGCGAGCTTCTCTCGCGCGGTTTTTTGTTGGGCGCGACGCCGTAGAGCGACACGCGGTCAATCAAGACAGGAGGATTTATGGAAATTCCCAGGGACATCAGCGGAAAAAGCACCGCCGCGCTCGTCAGCGGCCTGATTCTGATCTTGTTCTTCGGTTACCGGGCTTATGTGAACTCTCGTAACGCCTTGCAGGTTCTCGATCTGCAAGTCCCTAACATCACGCGCGTTGCGTTCGAGACGCAGGTATTTGCCCTCACGCCCGCCAACCTTCAGCCCGTCTTAGCCGGCGCCGCGCCGCAATTCGGCGGGCCGGACGGTAAAACCGAAATGGACAAGTTCAAGAAGGAATTCGCTTCGCATTTGTGGATCGCGGTGCTGACGCGAAACCGGGGACTTCAATCCGCATCGGAGGTCATGACGCAGATCCGCGTCACCACGCCGATCACCGCGGTGCAGGGATACAGCTTAACCGGCTACGCCAATATGGAAGTCAAAGAAGGCGGCATGGGAAAACAGACGGTGTCCGTCAACTGGAATTACATCGAACCGGGCGTCACCGCGATCACGCTGATCGGCGTGCAGCCGAAAGACTTCCCCGGCCATGCGCCCTATTCGGAAAAAGACAGCCGTATATGGGCGAGGGATTACAAGCTGTACTTCGAGCTCGCCGAGGTGAAATCGAAAGATGCGGTCGCTTATGCCTATTAAATCCGCGCACCGCAAAGATGAGTCGCGTGCAAGAAACTTACGACGCGGTAAGCGGCACGAGCGTAGGAGTTGATCTATGGCCGATGTAACCGTTGAAGAAGCTTTATTAGACGTGCGGCTAGCCGAAGCTTCATGGCTCCATAAATTCTATCTCAACCACGAAAAGAAGTTCCTCGGGCTGCTCTCAGTCAGCATTTTTCTCGCATTGTGGGAGTTCATGGGCGGCGCCTGGAGCGCCTACAACCCGATTCCCATCTTACGCGTCAACCCGATGTTCATGAGCGCGCCTTCGCTCGTGTGGAAGGCGGCTTACAGCCTGTTCGCGGAAGGAGAGATCTATCACGATCTCTACGTGAGCGGGACGGAATTTTTCTGGGGCTTTATCCTTTCGGTCGTGGTTGCCGTGCCGTTCGGCATCGCGGTCGGCTGGTATAAGAAAATGAGTTACATCTTCGACCCGTTCGTCAACGCTATGAACGCGACGCCGCGCGTCGCCTTATTGCCGCTTGTCATCATCTGGCTCGGCATCGGCATTTTATCCAAAGTCGGCATCATATTTCTCGGCGCCATTTTCCCCATCCTCATCAACGCGCGCGACGGCGTGAAGACGACGCCGAAAAGTCTGCTGAACGCGGCGAAGAGTTTCGGCGCTTCGGAATGGAAGATATTTGCCACCGTCGTGCTGCCTTCGACGGTTCCCTTTATCCTCACGGGCTTGAGGCTCGGCGTCGGGCGCGGCCTGGTCGGCGTCATGGTCGGAGAGCTTTACGCGGCGACGGCCGGGATCGGTTTCATGATCACGGTTGCCGGCGCCACCTTCCAGACTGACAAGGTTTTCGTCGGCGTACTGATTTTTGCCGTTACCGGCATGATCCTGACCGAAGCATTAAATAATCTCGAACGCCGCTTCGACGGGTGGAGGCCAAAAGTAGGGGCGGCTGCGTGATGCACTAGCAGCTGGGAGGTTCGCGTGAGGCTGAGCGTCGGAAAAAAGGTCAGCTATCCGTGCCAGGGCCCGTGTCTCGTCGGTCCAATCGTCAAGAGGGTCGTCGACGGCAAGCCGACGAAATTCTATCATTTGGTGCTCTTGGAACGAGGCGGCGGCGACTTGTTCGTTCCCCTGGATAGAGCCCATTCCAGAGGCATTCGTAAGCTGCTTAAAAAATCTGAAATCCCCGAGCTCTTGAACCGGCTCGATCGTGCAGCGGCATCGACTCCGAGATGGAATGAGCGTACCCAGCAGAACTTGATACTGTTTGCTTCGGGATCGGCGTTCGATCTGGCGGAGATTGTCGGCTCGATGAGTGGGTTCGGGGAAAACGGTAAACTGCAACCGAGTGACCGCAGAACGCTCGAGCGCGCGAAAAAGTTTTTGATTTGCGAGATTTCCGAAGTGACGGGGGAGACCAGGAGCGCCGTGACGGAAAGAATGGATAAAGTTATCGAACGGCGAAACCGGAATAAAAGCACAACCGTCAAACAGGCAGGACATTGGCCTTCTATAGTCGACTACGATCAGCTTCCATAAGTCGCCCGCACTTCTTTATCGACTGAACAGTTTGCCGGGCGCTCTCACGACGGAGACGAGAAGCATGGAAAACGAAAAGGATCGTCCAGGCAAGAAAAACGAATTCGTCGAGCGCGGCGCGGAAGACTTCTATTTCGCCACCAAAGACCGGGAGTTGATCGAAGTAATGCAAACCGCTGTATCCACGGCGCGCGAGGAGCGCGCGCGGACTTGCCCCAAGTGTGCCGGAAAGTTCAATGCCTACAAGTTCATGGAATTGGTCCTGGATCGCTGCGGCCGGTGCGAGGGCGTCTGGCTGAACAAGGGGCAATTAGAGCTCATCGTTAAAAGAGCCGCCCGAGGCCCGGTGGGCGCTTTTCTCGACCGATGCTTTTCCAAAAACGAAAGCGGCGGACACAATCCGATATAGAGCCATGGCAAAAGGAGGATAAAGTGCGCACGCATAGTCCCTCTAACCAGACGTGGTCTTCGCCCGCTGTCTCTGGGCGTCCGGAATTGTTGCGAATACGGCCGTCGGACGGAGGGCCGGAGCTTTTTTTTGGGGTTGAAGGCGGCCCCAAGTCGTGCCCGGAGACGGCCTTGCTCTGCGCGGTGCTGGAAAACGCCTTCGTTTGTTTTAAGAACCGGTTCGACATTATCGAGGCCCGGGCGGCCGAAAATTGGTTCCTTAGCGACGATGCGCGGTCGATTTTCTCTTTCGTCTCCGTTTGCTCGGCCCTGGGGCTGGAGCCGGGTTTCATACGCAAGAGACTTGATCGGCTAAGGCACCGGCCTCTAGACTCGGCGATGCCGAACGGGTAATATGTGTTTCCTGAGGTACTGAGAGGAGGAACGACCGAGCAACCGGATACCTACACATCATCACTTTCGGTTTCGATAAAGAAACGCGATCATGATTCAAGACACCCCACAGTCCGACCTCTTCAAAAAACAACTGGGCGAGTCGCTCACGCGCGAGGCCCAGAATTCCCGCGCCGTCAAGTTCGCGCGGCATGCAAACGTCTACACCGTCGGCGAGCAGGACGAGATGGTTTATTACATCGAGAGTGGACAGGTGAAGCTCGTCATGGACTCGCCCGCAGGCAAGGAATGCATTCTCGCCATCCATAGCGCGGGGGACATCTTCGGCGAGCTGTGCCTTTCCGGAATAAGCGGCCGTCTGGAAACGGCGATCACGATGAAACCCACGACGACGAAACGAATTCCTTCGAAACAGTTTTTCGCCCGTCTGCAGCATGATTCGCTCATGGAAGGCTTCGTTCGCTATCTGGCCGTGCGGGTCGCCGACCAGCAGCAGGTGATCTCCAATCTGGTGATGGTCGACAGCGAGCAGCGGCTCGGCCAGACGCTGTTGCAGCTCGGCCGCACGATGGGTAAAAAGGACCCGCACAGCATTCGCATTGAGCTCAAGATTTCGCACGAAGAGCTCTCCGAGATGGTCGGCACAACCCGCCCGCGGATCAGCATGTTCATGCAGAGACTCAAGAACCTTGGGCTGATCGAGACGAATAAAGAACACTTTCTCATTATCAAGGAAAATAAGCTCTCCGAGTACCTCGCCCAGATCTCCTAGCCGCAGCCGCCGCATTTTTTTAAATTGGTCCAAAATTAGACTGACCCGTTCGTGACGTCTGGTATCTTGACGCGAAATCAGGAGACCGCCGTTACCATCACCGCGGATCACTTGTCGGCAAATCAACTTTTGTCCTGGAAATTCGGAGGGCAAATGGACCGAAAAAGACTCGAAGATTCCAATAAAAAGTTAGAGCGGCGCATCGCCGCTAATAGCAAGGATATCATCAGGCGCGACGCCGATCTTTCCCGCGCGCTGGAAGAAGGCAAGCAGCTGCGGCAGCAGCTGCGGCAGTCGCAGAAGCTGGAGAGCATCGGCACGCTGGCGGCCGGTCTGGTGCACGACTTCAATAACGTTCTCAATGTCGTCCAGGGATACGCTTCGGCGCTCGTCGAGCACGAAGTCGAACGGGAAAAGGTCGTCAAAGCAGGTCACGCCATCGTTCGTGCGGTAGAGCAGGGCACAGTCTTGGCCCGCCAGTTGCTCGCCACCGCCGGTAAGAGCGAAGCGAAGCTCGAGCCGACCGACGTCAATGCCTTGCTGCGACCGTTGGCCGATTTCATGGCGGTAGCTTTTCCCACGACGATTACCATCGTCTCGGACCTCGACACAGAAATGCCGAACATCATGGTCGACGCGAATCAGATCAACCAGGCCTTATTGAACCTTTGCATCAATGCCAAGGATGCGATGGGCGGTGGCGGCAAGCTCACGGTGCGGACCCGAGCGATAGCCGGCGCGGAAATTCGCGACCGTTTCCACGACGCGGATTCCGAGCGCTATGTGTGCATCAGCCTGGCCGACACCGGCTCCGGCATGACAGAGGAAACCAGGAGCCATATTTTCGAGCCTTTTTTTACCACCAAAACGACGGGAACCGGGCTCGGTCTTCCGGTAACCGCGGCCATTGTCCAAAGCCAAAACGGCTTTATCGACGTCGTGAGCGGGCCGGGACGCGGCTCGATCTTCAGTATCTATCTGCCGATTCCAAAACAACCGGCGACATTAGCGGAGGCAACGGAAGCATTCGCCGCGAAGGAAGCGCTGATTCCGGCCAAACACGGTGAGACGCTGCTTTTCGTCGAAGACGAGCCCCAGCAGTTGAAGTTAATGCAAAATTTTCTCACGGCCCAAGGATTCAATGTCCTCACCGCCGGAGACGGGGCTAAAGCGGTCGAAGTGCATCGCCGATTTAAAGACGAGATCGCCGTTGTCGTCCTCGATCTGGGGCTGGCGAAACTGAACGGCTGGGAAGCGTTTCAGATCATGAAAAAGCTGAACCCAAAGGTCAAGGGCATTCTCGCCAGCGGGCATATCTCTCCTGAGGTGCAGGTGCATGTGACAAACCGGGCCCTGAGCGGCGTCGTCATGAAACCCTACCTGCCCAGCGAAGTTCTGGCAAAAATCGAGGGCGCGATCCGCAGCGCGTAGCGACGACGGCGCAAGATTAGACAGTAATTCCTCTCGAATCGACACACGGAGGTCACGGACTTTGGATCTTTTGATATTGGGCTTTTTGGCAATATTAGCGGCGGGC
>DATDFN010000143.1:0-28749 GCA_036522615.1 Binatia bacterium | reverse complement strand
CAGTACGACATCGTCGCGCTCGCCGCCTCTGCGGGCGGGCTGCGCGCGCTGAGCTATATTCTCGCGGCGCTGCCGGCCGATTTTCCCGCCGCGCTCGTCGTCGTGCAGCATCTCGACCCGCGCCACCGGAGCCTCATGGCCGACATCCTGAGCCGCCGCACGGCGCTCAGGGTCAAAGAAGCCGAAGATGATGACCGCCTGGCCGCCGGCACCGCTTATATCGCACCGCCGAACAAACATTTGCTGGTAAACGGCGGCGGCACATTGACGCTGACCCAGACCGAGCTGGTCCACTTCGTCCGTCCTTCCGCCGACCTCTTGTTCGAGTCGACCGCGGCGAGCTATAAAGAGCGCGCCATCGCCGTCGTGCTCTCGGGCACCGGCCAGGACGGCTCCATGGGCGTCAGGGCGATCAAGAAAATGGGCGGCACGGTCATCGCCGAGGACGAACGCACCGCCGAATTCCCCGGCATGCCCGCAGCGGCGCTGAAAACCGACAGCGTCGATTTCGTCCTGCCGCTGGAGGACATTCCCGGGGCGCTGATGAAGCTCGTCGTCGCGGAGCGCGCGCATGAGTGATTCCGAAGAAAAACAATTCGAGTCGCTGCTCTCTTACCTGCAGCAGAACCGTGGCTTCGACTTTACCGGCTACAAGCGGCCCAGCCTCGTGCGCCGGGTGACCCGGCGCATGCAGATGCTGGGAGTCGGCAGCTTCGCCGACTACACCGACTACCTGGAGGTCCATCCCGAGGAGTTCTCCCAGCTGTTCAACAGCATCCTCATCAACGTGACCTCGTTCTTCCGCGATCCGCCCGCGTGGAAGTTTCTCGCCGAGACGGTCATCCCCAAGCTGCTGAAGGAAGAAAACGGCGAGGCGATCCGCATCTGGAGCGCCGGCTGTGCCTCCGGCGAAGAGGCCTACTCGCTCGCGATCTGCTTCGCCGAGGCGATGGGACACGCGGATTATCGCGAGCGGGTCAAAATCTACGCGACCGATGTGGACGAAGAGGCGCTCAACACGGCGCGCCAGGCGAGCTACAGCGCGAAGGATCTCGAAGCGATCGAGGATGAGAGACTCAGGCGCGAATATTTCGAGCCGCAGAACAGCCGCTTCTGCTTCCGCTCCGATTTGAGGCGCACCGTGATTTTCGGCCGCCACGATCTGGTCCAGGACGCGCCGATGTCGCGCCTCGACCTGCTCGCCTGCCGCAACACGCTGATGTATTTCAACGCCGAGACCCAGGCGCGCATTCTTTCGCGCTTCCACTTCGCGCTGAATCCGGCGGGTTATCTGTTTCTCGGGCGCGCCGAGCTTTTGCTGACGCACGGCGGAATTTTCACGCCGCTCGAGCTCAAGTGCCGCATCTTCGTCAAGGTGCCCCAGGCGAATCCGCGCGAGCGGCCGGCCCTGCTCGCAGCTGTGGCGGCCGACGCCGACCCCCAGCAGCGCCAGCGTTACGACCGGTTGATCGAGCTGGCTCTCGACGAATCGATGACGCCTCGCGTGGTAATCGACGCGAACGGCGCCCTCATGCTGGCGAACCAGCGCGCGCGCGTGCTCTTTACGCTCAATCCCAGGGATATCGGACGCCCGTTCCAGGACCTGGAGTTCTCCTACCGGCCCGCGGAACTGCGCTCGTTGATCGAGCAGGCCTACGCCGAGAAGCGGCCAGCTATTCTCACGGCCGTCCCGCGCCACTTTCCGAGTGGCGATACGCAATATCTGGACATCACCGCAACCCCTCTTTATGATGAGACTGACGCCCCGCACGGCGTGGCGATCTCCTTTGTCGACGTCACGCGGCTCTTCAAGCTGCAGATCGAGCTTCAGCGCTCGCGCGAGGAGATCCAGACCGCCAACGAGGAGCTGCAGTCGTCGAACGAAGAGCTCGAGACGACCAACGAGGAGCTGCAATCCTCGAACGAGGAGCTGGAGACCACCAACGAGGAGCTTCAGTCCACCAACGAAGAGCTCGAGACCATGAACGAAGAGCTGCAATCGTCGAACGAGGAGCTGCAGACAGTCAACGACGAGCTGCACCAGCGGACCGACGAGCTCAACAGCATCAACGCCTTCTTGAAATCCGTCCTGGCGAGCCTGGAGTCCGGGGCGGTCGTGGTGAACCCGGATTTCAATATCATGATGTGGAACCACAGGGCCGAAGACATGTGGGGCCTCAGGTCCGACGAGGTCGAGGGCAAATCGCTCTTGAACCTCGACATCGGCCTGCCCGTGGAAAAATTGCGAACGGTCGTCCGCGCGTGTCTCACCGGAGAAAGCAAGGACGGCACGCTGGTCCTGGATGCCACGAATCGCCGCGGCAAGCCGATCAAGTGCCGCGTCACTTGCAGCCCGCTCGTCGCGGGGGCCAGGGGAACTCGCGGAGCGATCATTTTAATGGCGGAGGAGGCGGTGTGATGGAACGCCCAGGCGGGGTGATCCATGCCGGGCCGAAGGGAGGACGCAGAGCGCCGCAGAGCAGGCCGAGACGATCAAAAAGCTTTTATTGAGCGGCAAGCTCAGCGAGCCGGTAGACAAGATCGAGGAGAGATAGTAGATATTTTTCCTGGCGTGAGTTGGAGAAACCATGCCGCCGCCTATTTCGCAAGATCTGCTCGCGCGCAAAATCGAGACTGCGCACGGGCGCCTCGAGAATCTTTTCCTGCGCGCGGGGACTGAGCCCGAGCAGCGGCTCGTGCTGCGCGAGGCGCTCCAGGAGCTGTCCACGGCGCTCGAAGAGCTCCGCGTCACAAGCGAAGCGCTTCAGGCGCAGAACGACGAGCTCGCCGCGGCGCGACTGCTCGTCGACGCCCAGCGGCGGAACTTCCAGGAGCTTTTCGAGCTTGCGCCCGACGCCTATTTCGTGACCGACCCGGTCGGCACCATCCAGCAGGCCAACCACAAAGCCAGCGCCCTGCTCGGCGTGCGCCCCGATTTTCTCATCGGCAAGCCGATCGTTATTTTCATTCGCCCCGAGAAACGCGCGGAATGCCGACTGCTGCTCGCGCGGCTCGATCAGGCGCCGTTTTGGGAATTCGAGATGGAGCTGCAGGGGCGCGAGGGCACGCCCTTCCCCGCGGCCGTAACGATCTCGGTCATCCGGCAGGATCGGGCGAGCGGCGGGCGTCCGATCGGGCTCCGCTGGATCGTCCGCGACATTAGCGAGCGCAAACAGGCCCAGGAGCAGATCGAGAGCCACGTCCAGCGGCTCACCGTTGTCGGCGCGATCAACGAGGCGATCACCTCCACGCTGGAACTCGACAGGGTCGTCGCGGTCCTCTTCACCAAGCTGGAGGAATTTTTTGCCTGCCCCGTTGTCGTCACGCTGCGGCTCTTCCACCCCGAGACCGGCGAGCTCGAGCCGCTTTTCAGCCGCAACATCGACGACGCCGAATGGAAATCCTACGGCATGCACAAGCCGGGACACCGTGCCGCGGCGGCGATCCAGAGGCGGTCGCCGCTCGTCGTCGACGACCTGATTAACGATCAAAAAACCATACGGAGTGATTTTTACCGGAAGCACAGCCTCGTCACCTGCGTAACCATACCGGTGACGTTGAAAAGCGAGGTGCTCGGCATCATCAGCCTCTATACCAAGGAGCGCCGCGAATTCAGCGGCGAGGAGCTGCAGCTCCTCGCGGCGGTCGGGCAGCAGGCGGCGATCGCGATCCAGAACTCGCGCCTCTATGAAAAGACGCGACAGCAGGCGGCCGAGCTGGCGGCGGCGCGCGACGAGCTGGAAGAGAAAGTCGCGCTGCGCACGGTGGAGCTGGAGAGAACGAACGAGACGCTCCGCGAGGAGATCGCCGAGCGCCGCAAGGCCGAGGAGCGGCTGCGCGAGAGCGAAGCCCAGCTCCGCGCGCTGAGCGAAGAGCAGGAACGGCAGCTCATCGCCTCGGACCGCCTCGTCACCATCGGCGAGCTCGCCGCCTCGATCGCGCACGAGTTCAACAACCCGCTCCAGATCATCCTGGGCTTCGCCCAGGAGCTGCTCGACGAGGAAAAAAGCGCCGGACCGCACAAGGAGGGGCTCAGGATCATCGAAGGCGAGACGATGCGGTGCCGCGAGCTGATCCGTAATCTCATGAACTTCGCGCGGCCGCTCCCCGCCAAGCCCGAGACGCGCGAGGTCGAGCCGATCATCGCCGACGCCGTAAAGCTCGCCTGGCACTATCTGCTCAACAACAAGGTCCGGGTAAAAACCGATATCGCCGGCGGGCTGCCTGCGATCAAGGCGGACGCCAACCAGCTCCAGCAGGTGCTGATCAATCTCCTGTTCAACGCCTCCGAGGCGATGCCCGGCGGCGGCGAGGTGACGATCCGCGCCGCGCGCGACGGCGCGGATACCGTGGTGATCTCCGTCTCCGACACCGGGGTCGGCATTTCCGAAGCGGCGCTGCCCAACATCTTCCGCCCTTTCTTTACAACCAAGCAGAAAAAAGGCATGGGGCTCGGGCTCTCGATCTGCGAGCGCATCGTGCGCGCGCACGGCGGGCGCATCGCCGTCCACACCGCTCCGGGACGCGGCACGACCTTCGAGCTTCATTTCCCGACCGCCGAGGTAAACGATTATGAACGGGCCTCCTGAACGCGTCTTGATCGTCGACGACGAAGAGCACGTCTGCGCGCTGTTCCAGCGCATCCTCCAAAAAGACGGCTACGAGGTCGAATGCGCCGCGAACGGCGAAGAGGGGCTCGCGCTGCTCGAGCGCCGGCCGTTCGATCTCGTCATCACCGATCTTAAGATGCCGGGCATGGACGGCATGGAATTGCTGAAGCGCGGCCGCGCGCTGCGCCCGGCGACGACTTTCGTCATGCTCACCGCCTTCGGCACGGTGCAGAACGCCGTCGAGGCGATGAAGGAGGGCGCCTACGACTATCTCGTCAAGCCGGTCGATACCGACGAGATCAAAATGGTCGCCGCCAAGGCGCTGGAGCTGCAGCGGCTCACGCGCGAAGTCGAGCGGCTGCGCAGCCAGCTCGATCTCGCCCTCGACTTCGATCAGATCGTCGGCCAGAGCAAGAGCATGAAGGCGGTCTTCCGCCTGATGAAGATGGTCGCCGACAGCAACGCGACGATCCTCATCCAGGGCGAATCCGGCACGGGCAAGGAGCTGATCGCGCGCGCCATCCACCGCGCCAGCCGCCGCAAGGAGCGGCGCTTCGTCGCGGTCAACTGCGCTTCGGTGCCGGAGACGCTGCTCGAAAGCGAGCTGTTCGGCTATGTGCGCGGCGCTTTCACCGGCGCCGCGGCCGACAAGAAAGGCCTGTTCGAGGAGGCGCACGAAGGGACGCTGCTGCTCGACGAGATCGCCGATACGTCCTCGGCGTTTCAGTCGGCGCTGCTCCGCGTCCTCCAGGAAGGCGAGATCCGCCCGGTCGGCAGCAACAAGAGCGTCAAGATCGACGTGCGCGTCATCGTCGCCACCAACAAGGACTTGAAGCGGGAAGTCGAGAGGCGGACGTTCCGCGAGGACCTTTTCTACCGCCTGAGCGTGGTGCCGATCGCCCTGCCGCCGCTCCGCAGCCGGCGCGACGACATCCCGCTGCTCGCGGCCCATTTCATCGAGAAATACTCGCGCGCGTACACCATCGAGCCGAAGCGCCTGGCGCCGACGGCGCTGCGTCTCCTGCTCGACCACTCGTGGCCGGGCAATGTGCGCGAGCTGGAGAATGTGATCGAGCGCGCGGTGTTGATCAATCCCGGTCTGGAGATCGCGCCCGATTCGCTCTTCCCCTCCGCGCTCACGATGCTGGACGAGAACCGCTCGTTCATGAGCCTGAACGAAACGATGCGCAGCGCGCGCGAATTGATGGAGCGCGAGAAGATCTCCGAGGCGCTCCAGCGCGCGAGCGGCAACCGCTCGTATGCGGCCAAGCTCCTCGGCATCAGCCGCTCGGCGCTCTACAACAAAATTAAATCGCTGCGGTTGTCGAACTGACCCTCACCCCACCCTCTCCCGAGACGGGCGAGGGAGAAGACTTAAACGCCCGGCGTAAGTTTTTCTGTCCTCCTCTCCCTTGAGGGAGAGGACAGAGGTGGGGGTGTTTCGTTTCACCCAAGTAAAGACCGTCAAAGAGTGCTTCGACAGGATCGGCACGAACGGAAAACCACAAGCTCGCAGAAAATCCTTTCGCCCTGAGCTAGTCGAAGCCCCGAATACGAAGCAGAAAGAGACTTTGTTTAATGGTTAAATCGCGAGTTTCTCAGCCGCCGAGCGCGGCTTCGACGCTTTTCAGAACGGTCTCGGCGACGTACGGCTTCGGGATGAAGTCCTTCGCGCCGCCGCGCACCATGTCGCGTTTCACCTGCGGATCGAGGTAGCCGCTCGTGAGAATCACTTTCACGCGCGGGTTGATTTCCTTGAGCATGAGATAAACGGTCCAGCCGCCGAACTTCGGCAGCGCCATGTCCGACAGGACGAGGTCGATCGCATCCTGCTCGCGGCGATAGACATCGCGCGCCTCCAGGCCGTCCTTCGCCATGAAAACGCGGTAGCCCGCGTCTTCGAGAATCTGCTTCAAAAGCGCGAGCAGCGGCAGCTCATCTTCGACGATGAGGATCGTTTTCTTGTCCACTGGTTGCCGCCGGTTAGTGGTTGCGCTGGCTTTTGTAGCTGCATTCATTGCACAACTGCTCCATTCTAGGGGCCGCTTCGAGCGCGATAAAATCATCCGCCGGCCATTGCGAGCACGTGGGCTCGAAATGCCACGCGCCGCCCTCCTGTGGCCGGCGGTAAACGAGCTCCATTTCGTCGCTGAGCTCCACGAGCCTATGAGCCCTGCTCAGGTGCTCGTACGGCTCCGGCTGCGGCAGCGGCCTCGCGCGGCAGAACGGGCAGGGTTGCACCGCATGCAGCTCCTCGATCTTCTCGAAGGTGACGTGCCGCATCATAAATTTTCCGCTGCAAGCGTAGCAGCGAAACACCACGGTCCATGTCTTGGACCACGCCATGCCGCATAGAATAACACCTGGGTAAATTAAATCGGTATCGGGTTTTTTCCCGATTTGTGACCAGGTCTTTACCTGAGCCGCGGAAAGTACTACGCCGCTGATTTCTTCGTTGCGCTGTCGTATCTCAAATCGAATACTCGGTGGAGCTTTCTCCGCTGGTTCACCGGCGCGACCTCCGGCCGGCGCCGCAGTGCGGGCACACCGCAACGATGCGCAGGCTCGAGAGTTTGTCGAGCGGCATCTCTCGCAGCGTGAACTTTCCCGTGCAGCGATGGCAGCGCAGCACCATCGTCCAAGTCTTCATGCAATCACTGCATACGAAAGCGGATGCATGAGCCCTTAGGGAATTCTCCCCAATTGCATCAAATCCGATTCGGGGCTCGCGCGAGCGTCATGGCGGGCGGTTGGCGATGAGGAGGAGCGTCATCGGCCCGCTGTTTTCGGCGAAGCCTGTTTTTTCGGCGACGATCGTGTACGGCGTCTGCGGCGCGGCGCGCTTCAATTTGGCTTCGCTCACCACGATGTAGACCGGATCGGTCCGGCTGAGGACATCGTCGAGCCCGCCCTTCTTAACCGCCGGCAAGATGCGGCCGCTGTACAGGATCAGGCTCGGCTCCGATACGCCGTAGCGGTAAAGCACGCCGCCGCGGTCGGCGGCGCGCTTGGCCGCGAGCGCGATCGGCCGCATGACCCGCATGCTTTCGACCACGGGCAGGGAAATCACAAATAGGCCGACACAAAAAACCGCGGCGCCTGCGCACATCAGAAAAATCGCGCGGCGCGGCCGTCTCCTAAACGCCGAGAGCGTCGCCGCAAACGAAAACAACGAAAGCAGCAGGAACGGATAAAGCACGGCCGCGGGCGCGTAACGCGGAGCGGCGAAGTGCGTGACGACGAGAGCCGCGGCAAGCAACACGCAGAAGGACGCGGTCGCGGCGAGCGGGGCCTGGAGCGAGCGGGCTCCGGACGCTGCGTCGCTAAGAAACTTGCCGGTCAAGCAGGCGATCCCCGGAAAGACGATGAGAAGATAATGCGGCAATTTGGTCGCGCTCAGAGACAACGCGGTTAACGGAATGACGATCCAAAGGACGAAGAGCAGAATATCGGGATCGGCCGCGGAAAGTCCTGTGCCTTTCTTTGTCAAGTTATTGGAGGAAGCGATCAGAAAGAACGGCCACGGGAACATCCCCATCAACAATACCGGGACGTAATACATCGCGTTGCCCCGGTGACCTTCGATCACGCTCGCGAACCGCTGCAGGTTCTCATGGAGGAAAAATCTCGCCGCCGTGTCTTCGTGCGTGTAAAAAGCGTACGCGAACCACGGCGCGGCCAGCGCCACCGCGAGTCCGATAAGAAAAGCGTGGCGCAGCGTCAGCCGCCCGAAATACCGCGCCGACGCGCGGCGAATGAGCCAGCCGTGCAGCACGAAAACGGGCGCGGGAAAGAGCGCGATCGGTCCTTTGGCGAGAAAACCGAGCGCGATCGAGGCGTAGGCGAGAGCGAGGAAGCGACGGTCCCCTTCGGCCTTCGCCGTCGAGCGCAGATAAGAAGCGAAAGCGAGGGCGGTAAAAAAAGTCAGCGCCGGATCGGGAACAAGAAGCCTGAACACGACGGCCGGAAGCAACGACGTGGAAAAGACAATCGCCGCGTAAACCGCCGCCTCGCCGCCCCAGAGCGCCCGCGCCATGAAGAAGATCGTGAAGCACGTGAAGAATCCGAAGACGGCCGAAGGCAAGCGCGAGGAGAACTCGTCGAAGCCCAGCCCGGCGTAACTCGCGCGCACCAGCCAGTACATCAGGATCGGCTTTTCGAGGAAGGGCCGCCCCTCGATCGTCGGCATGAGCCAATCGTTTCTCGCCTGCATCTCGCGCGCCGCGATTGCGTACGTCGTCTCATCGCGATCCCACAGCGCGGGTGTCCCGAGACCGAGGAAGAAAGTCGAAAGGGAAAAAACCGCGACGAACACCGCGCCGGGAATCACCTGGCGCTTGATCGCGGTTAAAGCCCGTTGCGAAGCGAACGTACCGTCGGCGGCTTCGCTGATCGTCTCGAACAAGGCGCGCATACTTTTTTCTAAATCCTGCGGCCGTGGAGCGATAGACCCCCCGCTTTTTTTTAAAAAACCCCCAGCGATGCCATGGGTCGGGCATCTGCTTAAGAAGCACAAAGAACAGACTTCGGCGGCAATCCCGCAATCCTAAGATCCGGGGGGAATGGGTCATCCCACCAGACAGTGTCCATTTCCTGCACAAAGGAACTGTCTTTTTTTCTGGACACTCGTCCACATATCAAGACAACACGAAGGCAGGTTTTCAAAATTATAAAATGACGTGTTATTTTGACCTAGCACAACTACTTATTCTACCGTACGTTTCTCGACGTAAAATCTTAATCTGAGCGCAACACGAGTGGCAGCGCGATTGCTCTATAATTCTCATGCGATGAAAGACATCGAGGGACAAGAGCGCTGCGGCATCGTGCTGGCGGGAGCGAAGGATGCGCGGCTGCGCGGGTTAATCCATTATCTCCGCGGCAGCGCCGTGCCGAAGCAGTACGTGAATTTCATCGGCACACGCTCGATGATCGAGCACGCCTTCGACCGCACCGAGCGGCTCGTCCGGCGCGAATGCCTTTTCGCCGTCGTGACCCGCGAGCACCTGAGCTATCCGGAGGTCGAGCGCCAGCTCGCGCTGCGGCCGGCCGGAACCGTCCTCGTGCAGCCCGACGACCGGGACACCGGCCTCGGCATCCTTTTGGCTCTCGCCCACATTCACAAACGCCGGCCCGCCTCCGTCGTCGCCGTCTTCCCCGCCGATCACTTCGTGAGCGAGGAAGAGCTCTTCATGACCCAGGTGGCGATGGCTTTTTACATCGTCGAGAACAACCCGTCGGAAGTGATCCTGCTCGGCGTCGAACCGGATTCGGCCGAGGTCGATTACGACTATATTCTCGCCGACGGCGACGCCGAGAGCTCCGCCGCGCCGGGCGCGCGCAGGGTGCGCCTGCTGGTGGAAAAACCCGACGCCGCGCTGGCGCACGAGCTGGTCGCATCGGCGGCGCTGTGGAACACGACGACGATGGTTTTTCGCACCGATACGGCGATCGACCTGGTGCGGCGTTTTTCGTCCGAGCTTTACGGCGCGTTCCAGGAGATACACAGCGCGCTTGGAACGCGCTCTGAGAAAATGACGATCGACACCGTCTACCGGCGGATGAAGCCGCGCTGCTTCGCGCACGAAGTGCTGCAGAAATGCGCTCTGGCAAACCCGCGCGTACGAGTCCTGCCGGTCTCGGGGGTGTTCTGGAGCGATTGGGGCTCGGAACCGCGCGTCGTCGAGTCGCTCAAAATGAGCGGCTACTTCGACCGCCTGCAAATAACCGCCGACAAGCGCGCGCAGCTCGGCTGAAGAAGGGGGGAGAAATGGAGACGCTCGATTTATTTCAAGAGGACGCATCGTTGCCGGCGCAGTACTGGGAGACGTTCGCACGCAAACGGGACCTGGAGCCCGAAAAGCGCCTTCTCCTCGCGGTGCTCGACGAGGCGATCCGCTGCTACCGCTCGCAGATTTTCATCGGCGGCCGGCGCTTTACGGAAGTGGAAAGCTGGCTGTTCAGCGAAGATATCGACGATACGTTTTCGTTCCGGAACATCTGCGACGTGCTCAACCTGAGCCCGAGCCGCATCCGTCAGTCGCTCCGCACCTGGAAGCCGTCGCCGGTGAGGCAGCCGACGCACCGTGTGCGCCGGCCGGCGCGGCTACATGTGGGCTACAACGGAACCGCGCTGCTCGCGCACCGCGGCGTATAGGAGCGCCGCGATTGCGGACGACCGGATCGGCGCTGACGCCGGCGGGCGAGACCGTGAAGCGGGCGCGGCCGCGCCGCCGTCACGGGAGAACGTTCGATGAGCCAGACCGCGGTCGAGACCTGCTGCAGGTGCGGCAGGGCGATCGAGATTAAAGATTTCAAGTCGTACCACGTAACCGAAGATTATCGCCTAATGTGCGAACCGTGCTTCAGGATCGAGCGATCCGGCGAGCCGACCGAGGGGCACGGCAGCGAAACGGACCGCGACCAGCGCCAGGAAAAAAAACGTTGATCTTATAAAGGACACGCGATTATGGTGACGCGAGATGCTCAGCTGTGGAAATTCCGCTGCGCGAGCTGCGGCGAGACGTTCGAGGTAGAGGTCTCACAGGGGCAAAAGCCGGCGGACTTCGCACGCGCGAAGGCCTGCCCCAACTGCCATCGCCTGCCCGGCGCCGACAACCCGTGGCACCGACTTGTCGGATTTCAGTCGCGCCGCATCGCGCCTTATCCGCGGAACTGATCCTCGCCGAGCATTCTGGCTTTCGGGCTTTGCGGAGGCTATCTTTTTGTCGAGGGGGACTCTCGATGAAGGAGATATTCCGCAAGCTCGCCTACAAGACTTCGGAGGCTGTCGGCTCCGCAGCGGCGTTTCTGATCGCGCTGGCGGTAGTTGTCGTGTGGGCGATCACCGGCCCGTTGTTCGGCTATTCCGATACCTGGCAGCTCGTCATCAACACCGGCACGACTATCGTCACATTCTTGATGGTTTTTCTCATTCAGCATACGCAAAACCGCGACGCGAAGATTTTGCAGCTCAAGATCGACGAGCTGATCCGCGCGGTTTCGGCGGCCCGCACCAACCTCGTGGGGCTCGAGGACCTGCCGGACGAAGAAATCGCGCGCCTGGAGAAGGAGTTCCAGCGGCTTGCCAAGGCGCGGCAGAAAAAACCGGAAAAGCCGAAAGGTTAACCCCCTCCCATCTCAGTCGATCGCGCGGCCTTTCTTAGGATAATTTTGCCTGAAATGTCGCGCCGTGGCGCGCGAATTTCGGGAGCGGCACTCCCCGTCCGTGCGGCCGAGACGTCTCTCCCGGGCCACGCGTCTCATTCATTCCGAAAAAAAGTTGCACGCAACGGGCCGATCCATTATCATAGATTCCGACTCGAAGCCGGATAGACGGCGCTCGATGCACGCGCGCGCCCCTCCACGCGCAGTGCGGGCCGAAGAACGATCGGCCGGAAGTTTCATCTATTATTTGTGATTTGTTCTCGATCTCGGCTTCGTCGTAGCTAGTCGTCGCAGGCCTCGTGCCGGCTAATTTCCGCCGTAGGCAAGGCAAGCGATTCGGCATCGCGACATCGGCGGATCCAGGCAACGTCAGCCAATGGATCGTTGAATGGGACATCAGCTTAAACACCGCTTCGCGGTCGCTTTATTTGTCGGGTTTCAAGTTTTCGGCGCGCCCCAAGCAGCGCAAGCCAGCGGGCCCAGCTCCGCCGAGGAGACGATTCGCGCCGCGGAGCTTATGCGTCATGTCGTAGTGCTGGCCGCGCCGAACATGGAAGGCCGCGCCGCCGGAACCGCCGGTGAAGCGCGCGCCGCCGATTACATCGCCGGCGAATTCCGCGGGATCGGGCTCCAGCCCGGCGGCGAAGCGGGAAGCTACTTTCAATCCTTCGACGTCGCGCTCGGCACCAAGCTCGGCCGGGTAAATCGCCTGACGCTCACCGCGCCGCGGCGCACCAACGATTTCGGGCCGGACTCCTTCAGCCCCTGCGGTTTTTCCGACCAAGGAAGTTTCGCCGGACAACTCGTCTTTGCCGGCTACGGCATCACGGCTCCGGAGCTGGGCTACGACGACTATTCGGGTATCGACGCTCACGGCAAAATCGTTCTCGTCATGACGCACGAGCCGCGGGAGGGCGATTCCAAGTCTCCGTTCCGCCGTCCCGAGGCGTTTCGCTACAGCGAGCTGCGCTACAAAGCTTTCAACGCCCGCGAACACGGAGCCAAAGGCATCATCGTCGTCACGGATCCGAACGGCCACCCCGGGCGCGATGAGTTGTTCACGATTCGCGGCGGGGCCGGCGCATCCGCCGGGATCATCGCCGTGAAAGCCCTGCGCAGCGTCGTCGAACCGATCCTCCAGTCCGCGGGCAAAAACCTCGCGCAGATGCAGAAGGAGATCGACGCGTCCTTCGCGCCGCGGTCCTTTCTCATCCCCGACGCCGTGGCCCGCCTCCACGTCAGCCTCGATAAGGAAACCGGACGCGCCAAGAACGTGATCGGCATTCTCCCCGGCACGGATCCCAAGCTGCGCCAGCAGGCGATCGTCATCGGCGCGCATTACGATCACCTTGGGCTTGGCCGCGAGCATTCGCTCGCGCCGGATCAATCCGGCGCGATTCATCCGGGCGCCGACGACAACGCGTCGGGCGTCGCGGGCGTTATCGCGCTCGCGCGAGCGTTCGCGCGCAGCGGGAGCAGGCGTACGCTTGTCTTCGCGGCTTTCTCCGGCGAAGAGATGGGCCTCCTCGGTTCGGCCGCTTACGTCAAAAATCCGCCGCGGCCTCTCGAGAAGACCTTCGCCATGATCAACATGGATATGATCGGCCGCCTGCGCGACGGGCGCGTTTATATCCTCGGCGTCGATAGCGCGGCGGAGTTTCGCCCGCTCGTCGCCGAGGCGCTCGCGGGCTCCGCGCTGCAGCCAAGCTACAGCGGCGACGCCTACGGCCCCTCCGACCACACGTCGTTCTACGCGGCCGGCATTCCGGTATTGATGTTTTTTACCGGAGCGCACGAGGATTATCACCGCCCGTCCGATACGGCGGAGAAAATCGAGCCGGAGGGCCTCGAAAAAGTCACGCGGCTCGTTTTCAGAACCGCGCAGCGCCTCGCAGGGCGGCCGGCGCCTCTCACTTTTGTGCGGACGCTATCGCCGGGCGGTTCCGGCCGCGGAGCCGGCAGCGGATACGGCGCTTATTTCGGCTCTATTCCCGATTTTTCGCAATCGGAGAAGCCCGGTGTGCGCTTGACGGGCGTTCGCAGCGGCAGTCCCGCCGATACGGCCGGGCTCAAAGCCGGCGACGTTATCATCAGCTTCGCGGGCAGCTCAATTCGCAATCTCGACGACCTATCGCTGGCGCTCCGCTCGACTCGCGCCGGGGATCGCGTGGATTTTGTCTACCTGCGCGACGGCAGCGAGCACAGCGGAAGTGCGACTTTAGAAGAGCGCAAGTAGCTCGTGGCACGCGCACTTTTCTGGATCGTCGCCGCCGCGCTATCCGCCTGCGTGAGCGCTCCGGCCGCGAAATCGAAGACGGAACCCGCCCCCGAGCAACGGCATCTAGCCAACGTAAAGCAGCTCACTTTCGGCGGACAAAACGCCGAGGCCTATTTTTCCGCCGACGGCGCCAAGCTCATCTTCCAATCGACGCGCCCGCCGTATGCGTGCGACCAGATTTTCACGATGGATATCGATGGGAAAAATGTAAGGCTTCTGAGTTCCGGCAAAGGCCGGACTACGTGTGCATTTTTCTTTCCCGATAGTAAGCGCTTTATCTATGCCTCGACCGAGCTCGGCGGCGCCGCCTGCCCGCCCGAGCCCGACCGCAGCCAGGGCTACGTCTGGCCGATTTATCCCAGCTATGACATCTTCGCCGGCAGCGTCGATTCCCCCCGCTTCACGCGTCTTACCGATACCGACGGCTACGACGCCGAAGGCGTGATCTCGCCCGACGGCAAGCACATCGTCTTCACCTCGATGCGCGGCGGCGACCTCGATATCTATTTAATGAACGCCGACGGCACGGACGTCCGGCGCCTCACAAATGCCAAAGGCTACGATGGCGGACCGTTTTTCTCGTGGGACGGCAAGACGATCGTCTACCGCGCGTTTCATCCGAAAAATAAAGACGAGCTCGCCGAATACGAGGGTTTGCTTGCGCGTCATCTCATCAAGCCGACCCGCGCAGAGATTTTTCTCATGGACGGCGACGGCTCGCATCAGCGCCAGGTGACCGACAACGGCGCGGCGAACTGGGCGCCGTTTGTCCATCCCAACAACCGGCA
Organism: Binatia bacterium; assembly: GCA_036522615.1. Lineage (GTDB taxonomy): Bacteria > Desulfobacterota > Binatia > UBA9968 > UBA9968 > JAJPJQ01. The sequence continues at coordinate 13,906 of DATDFN010000143.1, read as the reverse complement.
GATAATTTTTTCATCCAACCTGCACGATCCCGAGCGCAAATCATTCTCGCTGTATTCGATCAATACGGACGGAACCGGTTTGGAGCGGATCACTGACGGAGCGCGGTTCGACAGCTTCCCGATGTTTTCGCGCGACGGCAGAAAGCTCGTCTTCGCCTCGACGCGAGACGCCAAAGACGCGCGCGAGTTTAATATTTTTATTGCCGACTGGGTGCCATAAAAAACGGGCGAAAGAGCCGCCATCGTTTTCCACACCCGCTCGATGGCGGATTCAAAAAACGACCGGCTCTTTCGCCCGTCCGGCCCTTGCGGGCCCGGCAAAGCCTACTAATTTAGCCGATGCCGATGCCTGCGTGGCATCCGGCGATCATCAGCAGGCCTACAAGCAGGGGAATAGAAATATATCGTGTCATTTCATGTCCTCCTTATCCGACGCCAACACTAGCGCCCGCGCCGTGGTCGCCGATGCCCGCCGAAGCGGAGCATCCGCTCAGGCCGCCGAGAGCCAGCAGAGCCAGAAGCAATGGAATGGCAATAATTTTCTTAAGCATTGACTTCACCTCCTCCGATCTGACGCACTCGAACTCTGTCTATCCGATTCCTGCCCAGACGCTGCATCCGGCGAGAGCGAACAAGCTGAGCAGGAGCGGGATCGAAACGAATTTACTCATGTCGCTTTCACCTCCTCTGGGTTCGCAACTCGATGAACCCTCGACTCCATTTTGAATCGCCGGGCGTTGCGATCAATAGCGGGAAACACCTGACAGCAGTAAACTTTTTCGGACCAGGCCATTATTGCCGTACTGCAAAAATTCCTTGCAAAATGGCGTAGTTATGATATCGGCCGCCGTTTGGCGGCAAGCCTGATATGCCTATTCCGATTCTAGTGGTGAACGGCGAGCCGAATTTCCAGGCGCTGAGGCGGTCGGCGCCGGGCAAGCCGGGTTTCTCTAAATGCCGTCTCAAGCCGCGCCGGCCGAGGGTCCATGCGTCGGTGGTGACAGCGTATCCGACCGATGCAAGCCGGACCGAGGCAACGAACCGACGCCCCGCGGCCTATCTGACGAAGCCGCTCGATTTAGGCGTCCTTCTGAAAACCTTTCAAACCGTCCTGGCGCATTAACGCCGCTCTTGGAAGTTTGCCTTAAATTTCGAGCGCCTCCCGCACGCTCTGCAGGAGCGTCTCGGCGGCATAGGGTTTCGCGATAAAGTCTTTTACCCCGCCCTCGACGAACGAGGACTTCACCTGCTCGTCCAGGTAGCCGCTCGTGAGAATCATCTTGACGTCGGGATTGATCTCTTTAAGGCTCAGATATACCGTCCAGCCGCCTAGGCTCGGCAACGCCATATCGCATACCACGAGATCGACCGAGCCCGCCTGGCGCCGATACGCATCGATCGCCTCGATGCCATCCTTCGCGGTCAGGACCTTATAGCCCGCCTTCTCAAAGATGCTCTTTAACAGCATCCGATGCGGCGGCTCGTCTTCTACGACCAGGATGGTTCTAGGACTTTCTTCCATGGAACGACTGGAAAGTGGTTGTCGAATCGCGGCGCACGCCGGCGCTTACGTAAGCGACGGACAAAAAAAAGCCGGGGCATAATTCCCCGGCCCTTTCCGCTCCGAAGGATTTCGGACCAGCGATGCTATCGACGCTCCGCATTTTTGCCTTCGCGCGACAGCTTGACGATCAGATGATGTCTGCGGGCGGGAAAAGTCTTGGTTGAATCCCCGTTTGCGCCGCACTTCGGGCATTCGCACGAATCGGCCGTTGCGCCGATCTCGCTACCGGGAATAGCCTTCAGTGTGAACAGCGCATTGCAGTCGTAGCAACGTAATATGACGATCCACGTGGAGCCGATAACGGCCATTTTCTCCTCCCGCGGTGCTCATAATTGTGCTGTGGCACTCGAGCGGCGGTTCGTCAAGACCCCCGGCGGGAGGATAATAAAAATATTGCTTTCGATCAGCGCTCGCCCTTATCGTGCCCGCCCTTCTGCTGTCCGCCCTGGTGCTGGTTGCCCTGGTTTTGCCCTTTCTGCTGACGCTGCGAGCGCTCCTCGTGCTGCGGCCCCTGACCCTGACCTTGGCCCTGTCCCTGGGATTGTGCATTCTGCTGACGGCGCATGCGCTCGCCCTGCGGGCCTTGTCCCTGGCCTTGTCCCTGGCCTTGCCCCTGTCCCTGTCCCTGGCCTTGATTTTGGCCTTGCGACTTCTCGCGACGCAGCGATTTCTCCTGACGGTCGCCCCCTCCGCCCTGGAAGTTTTTCTTTCCCTCGTCGCCGCCCCCGCCCTTGAACGAGACGCGCTCGGCCTTGTCCTTCGCCCTGAGACCGCCCCGCTCCTGCGCGCGCACGATGTCGTTCTGGCGCTCGCGGACAAAAGAATCCTTCACGACGTACTTGTAGTGGTCCTTGTGGATGATGATCTGCTGCGCCGCCGACGGATAGCGCCCGCGCGGGTAATCGCGCTGATACAGCGGCAACGGCGCGATGACGTAATGATGCCGGTCCCAGTGGTCCCAACCGACCCGGCGCGCCTCCCATGCCGGCCCCCAATGGATGCCCCAGCGCGGCGGCGCGTCGTAGACCCAGCCGCCCCAATAGACGGGCCGGACCTGGTAGTAGCGATACGGCACGACGAGAATCGGCTGCGGCACGAATGCCGGCTCGACGTAAACCCAAGGACCGTTGTACCATGTGCTCGAATACCAGTAGCCGTCGTTGACGTTGAAGACCCAATAAAAGCCGTCGTAAAAGAAGTAATTGCCGCGCACGCCCGGCGCGTAGTAAACCGGATAATTAGGAACCGGAACGAGGTTGGGAAAAACCTCGAGATTAATGCTGACCTGGGCGTTCGCTGCGGCTGCGAAGACCAAGATCGAGAAAATCACGGCGACGAGAGCATTTACTGCCTTTCTCATGCGACCCCCTTCGAAGTTAATGCCGCACAATACAACAAAATTGTGTCGCCGCTGTCAACTAAAATCCGATGAACGATTGCCGGCGCTCGATTTTCATACAGGTTGGCAGTTGTGAATGTGCCGTCGACGCTTAGGTCGCTCGCAATGCTGGCGCTAGTCAGTCTCTCCGGACGCGCCGCGGCGGCCGAGACGCTGCGCCTCGGATACTCCGGCGCGACGGCGTCGCAGCTCGCCGGCGCGCTCGCGGTCGAGCAGAAGCTCTTCGACCTATACGGCGTCGCCGTCGAGCTCAATCAATCCGCCGGCCTCACCATGATCCGCGCCGTCGAATCAGGGAGCCTCGACGTTGTGATCGTGGGCGGCGGCCAGGCGGTTGCCGCCTACATGAAAGGCGCGGACGTGCGTATCGTGAGCGGGCTCGTCAACACGGTGCCGTTTCAGCTCTGGGCGAAACCGGAGGTAGCTCAGCTGGCGGACTTGAAAGGCCGGCTGATCGCCGATACGCCGCCCGGGACTTCGCTCAATCTAGGCACGCGCATCATGCTCGCGCGCGCGGGTCTCGATCCCAGGCGGGACGTCAGGCTGGTCGCTTTCGGCCGCCTGCAGCTCGTGCCGCGCTCGCTTTTGGCCGGCGTCGTCGACGCGGCGCTTCTCTCCGCGCCCGAGACACTCGAAGCGCGGAAGGCCGGCCTGCGCATGTTGCTCGACATGGCCGCCGAGCGCGTTCCGTGCCTTTTCACCTCGGTCGTCACATCGCGCGCCGTGATGGAGAAATCCCCGGCGGCGCTCGAGCGCTTTTTAAAGGCGATCCTCCATGGCGTGAAGCTTGCGCTCACCAATCCCGATATGGCAAAAAAAAGTCTCGGCCGTACGCTGCGCCTGACGGACCGCGAGGCGCTGGACGAGACCTACCGCCAGGCTGCCGCCGTTTACGAGCCGCTGCCGCTCGTCAGACGCGACGCTTTGGAAACCGTCGCGCGGATCGTGGGGGAAAAATCCGGCCGCGAGCCTTACGGAGTCGTTGATATGAGCATTCTCGAACGCATCGACAGAGAAGGTTTCATCAAAACACTTTACGCGAAGCCCTAAAGGAGGCGATCATGGCGGACATCCGCGGCGTGGGAAAAAAAATCACTTACAGCGACGATAATCCGATCAGCGAGGCGATCGAGAAGCTTCGCGAAGAGCGCAAATCGATCAAGCGCGAGCCCAGGGACGCGGCCGAGCGCGAATTGCTCGGCCGCTGGCTGGGCTACCGCGGGCGCGACGAGCTGGAGACGACCGTCGGCCTGGGGTGCTACGCCTATTCCCATTTCGAGATGGATTCCGAATGGCGCTGGCGCCTCGCGGATCACATTCGCACGGAGGCGGGCCACGGCTGGGGCTACATCCGCCAGGGCGATGCGGTCGATCCGTCGCGCGATCACGCGAAGCCGGACCCCGAGTTCGAGCGGCAGCACGGACTTTTGCCGCGCGTGGAGCACCACAGGCTCCAGCAGCGCGATTTTTTATCGTACCTCATCTCCGGTAACTTATGGCCGTACGGCCACTGCACCGCGGCGTCGATCCAGAGCATCAAGATCACGACGCCGAAGGTGCTGGATTTCGAGGAGCGCGTCGTCCATGCCGAGGAGCGCGGCCATCACGACGCCATTCTCCAGAAGCTGCACGACTATGTCTGGGAATTGATCGAGCAATACGGCGAGCCCGCCATCCGCAAGCGCATCGCCGCGATCGACGCCGAGGCGCTCAACAGCCGGCCGCGCACCGTCTTCGACCCGCCGCGGCGCGATTTTCTGCGCAAGCATTTCGACGTGCCGCTCGACAACGTGCGCTGGTTCAACCGCTGGCGCGAGTATCTGTATCTCAACGTGCTCGGCTTTCCGCCCGAGCCGGTGCACATCGAATTCTGGCCGAAGGAAATCCCGCAGGAGTAAGCGCACCGCGCGCTCACGCCTTCAGGCGCGCGATGTTATAGGCTGTTACCGGGCGGGCGAAGCCCTTGAGCTGCAGTTCCTGCGGCAGGTCGGTCTCGACCAGATGCTCGATTCTCGCGAGCGTTTTCTGGTTGGTGAGAATCTGCCCGCCTTTCGCTTCGTCGCAGAGGCGCGAGGCGAGATTGGTGACGTTGCCGATGGCGCCGTAATCCATTCGCCCTTCGAAGCCGACGTTTCCCAAGGTCGCATAGCTGCACGCGATGCCGATGCCGAGATCGAGATCGTAGCCTTTCTTCTGCCACGTCTCGCGCAGCTCCTTGGCGCGCGCGCGCATCTCAACCGCCATGCGCACGGCGCGCTCGGTGTGATCGGCGCACGGCACCGGATCGTTGAGAAAGACCATGATGCCGTCGCCGGCGAAGCGCTCGAGCGTGGCCTCGTACTTGAAGATGAGCCGTCCCATCTCGGCGTGATAGATGCGCAGGAGATCCATGATCTCCTCGGGCTCGGCGCTGTCGGCGAACGCGGTGAAGCCGCGCAGGTCGAGAAATGCCACGGTAATCTCGCGCCTATGCGTCTTGAAGAGGCTCTGCTCGTCTTTCTCCAGCACAGTGTCGGCGACCTGCGGCGAGAGGTAGCGCTTGAGGCGCCCCATGCGCTCGATCTCGCCCACCTGCGCGGCGACGCGGTCCGCGAGCGAGCGGTTGAGATCCTCCAGCGAATCGTGCAGGCGCTTGATGCGCAGCATCGAGCGCACGCGCGCACCGAGCTCGAAAGAATCGAACGGTTTGACCACGTAGTCGTCCGCGCCGGCATCCAGTCCGCGGACCTTGTCTTCCTGCGAGCCCTTTGCGGTGAGGAGGATGATCGGGATCGATTTATAGCGCTCGTCCTGACGCAGCCGCTTGACGACCTCGATGCCGTTCATGTTCGGCATCATGTAGTCGAGCAGCACGACGTCCGGCGCGAAGCTCTCGACCTTGGCGAGCGCCTCGACGCCGTCGTTCGCGCGCTCGACGGTGTAGTCCTGGTCCACGAGCTCCTGCTCCAGGAGATCGAGGTTGAAAGGCTCGTCGTCGACAATGAGAATTTTGTTGGGCATAGATTAACCCTGCATTTATTTGATCACCCTGTCCGCCCGCGCCAGCACGTTGGGCGGAATGGTCAAGCCGATCTTTTTCGTGGCTTTGAGATTGATCACGAGCTCGAACTTCGTCGGCTGCTCTACCGGAACATCGGCGGGCTTGGTTCCTTTCAGAATCTTGTCCACCAAAGCCGCGATGCGCCGGTAGCGTTCAGCCTGGTCGGCGCCGTAGGACATCAAGCCGCCGCTGTCGACATACGTTTCCGAGGGATAAATGGCCGGCAGGCGATTCGCCGCAGCGAGTTCCGCCAGCCGACGTTGATTCGAAGCGGCTAATGGGCCGGCTATCACTGCGAGAGCGCCGCTGTGCGCCTCGGCCGCCGCTTTGAACGCGTGCCCGTATTGATCCGCGCTGCCGGCTTCGATCGAATAGAGTTGCAGCGACAACTCTCTGGCGGCCCGCTGGCTTTCTTTCCACTGTTGCTCGGAGCTCGGATCCTGCGAATTCCAAAGGGCGGCGACACGGGACAGCCTGGGAATCGTTTCCTTAAGCAGCTCCAACCGCTTGCCGGACAGCACCGCCTCGATGCTGCTGAAGCCGGTGATGTTTCCGCCGGGGCGCGCGAGACTCTCGACCAGCCCAGCCGCCACGGGGTCCGTTACGTCGAGGAAAATAATCGGGATCGTCTTGGTGGCGTTCTTGAGGGCCAGTGCGCCCGACGTCCCGGGCGTGAGCAGCACGTCGACCTTGAGACCGATCAGCTCGCGCGCGAGAGCCGGGAAGCGATTGACGTCGTTGTTCGCGAAGCGAAACTCGAAGGAGATATTTTTGCCCTCGACGTAGCCGAGGTCGCGGAGCATGTTACGGATGGTCTCCTGCGCGCCGGTCAAAGCAGGGCGCGCCGAGAGCCATCCGACCTTGTACAGCTTCGCCGGCTGCTGCGCCGCGGCGTTTGTACCCAGCCAGAAAAGCAGCGCGCCCGCGGCAACCGCGAATTTTAAATTTTGAATTTTGAGGTTTGAATTCATAGCTCAAGACTCATCATTCAACATTTCACTTGATTACCCGGTCCGCCCGCGCCAGCACATTCGGCGGAATGGTCACACCGATCTGCTTCGCGGTTTTGAGATTGATCGCCAGCTCGAATTTCGTCGGCTGTTCCACCGGAAGGTCGGCGGGCTTGGCGCCTTTCAGAATCCTGTCCACGTAATATGCGGCGCGCTTGGAACTCTCAGCATCGTTGGATGAATATGACATGAGGCCACCGGTCTCTACATAGTCTCTTACCTCGTGCATTGAAGGCAGTCGGTTCTTTATCGCAAGATCTGCAATCCGCTTCTGGTGTGGGTTGAGCACGCCACCCCTAACCGTGATGAGCGCGTTCGCGCGCCCTTTGGCCGCCGCTTGAAATGCCGCGTCAAAATCAGGGTTCGGATCTTGCACCTCGATCACTTGCAGCTGTAACTTTAATGCCCGGGCCGGAGCCTCATAAGGTTTGAAATCGCCGATCGACAACTGGTACGCACTCACCAGGGCTCCAACGCGCGATATCCCCGGAACCGCCTGCTTAAGCAATTCCAACCGTTTTCCACTTAGCTCACGCTGAAGTGTGGTGAGCCCCGTGATATTTCCGCCAGGGCGCGCCAAGCTATCGATAAACCCCGCTGCGACGGGATCTTGAGTTGTCACCATGACGATAGGGATCGTCCTAGTCGCCTGCTTGGCTGCGCGGATCGCTGGTAGAGGTCCAAGGACAAGGACATCCACTTTGAGTTGAACGAGTTCGGCCGCAAGGCTTGGGATACCGTCTTCTCTCGCAACGTAGCGATACTCCAGCAGGATATTTTTCTCCTCAATATAGCCGAGTTCTCGCAACCCTTGGCGGAATCCCTCGACCAGAGGCCCGGGATTTTTGGAATCGCCGGTTCGTGACAGATAACCTACCCTGGGTATTTTTGCTGGCTGCTGCGCCTCGGCTGGAAAATAAGCCGCTAAGAACAGAACGGCGAGAAGAAGGTAGAAACTTTCTCTATTCATCGTTTCCTCTCGCTCACCCTCTCACCTCCAACTATTCTCACTTGATCACCTTGTCCGCCCGCGCCAGCACATTCGGCGGAATCGTGAGCCCGATCTGCTTCGCGGTCTTCAAATTGATCACAAGCTCGAACTTGGTCGGCTGCTCGACGGGAAGGTCGGCGGGCTTGGCGCCTTTGAGAATTTTATCGACGTAGACCGCGGCGCGGCGATAAAGATCGCCGACGAGCGGGCCGTAGGCCATGAGCCCGCCTTCTTCGGCGAATTGCCGGGTCGGATACATGCCGGGAAGGCGCTGCTTGAGCGCCAGCTCGACGATGTGTTTGGAACGAAGCGTGACGAGCGGGCTCAGCACGACCACCAGCGCGTCGACCCGCGTCTTGGTCAAATCGGCGAACGTTTTTTCCATTTCGCCGGCTTCGCCCAACTCTACGGATTGCATCCGCAGTGACAGGGCCTTCGCGGCGTCCTCGGTCTCTTTGAAGCCCATGACCGATTCATTTTCGCTGGAACTCCACAGGGCCGCCACGCGCGTCATTTTCGGAACCGTCTCTTTCAAAAGTTCGAGGCGCTTGCCGCTCAACTCCAACGCGAAGACGCTGAGGCCGGTTACGTTTCCGCCGGGTTTGGAAAAGCTCTCCGCCAAGCCTCGCTCCACGGGGCTGCCGCTGGTCATGACGATGGGAATCGTTTTCGTCACTTGGCGCGCAGCCCGGGCGCTGATGGACGATGTGGTGATAATCACGTCCACTTTTTCACTCACCAATTCGGCGACGAGGCCCGGCAGGCGGTCGTATTTTCCTTCCGCGTAGCGGTATTCCAATAAGATATTTTTGCCCTCGACATAGCCGCGCTCTCGCAGGCCTTGCTTGAACGATTCGAGGTGCGGCTGATCGCGGCCTCCGATGAAGAGAACGCCGACGCGCGGAACTTTTCCCGAGGGCTGCGCGCGCGCCGACGCGCAAAGCGCAAGGATTGCGGCGCCCGCCAGAAGGGCGAATTTTCGGCGATGTAAAATCATCGCATCGCCTCATCCACCAGACTGTTGTCGTAAAACTGCCTCACGTCGGCTCCCTTGGCCTTGGGATGATCGACAAATTTGAGCGCGTTCGCCATCGACTTCGCATCCGTGCGAAGCGAACCGGAGAATCCCGACTTGTAGAAGTCGAAGCTGCCCTGCAGCTCCGCGTCGTCATCGACGCGGGTGTATTTTCTGAGCGCCTTCTTGGTCACCTCGACATTGCTGCTGGCGAGCTGCTGCCCCACGCCCAACCCGCGCAAAAAGTCGACGGCGATCTTGCGATGTCCGGCGTCTTTCAGCCACGATTCGCGCGCCGCGATCACGGCGGTGGGAAACAGACCGTATTCGTTCTCCGAAGGACGGAAGAGCAGGCGAAAGCCTTCCTTCTTGGCTCGCAAGCCGAAAGGGTAGCCGATCATGCATGCGTCCACGCGGCCGCCGAGGAGCGCCGCGAGCGATTCTCCAACGCCGCCGTTTTGGATAAAAACGACTTCGTTCGGCTTGATCCCGGCCGACTCCAGCATGGAGAGCCCCGCGAAATAACTCGACGCGCCGAAGCGCGTGACGCCGATCCGCTTTCCCCGGAGATCGGCGATCGTTTTGATCTCGGGCCTGGCCCAACCGTCGATGGTCAAGACCGGCAGCGGCTCGGCGATCGCGATCAGATCGCTCCCCGCAAGGCGACTAGAAATGACCGCGCCGCCGCCGGTAAAGCCGATGGGAAATTCTCCGGAAAGAATCGCCGAGTTAATCAGCGGCGAACCGCCCATGAATATCGGAGTCACCTCGAGACCGTGTTTTTGAAAACTCTTTTCTTCGACGGAGATCAGCAGCGGCAGCGACGCGCCGGCGATCGGCGTGAAACCCACGGTGAGCTTATATAAATCCCTCTGCGCCGAATGCGCGGGTGACGCCAGCGCCAAGAGCAGGATGTAGGCGACAACCGCGAGTTTTGAATTTTTAATTTTGAGTTTTGAATTCATCATTCAACCCTCACGATTCGAAATTTATTTGATCACCCGGTCCGCCCTTGCCAGCACGTTAGGCGGGATTGTAAGGCCGATCCGCTTCGCGGCCTTCAAATTGATCACGAAGTCGAACTTGGTCGCCTGCTCGATGGGCAAATCGGCGGGCTTGGCGCCTTTCAGGATCTTATCGACATAGGTCGCCGCGCGCCGCCATAATTCCTGGAAGTTTGTTCCGTAGGACATTAGCCCGCCGGCGTCGGCGTTTTCCTTGAGCGTGTAAATGGCCGGCAAGCGGTTCTTTGACGCCAGATCCGTAATCTGACGTCGGTTCATCCCGATCAGCGGGCTTCCCAGAACCATCAGCGCCCCGGCGCGCTCGTTTTTCATCCTTGTAAATGCGCCGTCGAAATCGTCCGGACCTTTGACCGGGATGGGAAGAACCGTTACATGGAATCCCGGTGCGATGTCCTGAATGTCCTTCAACTGGCGCAGGAGCGTGGAGTTCGCCGCATGGTAGAAGACGGCGATCCGCGATGCCGACGGGACGACCTCCTTGAGGATCTCAAGCCGCTTGGGGGCGAGAACGGTGTGCAGGTCCGACAGTCCCGTAATGTTCCCGCCCGGGCGTGCAAGGTTCGCGACGATCCTGTCACCGACGGGATCGGGATGGACCGTCATCACGACGGGAACGGTGGACGTTGCATTTTTGGCGGCGAGGATAGCCGATTCGCCGTAGACGACGAGGACATCGACTTTGTGACCGGTCAGCTCCGACAGCATTTGCGGAATCGCGTCGAATTGCCCGGCAGCGTAGCGCTGCTCGATCGCGAGATTCTTCCCTTCGACGTATCCCAGCTCTTTCATTCCGCGCTGGAAGTAAGCGAAGCGGTCCTTGTCGACTTCGGCAGACGACGCGGATAGATAACCGATGCGGTGAATCTGCGCCTCGACGGAACCGCAGAGCGAGAAGAGCAGCATGCATACGACAAACGCAAGTTTTGAGTTTTTGGTTTTGACCCATTCGACTACGCTCAGGGTCAACCGTGAGACCCTCGAAGGATTGAATTTTGAATTCATCATTCAACACTCATAATTCAACACTGTCACTTTATGACTCGGTCCGCCCGCGCCAGCACGTTCGGCGGGATCGTCAGGCCGATCTGCTTCGCGGCTTTGAGATTGATCACCAGCTCGAACTTAAGCGGCCGTTCCACTGGCAGGTCGGCGGGTTTAGCCCCTTTAAGGATCTTATCGACATACGCCGCGGCCCGCCTGTGCATATCGGCGTAGCTCGGGCCATAGGACATCAAACCGCCCGCCTCGACCAACTCGAGATACGCATAAATGCCCGGCAACCGTTTTTGTGCGGCGAATTTCATAATGCGGGCGCGATTATGAAGAAAGACGCGATCCGCCAGGACGAGCAGCGCTTGCGGCCGCTGCTTGAGGATCTCGCTAAAGGCGTTTTCGAAACCTTCTTCATTCTTCACGCCGAGAAAAAGCACTTTGATGTGTAGCGCTGCGGCCGCCGCTTGCGCTTCCTTGTTCTCGATTTCGTGGTAGGCATTTGCCGGGTTCCACATCACGGCGATGTACGACAGTTTGGGAACAACCTCGCGGAGGAGCTCGATCCTTTTGCCTTCGAGCTCCGGCGAGATCGAGGTCAGCCCCGTGATATTTCCACCCGGGCGGTTGAGCGAGGCGATAATGCCGGTCCCAACGGGGTCGCCGACGGCGACCATGACGAGGGGAATTGGCGCCTTCGCCTTTTGGAATGCCTGGGTCGCCGGCGTTCCGGCCGTGACAATCAAGTCGACATTGAGCGCGAGCAGCTCGGCGATCAGCGCGGGAAAGCGGTCGTATTTTCCTTCGGCCCAGCGATATTCGATCAGAATATTCCGACCCTCGACATAACCCAGGTCGCGCAGCCCGTCCCGAAAAGGACCGACGAGGTTCGCCTCGAGAGCGGCGGTAGAATTCCCGAGAAAACCGATACGCGGGATTTTGTTTGCTTGCTGCGCGTAGGCCGAAAAGCTAAAGGCCATGAGAATCGCAGCGAACCCCCATCTTACGATGCCGTTTTTCATTTTGATTACAGCGCCATTCCTAGCATCTATTGTGCCTTCACTTGATCACCCTGTCCGCCCGCGCCAGCACGTTGGGCGGAATCGTAAGCCCGATCTGCTTCGCCGCCTTTAAGTTGATGACGAGCTCCAACTTGGTCGGCTGCTCGACCGGCAGCTCGCCGGGCTTTGCGCCTTTCAATATTTTATCGACGTAGGTCGCCGCGCGGCGATACAGGTCGTCGAAATTCACGCCGTAAGACATGAGGCCGATATCCATCCACCCGCTGTGCGAATAGATCGCCGGCAGTCGCTCGTCGATCGCGAGTTTTGCGATTTTCACGCGGTGCGTCTCCAGTAGAGGATCGCCGAGGACGAGGAGCGCGCCGGCGCGCTCCTTCTTCATCGCGCTGAATCCGCGCTCGATGTCCTCGGCGCTTTTAACCTCCAGAGCGAGCGGCGTCACACCCAAGCTTGGAGCGGCGGCGCGGATCTCTTTCAGCTGGAGCGGATTTGACGGATTCGCGGGGTTTAAAAGAACGGCGACGCGCGAGACCGGCGGCGCCACCTGCTTAAGCAGCTCGAGGCGCTTGGTAATCACGCCCTCAGCGAAATCCGACAATCCCGTCACATTGCCGCCCGGCCGGGCGAGGCTCGCGACAAGACCGGTGCCGACGGGATCGGCGGCGTTGCCCATAACGATCGGCGCGGTGCTCGTAGTTTTCTTGGCAGCCTGCGCAGCCGGCGCGCCCGTGGCGACGATCACATCGACATGAATGCGAACGAGATCGGCGGCGAGTTCGGGCAGGCGGTCGAAGTTTCCTTCGGCGTAGCGTTGCTCGATTTTGAGAGTCTTTCCCTCGACGTAGCCGAGTTCCCGCATGCCTTGCTGGAACGCCGCGAGGCGGCTCTTCTCCGCCTCGGGAGATCTGGACGATAAAAAACCGACGCGCGCTAAGCTTTTGCCCTGCTGCGCATCAGCCAAAGAACAAAGCGCCAGTAAAGCGCACAGAACAAAGCCGGGGAGATGCACCTTTTGTGACGCGGCTTTTACCTTCATGCCTGTCTCACTTGATTACCCTGTCCGCCCGCGCCAGCACGTTCGGCGGAATCGTGAGGCCGATCTGCTTCGCCGCTTTTAAATTGATCACAAGCTCGAACTTCGTCGGCTGCTCGACGGGCAGATCGGCGGGCTTGGCGCCCTTGAGAATTTTGTCGACGTAGGTCGCCGCGCGGCGGTACATGTCCGAGCGGTCGGGGCCGTACGCGAGGAGGCCTCCCGCGTCGACAAACTCGACCAGATGAAAGACCGACGGCAGACGGTTTTTGGACGCAAGCTCCGCCAGCCGCGGGAGATTTCCGGCGAACAGCGGATCGGGAAGGATCGCGAGTGCCCCTGCCCGTCCCTTTTTCGCCTCTTCGATGGCGTTGTTGAAGTCTTCGGGCCGCACGACCTCGATGGATTGAAGGCGAAGGCCCAACTCGTGCGCTGGCGATTGACTTTCCTTCCAGGTGATCGGCGAAGTGGTTCCCTTGGGATTCCACAATGCCGCCACGCGCGAAAGGTTCGGGACGATCTCCTTCAGCAGCTCCAGACGCTTGCCGCTGAGCTCCGGCGCAATCTGCGACAGGCCTGTCACGTTGCCGCCGGGATGCGCCAGGCTGTCGACGAGGCCGAAGCCGACCGGATCGCCGGCGGAGGCCATGACGATCGGAATCGTCTTGGTCGCGTTTCGCGCCGCCAGCGTATCGGTATTGACTGCCGTGACGATCACGTCGACTTTGAGGCGGACGAGATCGGCCGCGAGCGCGGGAAGCCGGTCGTTTTTCCCCTCGGCAAAGCGATATTCCACGGCGATATTTTTTCCCTCGAT
>DATDFN010000142.1:0-2623 GCA_036522615.1 Binatia bacterium | reverse complement strand
GCTCTATTTAGGCAGCATGACGACGCTGGCGAATAAAAAACCCAAGAACCTCCTCGTCGTCGTTTTCGACAATCAATGTTATATGGCGACCGGCGGCCTCCCGACGGCGACTGCCGGAGTCACCGACCTGGCGGCGATGGCCAAGGCCGCTGGCATCGTCCACGCGTACGAAACGAGAACGCCTGCCGACTTCGAGGAGCAGGCGCGCGCGGCGCTCGGCCGCGAGGGACCGACCTACATCGTCGCGAAGGTCGAAGCGGCGGGCAAAAGGATGTCGACCAATATGGACGGCAAGGAGTCAAAGTATCGCTTCGTCCGCTACATAGAAAAGTCGGAAGGCATCAACATCATCGGCACGCACGCGATGCGGAGGGACTAAGCCTCTCGCGACGCGTCCGAAAGATTTTACTTGCACATAGGAGCCTGCCATGGCGCACCGTAACCGTAATTTCCTTTATCGCTGTCGCCGAATCATTATCGTTATAGCCGCTTTCATGGCAATGGCAGCGGTGTCCGGCGCGGCTTTCGCTCAATCGACTACTCTGAAGATCGCGACGATCGGCGCCGGCAACATCGGCAGCACGGTGGGCGGCTTTTGGATCAAAGCCGGCCACCCGGTGCTGCTGTCGTCGCGCCATCCGGAGGAATTGAAGCCGCTGGTCGACCGCCTCGGCCCGCTCGCCCGCGCGGGCACCGTGCGCGAAGCGCTCGCCTTCGGCGACGTGATCCTGATGGCCGTGCCTTACGGCGCCTATCCGCAGATCGCCAAAGATTACAGCAAGGACTTCGCGGGTAAGATCGTCGTCGACGCCGGCAACGCGGTCATCGCGCGCGACGGCGAGATCGCCAAGCCCGCGCGCGAGAACGGCGTCGGCCTCACGACGGCGAAATTGTTTCCCGGCGCGCGCATCGTGCGCGCCTTCAACATTTTGGGCACCGGCAGGCTGAAGGAGATGGCAAATCATTCGCCACGATTTGCGATCCCCGTCGCGGGCGACGATCAGGAGGCGGTGAAAGTCGTGTCGGGCCTGGTGCGCGAGGCGGGCTTCGAGCCGGTGGTCGTGGGCTCGCTCCAATACTCGAAGCTCTTCGAGCAGACCGGGCCGCTCTACGGCGCGCAGATGAGCGCCGACGAAATGCGCGAGAAGCTGAAGACGCTGAAGTAATCCTCATGCGCTTAACGCGACGCGAATTGCTCAAGGCTGGAATCGCGACAGGCGCTTCGTTGCTGCTGCCCGCGGTCAATCTCCGCGCGCAGTCCGCATCCTTGATCCAAAAAAAGATTCCCTCGAGCGGCGAGAGTCTGCCCGTCATCGGCGTCGGCACAGCGCGCCGCTACGAATCGATCACGACCGAGGCGGAGCGCGCGCCGCTGCGCGAGACGTTGCGCGAGTTCAAAGCCGTCGGCGCCGCGGTCATCGACAGCTCGCCGACGTACGGCACGGCCGAGGCGGTCGTCGGCGACCTCGTCGCGGAGCTGAAAATACGCGACGGGCTTTTTCTCGCCACCAAAGTCAGCACGAGCGGCAAGGAAGCCGGCGTGAAGCAGATCGAGGAATCTTTTAAAAAATTGCGCGCGCCGAAAATCGATCTCATCGCGGTGCACAACCTGCGCGACACGCAGACGCACCTCGCCACGCTCCGCGATTTGCACCGCGCGGGGCGCATCCGCTACGTCGGCATCACGACTTCGTTCCCGAACCAGTATGCGGATTTCGAGCGCACCATGAAGACGGAGAAGCTCGACTTCATCCAGGTCGACTACGCGCTCGACAACCGAAACGCCGGCGAGCGCATCCTGCCGCTCGCGTCCGAACGCGGCATGGCGGTGATGATCAACCTGCCCTTCGGCCGCGGCCGGCTGTTCAACGCCGTGCAGGGAAAGCAGCTGCCGGAATGGGCGGCGGAATTCGACTGCAAGAGCTGGGCGCAATTCTTCCTCAAGTATATCGTCGCGCATCCCGCCGTCACCTGCGCCGTGCCCGGCATGGCCAAGGCCGAGTACGTGCGCGATAACATCGGCGCCGCGCAGGGGCGGCTGCCCGACGCCGCGATGCGCCGCCGCATGGAAAATTTCATCGACGGCATTTAGGCGCGGCGCATGGACACCCCGACCGAGCGCGCCGCCGCCCAAGGGGCGGGCTATCGCCTCTTCCGCCGCGTGGTCGACGCGCGGCC
Organism: Binatia bacterium; assembly: GCA_036522615.1. GTDB lineage: Bacteria > Desulfobacterota > Binatia > UBA9968 > UBA9968 > JAJPJQ01. Next base: position 445 of record DATDFN010000142.1, on the reverse strand, counting down.
CGAGGAGATCAAGGCCCTCGGGTGGTCGTGGCTCTACATCCTCGCCGTCTTCGCCGCTTACTACGTGATCCGGCCGATCCGCGACGAGATCGGCGTTGCCGGCGGCATCGAAAACCTGCCGTGGCTTTTTACCGGCACGCTGCTCGGCATGCTGGCGGTGAATCCGCCCTTCGCCGCGCTGGTCGCGAAGCTGCCGCGCGCCCGCTTCATCCCCATCACGTATCGATTTTTCATGGCGAATCTCGTTTTGTTTTTTCTGCTGCTCAAAGGCGCGGGGGCGGAGCAGTCGATCTGGGTCGGGCGCGTATTTTTTATCTGGACGTCGATCTTCAATCTCTTCGTCGTCTCGGTTTTCTGGGCATTGATGGTCGACCTCTTCAACGCCGAGCAGGGAAAGCGGCTTTTCGGCTTCATCTCCGCGGGCGCGACGCTCGGCGGCATCATG
>DATDFN010000141.1:0-41520 GCA_036522615.1 Binatia bacterium | reverse complement strand
GATCAGCGGCCGCCTGCTGTTCCAGCATTTCGGATTGGACCCGGACAAGGAGATCAAGTTTCTGGGGATCGGCGAGGAGAAGTTCGTCGTCGAGGCGTTCAGAGCCAAACGCGTCGACGCGATTCTCGTCGCGCCGCCGTTTTCGGTCATGATGAAACGCGAAGGCTATCCCGTGCTCGCGAATGCCGCCGACATCGTCGCGTTTCCGCTCGCCGGGCTGTCGACGACCGTCGACCGGATCAAGCAAAATCGCTCGCAGGTGAAGCGCGTGCTCAAATCCGAGATCGAAGCGCTCCGCTATCTCCGCGAGGACGCCGCCGGGTCGACCGACGTCATACGCCGGCACTTCGCAATGGACGATCAGCTGGCGCGCGACTCCTACGCCGCCGTCGCCAACGCTTTCAGCCGCGACGCCAGAATACCGGTCGCTTCCGTCGATAACGTCCTTAACCTCGAGAAGAAAGAGGGTCTTATCTCGAAAAACGTCACGGTCGAAAACGTGACCGACCTTTCCATCGCCGAGGACGTTTGGAAAGAAATGGGCCGCTAGCGGCCACTCCGCATTCAACCGAAAGGAGACGTCGATGATACGATCGTCTTACCTGTTCGCCGTTGTTTTTTCTCTGCTGGCGATTTCGCCGGCGCGGGCCGATTTCGAAAGGTCGCGCGACAAGCCCGAGTCGCCTGAGTACGAGGCCGGCCGCAAAGCGGTCGAGGCGAAAGACTACAAGACCGCTTTACAAAACTTGACAAAGGCGGCGCAAAAACTGCCCAACGACGCCGACGTACACAACCTGCTCGGCTACAGCTACCGCAAGCTCGGCGATACCGATAAGGCGTTCGAGCACTACCGAACCGCGCTCAAGCTCGACCCCGGCCATCGCGGCGCGCACGAATACCTGGGAGAGCTCTACCTGGAGACCGAGCGCCCGTCCGAGGCGGAAAAGGAGCTTCAGGCGCTCAAGAAGAGCTGCCCGTGGTTCGGCAAGTGCGAGGAATATGACGATCTCAAAGCAGAGATAGACAAGTACAAGGCGAAGAAGAAATAATCGCTACGCCGCTTCGACGACGAAGTCGAAGCGGCCCGTCTTGACGCCGCTCTCGCGCAAATCCAGCACTAGTTTGGGGTTGAAGATGCCGTCGCGCTTGTTGCCCGGCTCGCCGGGAAAGTAGAGCTGCGTCGTCAGCACGGGCCGGTTCGGCGGCTGCACGCGGACATGAAAATGGCGCGTGCGCCCGGGATAGAGGCCCGGCACGATCGTCTCCAGACGGTATCTGCCGGAATCATCCGTGAACTGATGGCCCCGCAGGCGAAAGCCCTCGTTGTCGTAGTTTCCTTTGGCGTCCGCCTGCCAGAAATCGACCAGCGCGCCGGCGACCGGTTTGCAGCGGGTCGAGCGGACGTAGCCCTCGATGACGATCGCCGTTCCCTCCATGCCGGCTTCGCGCAAGGAACTGCGCTCGGGACAGCGCGGCTTGAAAAACGGTCCCGGCGTCTGCGCCGGCGTGGCGCTACCGTCGCCGCAGCCGGGAGTCGGCTCGAGCGTCGCCGCGAAAGCCTTTGCGAAATAACACAAGGCGGGTGCCGCCAGCATGGAAAGCAAAATCAGCCTTCGACTAGGCTTTTTTTCGATCACGATTTTAAATTGGCATTCATGGCGAGCGTTTACAACGCGGCGGGTCGGTGAAATAGTCAAAAAGGGGCGATTATGAAAGCGATCCGCATCCACCGCTTCGGTCCGGGCGAAGACGTTCTGCAATACGAAGACGTGCCCAAGCCGAGCGCGGGCGCCGGCGAGCTGCTGATCAAGGTCGAGGCGTCGTCGCTGAATCGCGCCGATCTCGGCCTCAGGCGCGGCACGTATAGAGTGGCGCCGGAGGATCTGCCGATCATCCCGGGGCGCGAGTTCGCCGGACGCGTCGAGTCCGTCGGCCCCGGCGTGAGCGATTTTCGCGCCGGACAGCGGGTCGTCGCCTATCCCGGCAAAGGCGGATACGCGGAGTACGCCGTAACCAAGGCTGCGCTGGCCCGGCCGGTGCCCGACGGAATCGAGCCGGCCGTGGCGGCAGCTGTGCCGACCGTGTGCCTCACCGCCTGGTTTGCGCTGCTGGAAGACGGCGCGCTGAAAACCGGCGAGGATGTGTTGATCCAGGCCGGAAGCAGCGGCGTCGGCCATGTCGCCGTGCAGATCGCCGGCGTTCTCGGCGCCGCGCGGGTCTTCACGACCGCGGGCGGCGCGCAGAAATGTGCCCGGCTTCGAGAACTGGGGGCCGATCACGCGATCGATTACACGAGCCGGGATTTTCGCCAGGAGATCATGAACATCACCTCGGCGCGGGGCGTGGACGTGGTACTCGAAATGCTGGGCGGTGATATTTATACGAAGAGCCTCGAAGTCGTGGCCGCCGGCGGGCGGCTCGTATCCCTCGGCGGCGCCGTCGGGCCGATTCCCGATAAGCCGCCCGAGCTTACCGAGGGGCGCAAAGCGACCCGGTTTTCGATCACGAATTACCTCAACACTCACCCCGAGCGCTTCAAGCAGCTCGATACGTTCTTCGAACTCATCGTGCAGCAAAAACTCCGGATCGTTATCGATCGGACGTTCCCTTTGGCCGAGACGCGCGCCGCCCAGCGCCATCTCGAAGGGCGCGGCCACTTCGGCAAGGTCGTTCTTGTCATGACCTGACGCTCCATTCACTTCAGATTTCTCGCCCACCGCGAAAATTTTCTTGTCAGCTCGCCCGTAATCGCGTAAAATCCACCTCGGAAATTTTCTGCGAGGAGGATTTTTCATGCCGAGACGTGCGATCGTCCTTTTCTTGGCTCTCTTCTTTGCCGTTCAGACGCTGCTTCCGTCCGCCGGGTTCGCGCAGGCGAGGCGTGTGCGCGCGGCGGTGCAGAAGGTCGTCGAAGACAACCAGACACCCTATGCCGCAGCGCTTCTGATGGAAGCGAAGACGGGGCAGATCCTTTTGGAGCAAGACATCCACAAGCCGTGGCCCCCGGCGTCGCTGACGAAGATGATGCTCATGCTCCTCGTCGCCGAGAGGCTGAAGCAGGGCGCGCTCAAGCTCGACGAGCCGATCGAAGTTTCCGCGCGCGCGAGCAAGATAGGCGGGTCGCAGGTCTATCTAAAGCAGGGCGAGCGGTTCACGCTCGAAGAAATGATGAAAGCGATCGTGATCCATTCGGCGAACGACGCCTCCGAGGCCGTCGCTGAAAAGATCGCCGGCGATCCCGACGCCTTCGTCGTCATGATGAACCAGCGCGCGCAGGAACTAGGAATGAAAGACACGAAATATTTCAACGCGCACGGCCTGCCGCCGGATAAAGGTCAACAGCCCGACGTGACCAGCGCCTATGACGTCGCCTTGCTCGCCCGCGAGCTGGTGAAATATCCCGACATCCTCAAATGGTCTTCGACAGCGAAAGACAGCTTCCGCGACGGCAAGTTCGTGCTCGAGAACACGAATCACCTGATCGGCCGATTCCCGGGCGCCGACGGCCTCAAGACCGGCTCTTATCATGAGGCGGGATTCAATCTCGCTGCCACCGCGGAGCGTGACGGCATGCGACTGATCTCGGTGACGATGGGCTCGCCTTCGAACAAGGTGCGCTTCCGCGAGGGAGCCAAGCTCCTGGCCATGGGCTTCGCCGAATACAAGATGCTGACGTTATTGAAGCCTGGGGAAGCGGTCCAGCAAGAGGTGAAGATCAAAGGCGGTCAGGTGAAGACGATGCACGCGGTCGCCGGCGGCCCGGCGCAGATTCTCGTGAAACGCTCGGACGAGAAGGCGGTGAAGTCTTCCGTGCAACTCACCAGCCCCGTTTGGGCGCCGCTCAAGAAGGGCGATAAGGTCGGCGAGATGACGCTGATGCTCGGCGACAAGGCGTTGGGGAAGGTGACGCTCGTGTCCAACGAGGACATCGGCCAGTCGAACATCATCTGGCGGCTCTGGGATAGATTTTTTTAACTCGCCGAGGGATTCTTCGCGGAGTTTACCCTGAGTCGATCGAAGGGCTCAGAACGACCTTATCATCCTGAATCCCTTCGACGGGGTCTCAGGAGAGGCTCCGTGAAGGATATCTCTACATGCAGTGATCTGAGGCCCGTCCGCTCGCCGCGGACGGGCCTTTTTGTTTCTTGACGCGGCGCGCGGATTTCCCTAGGGTCTTGGTGCCGTCGCGAGCGCGCCCATGCTGGATTTTCTCAAGCCCAACCATCCCTGGGGTTTTCACGTCCTGCGGCTCGCCGCCGAGGCGCGGCAAGGCGGCGGCGATCTCTTCGACATCGCGCGTCTATGCGAGCGGCTGAATCCCGGCGATTTAGCGGGCTGGGAGCGCGGCTGGCTCGATCTCGCCGAAAAAACCGAGGCGGCGGGGCGCGACGCGCTCGCCGCCGGGCATCGCGAAACCGCGCGCGTGAAATTTTTTCACGCGAACCAATACTATCGCATGTCCGATGTGTTCCTGACCGGCGCCGAGATGGAGCGCAAGAAGCAGCGCTTCCTGAAGGCGCAGGAAAACTTCCGCGCCGCGGCCGAGCTATCGCTGGCGGCGATCGAAGTGATTCGCGTCCGCTGCGGCGGCGAGGAGTACGACGGCTACTTCTGCCATCCCGAGAAGCCCAAGCCGGGCGGCTGGCCGGGAATTCTCTACCTCGGGGGCGCGGACGCGTACGCCGAGGAGATATATTTCAGCGCGCGACCGATGCTTGCGCGCGGCTGGGCCGTGCTGCTGGTCGATACGCCGGGGCGCGGCTCGTCGCATTACGTGAAAAATATCCCGACCCGTCCCGACTATGAAGTTCCGGCGCGTGCCTGCATGGACTATCTCGTCTCGCGCCCCGAAGTCGATGCGAAGCGCGTCGCGCTCGTCGGCATCAGCATGGCGGGATACTATGCGCCGCGCGCCGCCGCCTTCGACGAGCGCGTCAAGGCGCTCGTGTGCTGGTCGGGCTGTTACAGCATTCTCGACGATCTTTATCTTTTCTGTCCGGCGCTGCAGCCGACGGTCAGGCGCATTCTCGGCGGGGTCGATGACGCGGAGGCGCGCGAGCGGCTGAAGGCGTTCACGATGGAAGGCGCGGCGCCGAAGATAAAATGCCCGACGCTCATTACGCACGGCGGCGCGGACCGGCTCATGCGCGTCGAAGGCGCGCAGCGCCTGTTCGCTGAGCTAGGCAGCGCGGACAAGACGCTCAAGATTTACGACGACCCGAACGCGGGCGGAACGATCCATTGCAGCCACGACTACTGGGAGCACAACATTCCTTTCATGCTCGACTGGCTGGAAGCGCGACTGTGACAATAAAGGAGGCAACATGGCCGAAGGCTTAATCGAACAACGCGACGGCGATGTCATAACCATCACGCTCAACCGGCCGGAGATATCCAACCGCTTGAGCGACCCGACCATCGGCGAGCTCGCCGATCGCATCGACAACGCCGCGAAGGATGCCCGCCTGATCGTCTTGAGAGCGGCCGGCGACGACTTTTGTCTCGGCCGCGAGGCGATGGGGCAGCGCCGGCCGCAGAACGAAGCGTACGATTTTCGCGCGGCGAGCGAGGTGATCTTCAACTGCTACGACGCGTTTCGACGCTCGAAGGCGCCGATCTTAGGCGTCGTGCAGGGTAGGGCGGCCGGCTTCGGCTGCGCGCTGGCGGCGCTCTGCGACATCACGCTCGCGAGCGACAAGGCGCGCTTCCAGGTGCCCGAGATGGGACACAACATCATGCCGACGATCGCCATGTCGGCGCTGATCGACCGCGTGCCGCGAAAGTCGCTTCTGTATCTGGTTTATTCGACGGAAGAGGTCGGCGCGCGCGAGGCGCTCGCGGCCGGGCTGGCGAGCAGCGTCGTGGCGCATGGCGCGCTGGACGGCGCGGCGAATGATTTGATCGACCGGATGAAAAAATATCCGGTGCCAGCGGTGCTCGCGGTCAAGGAATACGCAAGGTATGCCTACGGGATGGATACGGCGGCGGCGAACGACTTCGCGAAAAACGTGCACGCGACGATCAACACGTCTTCGAAAATGCGGCGGGATTGATATATAGGGGCGGTTCGCAAACTGCCCCCTACAAAACTTTTTTATTGTTTGACCGGCTCCGTGCCGACCCACTTGCCGATATCGACCACGATGCCTTCCGGCCCCTGGTACTTCGCCTCGTAGTGCGCCGGGCTGCCGAGCTCGATGGTTGCGAGCTTCTTCGCGCCCACGCTTTCGAGGACGCGCCCGGCCTCGTCGTCGTTTTCCACCGAAAAGCCGATATGGTCGATTCCCTGGTTTTCATTCGCGACGCCGCGGAGCGGCAGCACGGTGATGTTGATTGTGCCGTCGGACAGGTCGATCGCGCGGTTGGTGCGCTTCTGGGTGATCTTCATCCCCAAGGCCTCCACGAAAAAGTTCGCCATCTTCTCGACGTCGGCCGCGCGATAAGCGATATGACGGATTTTACCCATGACGCACCCCCTTCGGAATGGAATCGATTCTAGGCGGCAGGACTCAGACTGTCAAGGTTTCTTGCGCTTGACGAATTTCATATGGTTGCATATTTCAATCCGAGTTATTGAACGAAGCAGGTATGCGCTTTTTCGTCCTAAATATCTCGCGACTCACCTTCGCCGTGGCCTTGATTACGATCACCGGCTGCGGCGCGGGACCACTTTACGTTCAAACCTTCGGAAAAGCCGGTCCACTGCAATGGCAAGCGATCGACCTGGAGCCCGGCCGCAGAACCGTTGAGGGAAAAGAAGTTGATGTGTACGATTTTACGCTGGTACTGCGCGAAACTCGCGGCATTGGCCTGACGTTCACAAACATTTCAAGCACCATTTACGGAGGCGGTTGGGTCGGCTGGGGACGAAATTCCAGACAGCTAAACCTTCCGGCATATTGCGAACTGCGTCTGCCGTTCTCCGTAACGGGTTTTAAGTCGCCACTTTGGGTCGTCACGCTCGCCGGCAAAGACGAGCATGGGCAGCCGCTTAGAATCGTGATCACCGTTGCCTTGCCGCCGGATCCTAAGCGAGGGGCTGAAGAACAGGCGCAGTTTGTCGAAACGTTCCAGCATCATGAGGGCGGTAGCGATCGTCAACCGAGTACTTCTGTAGCTTCTATTTCACAATTGAGTTCGGAAGAGCGGCGCCGAATTCGGGTCGAGAGCATCAGCTTCGATCCGACCGATATCTCCAAGCTTTTACAATTCGACAGTAACCGTTCACTCGTACCTACCTCCGGAGTCACAACAATTTTCGAATCGCGCATCCCGCTGACCGCCCAAAGCGGGTTGAATAGAATTGCTGGCTGGCTGGCTTCCGGCTTGCTTCCGACGAGCACGACTACGACGGTGCCGCTTGATAGCGCGTATCGTCAAAATTTGCCGCAGGCACTTCGGTTTACGCATATCGAGGACAAAAAAGAACCGAATAGCTGTTCGCAGCAAGTTCTGGTTGAAAGTGCCGATGACTTTGTCGATTTTTCCTCGCAAACCGAGACTGCTACCTTTGATCGACATGGTTTTACGTTGAACGAATGGTCCAACGACGAAAGAATGGCACTCTCCGGGGTTCTGAGAGGCATACCGGAAACTTGGCTTACCAGTGTAAGAGGTCTAACGTTTCAGCGGGGTGCGGGCGATCCTAAAAACCCCGAGGTCGCGGGGTATTACAACCCCATCGCGCATACGGTCACGATGTATGACGGCGCTTTTCGACCTCTAAAATTCGGATTCGTCGGCGCCGATAAGACAGCGGGAGCCATCGCTCACGAGCTCGGACACGGAATCGACTTTGCACCGCTGCGTAAAGTGGCGGAGCGTATGCGCCGAGCGGTCGTCTCTTTCGAAAAAGCTTTTCCCGATTATCTGAAGGCCGGCTTCGATCAGCAGATGATTCCTCCAGATCGGCAAAAAGATTGGGAGGAACGAGGTCTCGAGTTGATGGCGCTAGAGAAAGAAATGCGCGAGGTCCGGTCGATTTCCGGCAGTCGCTGGCATTATGTGACGGAAAGTCGGCGGTGGGACATTGTTGACGCGGAGGAGTCGGCAGGCGCGTTTCGCAATGCTGCCGCCCTGGATGGTTCCGTCCGGATCACTGAATATGCTGAGAAGAGCTGGGGAGAGCATTTCGCCGAGTGTTTTTCACTGTATGTAACCGATCCCCGGCTGCTGAAGTTGCTCCGTCCCAACATTTATTCCTATTTCGCCAAGCAATTTCCACGCTGAACGGCTCGGTTGACGCGGGTGCTCGCTTTGCATAATCTCAAAGCGCCGGAGGATAGGAAAATGAAGCGCAGCACCGACCGTATTCTCACGACTCACGCCGGGAGCCTCCCGCTGCCGCCGGATTTGAAAGAGATGCTGGTGGCGAAAAACAACGGCCAGCCTTACGACAAGGAGGCGTTGGCCAAGCGCGTAAGGAGCGCGGTCGCCGAGGCGGTCAAAAAGCAGCTTGCCTGCGGGCTCGATATCATCAACGACGGCGAGCTCGGGAAACCCAACTTCTCGCGCTACGCACGCGAGCGGCTATCGGGCTTCGTGGAGCGCCAGGCGCGGTCCGACGAGCGCCCCTCGACGATCTACGGCCGGGACTTGAAGGAATTCTCCGAATACTTCGAGAAGCGCACGACGACGATGCGCGGCGAGAACGTCTGGCGCGTCTTCTGCAACGGCCCGCTCAAATATATCGGGCACGACGCGGTGAAGGCCGACATCGAGAATTTTCGCGAGGCGCTCAAGGGCCATAAAGTCGAAGAGGCGTTTCTCCCCGCCGTCGCGCCCGGCACGCTCGAGCACTGGCTCAAAAACGATTACTACAAGACCGACGAGGAATATCTCTTTGCGCTCGCCGAGGCGATGCGCGAAGAGTACAAGGCGATCGTCGATTCGGGCTTTCTCCTGCAGATCGACAACCCCGATCTGCCCGACGCCTGGCAGGTCTATCCGGAGATGAGCGTCGCCGACTATCGCAAGTACGCCGAGATGCGGGTCGACGCGCTCAACCACGGACTGCGCGACCTGCCGCCGGATCGGATTCGCTTTCACACCTGCTGGGGCAGTTACCACGGGCCGCATAAATACGACATCCCGCTGCGCGATATCGTCGATTTGATCCTAAAGGTGCGCGCCAACACCTACTCGATCGAAGCTGCCAACGTGCGCCACGAGCACGAGTGGCGCGTCTGGGAAGAGGTCAAGCTCCCGGAAGGCAAAGTCCTCGTGCCGGGCGTCGTCGGTCATGCGACCGATATCGTCGAGCATCCGCGGCTCATCGCCGACCGGCTGATCCGCTACGCGAAGATCGTCGGCCGGGAGAACGTCATGGGCGGGACCGACTGCGGCCTCGGACCGCGCGTCGGTCACGCGAACATCGCTTGGGCCAAGTTCGAGGCGATGGCGGAAGGCGCGCGCATCGCGACGAAAGAATTGTGGGGCAAGTAATTTTCTGCCGCTGAACGTTTCATGGCCGACGCAAAAATCGTAATCGATCGCGCGAGCAAGCTCTTTCTCGAGGGCACGGTCGTTGCGTTTCGCAATATCGAGTTGAGTGTCCGGACCAACGAGATCCTTTGTATCGTGGGTCCTTCTGGCTGCGGCAAGACGACGCTGCTGCGATGTATCGGCGGGCTCGTCGCGCCGACCTCCGGCCGCGTGCTGATCGACGGCGCGGCGGTCGAAAATCCGCGCGCCGGCGTCGCCATCGTCTTCCAGCATTTCGGGCTGCTGCCGTGGAAGACCGTCGCGGCGAACGTCGCGTTCGGTCTTAAGGTGGCCGGTGCGCCGCGGCGCGAGCTCGCCGAACGCGCGGATCATTACATCAAACTCGTCGGCCTCGGCGGCTTCGAGAATCATTATCCGTACCAGCTGAGCGGCGGCATGCAGCAGCGCGTCGGGCTTGCGCGCGCGCTCGCGACCAACCCGGAAATTTTACTCATGGACGAGCCGTTCGCCTCCGTCGATGCGCAGACGCGCGAGGTGCTGCAGGAGGAGCTCCTCGGGCTCCACGAACGCGAGCGGAAGACGATGGTCTTCATCACGCATTCGATCGACGAGGCGCTCGTGCTCGGCGACCGCGTCGCCGTGATGGCGGCGCGCCCCGGGCGCGTCAAAGAGGTTCTGCCCGTCGGATTCGGCCGCCCGCGCGATCCCGCGGCCGTGCGCGCCGATCCGGAGTACGCGGAGCTGAGAAACCACATTTGGAGTGAGCTGCGGCCCGCCGCCGTCGCGTGAAGCAATGAGCATCAGCAAGACGGACCAGCGCATCGCCGCCGCCGGCGTGACTTCCGCCGACCAAGAGTTGAAGCGCGAGCAGGAGGCCGCGCGGGCGCGCGCGGGCGCGCTCCAGCGGCGCGCCGCCGTCGGGCGGACGGCGATCCGCCTCGTGTCGCTCCTCATCGTCGTCGGCGGCTGGGAATATTTCGGCCGCCAGACGAATCCGGTTCTGTTTACCTACCCGACGGCGGTCGCGCAGGCGGCGGTCAAAATGATCGCGAGCGGCGAGTTGTGGAAGTATCTCTCGCAAAGCCTCATCGTGCTCTTCACCGGGCTCGGTCTCGCATCGGTCTTCGGCATCGCGCTCGGCCTCGTGATGGCGCGCTTTCGCGTCATCGACATCGCGCTCGATACCTACATCACGGCGCTCTATTCGATTCCTTCGGTCGCGCTCGTGCCCGTGCTGGTGCTCTGGTTCGGCTTCGAGATCACCGCGAAAACGGCGGTCGTCTTTCTCTTCACGTTCTTTCCCATCGTGATCAATACCTATCAAGGCGTCAAAAACGTGGACGAGCGGCTCCTCGAAGTCGGCCGCGCATTCCGCTGCAGCGAGCGCGACCTGTGGATGCATATCGTCCTGCCGGCGGCGCTGCCGTTCATCGTCGCGGGGTTGAGGCTCGCGATCGGCCGCGGCCTGATCGGCATGGTGCTGGCCGATCTGTACACCGCGATCACCGGCATCGGCTATCTCATCGCGCGCTACGCCAGCACCTACCGGACCGACGCCATGTTCGTGCCGATCGTGACACTGGGCATTTTGGGTATAACGCTGACGGGCCTACTGCGCTTCGTCGAGCGGCGCATCGCGCCGTGGGCGCACCAGGCCGGCCGCGAATAAAAAAGGAGGATGGGATGACCGCGAATGTTCTGCTCCGTATTTTTGCCGTAGCGGTGGTAATCGCCGGTTTATTCTCGGCGGAACTTTTCGCCGCCGAGCCTGCGTGCAAGGAGATGCGCAAGGTGAAGCTCGGCGTCTCGGTGTCGCCGCCGAACGTCGTGCACACGCCGGTGTTCGTCGCGCGCGCTCTCGGCCTGTTCACGCGCCGCTGCATCGACGCGGAGATCGTCGAATTCGAGGGTGGCGCCTCGGCGGCCAACCTCGCCGCTGTAGTGCAGGGACAGGCGCTCGCGTCGATTAACGCGACGGCGATCTCGCAGGGTCTCAAAGCGAAGCAGATCTGGGGGATGGCGCCGCGGCTGCCGCAGGCGTACATGGTGAGCGAAGATGTGAAAACGGCGGCGGATCTCAAGGGCAAGCGCTTGAGCGCCGCCGGCGGCGGCGTCGGCAGCTTCAACTGGGTGATGGGGCGCGAGGTGCTGAAGACCGCCGGACTCACAGTCGACGACGTCCAGTTCGTCTCTTCCGCGACCGCCGGCCGGCTTCCGGGTCTCGTCGCGGGGCAGCTGAGCGGCGTCGCGCTGCATCCCGAGGACGTCTACCTCGCGCAGAAAGAAAAGCCCGGCGTTCACGTGCTCGTCGATCTTTCCAAGCTCGTGCCGAAATATTTCTTCAACGCCTACGGAGCGGGCGAAAGCATGCTGACGAAAGACCGAGCGATGGTGCGCGACGTGGCAACGGCGCTTATCGAGGCGAATCGCGTCATCTACGCGCAAAAGGAAAAGGTGCTGCCGATCATGATTGACGCGACCAAGAAGCCCGCCGAAGCGGTGAACTTCGCCTACGATTACCTCGTGAAGAATTGCGTCTGGGCCGTGAACACGGGCTTCTCCAAGGAGCGCACGGAATGGTCGATCCAGAACGGCGTCGACAACGGCGATATTCAGGCGGATAAAAAGCCGTCGTACGAGCAGGTCGTCGACGTAAAACTCGGCGAGGAAGCGCTCAAAGCGGCCGGAGGGGCGAGGAAGATCGGCGCGTGCGCGGATTAATCGAAAGGAGATCGCCATGCTTGCCACGCATCCCGATGCCACCGTCGATCACGTATTGAAAACCTGGTCGCCGCGCATGATCGTTCAGGGGATCGATTACAACGATCTCCTGACGACGGCCGCGCGCATCCGCGCGTGGAGCGACTGGTGCCGCGAATGGTCGGCGACGGCGGCGAATCACGAGCAGTTTGCGCGCGAGAACGAGGCGAAGGGGAATCGCGAGAGCGCGACCGACGCCTATCTGCTCGCGGCGATGAGCTACCATTTCGCCTGCAACAATTCTCCCGAAGATTTGGAGCAATATACCGCTGCGCACAAAAAGCGCGTCGAGTGCTACGCCAAGGCCGCGCCTTACATCGATCCGCCGGCGATGCGCCACGAGGTCGCGTTCCAAAAATTTCGCCTGCCGGCGTATCTGCGCGTGCCGCGCAACGCGAAGAAGCCGCCGGTGGTCGTCATCATCTCCGGTCTCGAATCGACCAAAGAAGAAGCGCGCACGATGGAAGACGTCTTTATCCGGCGCGGGCTCGCGACCTTCACCTTCGACGGCCCGGGACAGGGCGAGAGCTGGTTCCAGGGCGGCATCATCGTCGACTTCGAGCGCGCCACGTCCGCGGTGATCGATTATCTGGAAAAAATTCCCGAGATCGACGCGAGGCGCCTCGGCGTCTTCGGGCCGAGCATGGGCGGCTATTTGGGACCGCGCTCGGCCGCGTGCGACGACCGCATCAAGGCGTGCACGCTTTCGGGCGGCATGTACGACCGCACGCGCTCGCTCAACCGCTTCGACGACCCGTTCGAATTCGCGCGCATCGCGCACATCTGGAAGATCTACGACAAAGAAAAGCTCGCCGAGCTGCACCGCCGCTGCACGCTCGAAGGGCTCGCGCCGAAGATCCGCTGCCCGCTGTTGATCGTCCACGGCACAAAGGATTTCATCCCGCTCGAGCAGCCGAAGCGCATCTTCGAGGAGGCGTCCGGCCCGAAGCAGATGGTCGTCCTCGAAGGCGGCAATCACGTCTGCAACAACATGCCGTTTCGGTATCGGCCGCTGATCGCCGATTTTCTCGCGCACCATCTGGCCGGCCGCTGAAAACGAGCGCCGTGCTTTGTCCGCGTACAGCTTCGTTGCGTCGTCGGGGCGGTTCGCGACCCGCCCCGACATTCGGAGCAATATTCGTCGGCAGCGTCGCGCTGATTCTTCTCATTTCCACCGCGAGCTTCTCCGCATCGCAGCCGGCCAAAGTAAGAATTCATATCCCGTCCAAGAGCCTCTCGCTGATGCCTTTTTATTTCGGCAAGGACAAGGGCTTTTTTCCGCGGGAGGCCGTCGATGTCGAGCTGATCGCCATGTCGCCGCCGACCGCGATCGCGGCGCTCGTGGCGGGCGAGCTCGATTTTTCCACCACGCTCGGCGCCGCGACCTCGGCGATCATGCAAGGCCATCCGCTAAGGCGGATTTTCTACGTGCAGCACGAGCCCGCGCACGTGCTCGTGGGGCAGCCGGAGATCAAAAGCGTCAAGGAACTCGCGGGCAAAGTGATCAGCGTCAACGCGATCACCGACGCGACCGGCATGTCGGCGAAGCTCATTCTCAAGGCCAACGGCGTCGATCCCGCGCGCGTGACCCTGCTCTCGACCGGCGTTACGGAGACGGCTTACAAGTCGCTCACGACGGGAAAAGTCGCGGCGACGATGCTCGCGCCGCCCTTCGCGCAGGAGCTCGAAGCGAAGGGCTACAGCCACTTGGCGGAGGCGCGCGCGTACGCGCCGCTCAGCTTCATCGGCCTCGTGGCGCACAGCGCGGCGCTTAAGAAGAGTCCGGCCAAGGCGGAGGCGATGATCGCGGGCCTGCTGAAGACGCTCGCCTTCATGCACGACGCGGCGAACCGCGCCGAGATGGTGCGCTACATCGCCGCGTTTCATAAGATCGACGCGCCTCTGGCGGAAAAGGCGTTCGCCGCGATCCTGCCGACGCTCAGCCGCGACGGCACCAAGCCGCGCGCGGAGGTGGAGAAAGAGATAGAAATCTACCGCGATACGCTGAAGGTCGCGAAAGCGTTCACGCCGGACGATCTCGAAGATTTAAGCATGCTCAAGAAAGTAGCGGAGGTTCATTGATGTCGCGCGTCGAATCACGAGTTCTCACCGGTATTGCCGGCGTCATGGTTGTCCTGCTGCTTGCCGCTTCCCCCGGCGCGCAGGAGCGGCGGAAGGTGCGCGTTTCGAACGCAAACTTCAGCTTCACGGCGCTGCCGCTGCTCGCCGCGCGCGAGTGGAAGCATTTCAGCGATCAGGGCTTAGAGGTCGAAATAATTCTGATGCGATCCGCGGCGGCTGCCGCCGCGCTGGCGTCGGGCGACCTCGATTATCAGTCCGGCATCGGTACGGCGACCGTCGGCGCGAGCATGAGCGGGCTCGATACGCGCGCGCTCTGGTCGTCGACCAATCAGATCGCTTACTGGCTGATGACGCGGCCCGAGATCAAGACCTTGCAAGAACTAAAGCAGAAGCGCATCGGCGTCTCGGGTCTCGGCGGCACGAGCCATCTTGCGCTCGTGTTCGCGCTGGAAAAGCAGGGCTTCAATCCCAAGGATGTCGTGATCATCGGTGTTCCGCCGGGCCAGCTCGTTCCCTCGCTGGAATCCAAGTTCCTCGACGCCGTGTCCCTCAACCCGCCCTACATGTTTTTCGCCCAGCGGCAGGGCTTCAAGCGTTTACTCGATGTCGGCGCATACGTCGAGATGCCGTCCGGCGGCCTCACGGCGACGCTCAGGACGATCAAGTCGCGGCCCGAAGAGATCAAGAAGCTCATCCGCGCGCTCCAGCTCGCGAAGAAAGAGATGCTGAAGGCGAAGGAGAAGACGCTCGACCTGATCGTGCGTGTGCTCAACATGGACCGCGCGACGGCCGCCGAGACTTACGCGCTGGTGCAGTCCAACTTCAACGACAGCGGCGTGCCGACGCACGCGGGGATGAACAACATCATCCGCATGGTGCAGTCGCAGATCAAAGGGTCGCAGAAGACGGTCGCTTTCGCCGATGTCGCCGAGCCGCGTTTCGCCATCGAAGTCGCGCGCGAGCTGGGATATAAAGTGGAGTGAGCGCCCTGCGTGCGGGGGCGACGACCGGGACGAGCCGCACGATCATGACCCGACCGAATCTCTATCGTCTTCTGCTTCTCTTCTGCCTCCTCGCGCTCGCCCGATCGGCGCGCGCTCAAGAGCTAAAGCGACTCTACTACGGCACCACGGCCTCTGCCGCGCATCTCCCGGTATGGGTCGCAAAAGATGCCGGTCTTTTCGCGCGCCAGGGGCTCGATGTCGAGCCGGTGCAGATTCGCGGCGGATCGCTGATCGCGCTCGTGATCATCACCGGCGACCTACCGCTCTCCGGCGTCGGCGCCGAATCGGTCGTCGCCGCGCGCGCCGCCGGCGGCGATGTGGTGCTGCTCGCCTGTCCGATCGACACGGACCCCGTCTATTTGATCGCGCGGCCGGAGATCAAGGCGCCGGCCGATTTAAAAGGGCAGGGCAGCGCCGTCACGCGCTACGGCTCGAGCACGCACTTCTACCTCAAAGCCGCGCTGCAGCAGCTCGGTCTCGACCCGGAAAAAGACCTGACGATTCTCCAGCTCGGCGCCGGACCCGAGATGGTCGCCGCGCTCGAAGCCGGCCGCATCGCCGCGGCGGCTCTGACGACGCGCTACGCGCTGCCGCTTATCGATCGCGGCTGGCCGGTACTCGTCGATCTGAGTAAGACCGATCTCGTTTATCCGTCGTCCTGCGTCACCAGCAGCCGCGCTTATATCCGAGCCGAGCCGAAGGCGACGGAGGATTTCCTCCGCGCCTACGTCGCCGCGATCAACCTCATCCGCAGGGATCATCACGCCGCGGAGAAGTCCTTCGCGAAGTGGCTCCGGGAAAAAGATCCGTCGCTCGTCAAGCGCTCGGTCGCGGCGTACGCGCCGCTGTGGAAGCGCACGCCGATCGTTCCGGACAAGGGGATCGACAACGTCGTCAAGGATCTCATGCGCAGGCGGCCGGAGTTCAAGGAGTATCTCGGCTGGCCGGAGCCGTTTCGCGAAAACGGACCACTGGAAAAAATTCTCCGGGAGAAGTAAGACAAGCGAAACGAAGCCGGGCCTAAACAGGAGGGACCATGTATCAAAACCATAAAGTCATCGACGTTCACGGCCACATGAGCACGCCGCCCCATTTCCGCGGCCATCTCGGCGGGATGGTCTCGCTCAATACGCCGAACCGCAAATTGGACATCTCGGACGAGCTGTTGGAAAATGCGCAGAAGGCGCACCTCAAGGGCATGGACGAGCGAAAGATCGACGTCCAGCTCATCGGCCCGCGCCCCGTCGCGATGTGGCACTGGACGCGCCCGTTTCTCCAGGCGGCGATCTGCCAGGTGACGAACGATCTCATCGCGCGGATCGTCAAGCTCCATCCCGACCGCTTCGTCGGCATGGCGCAGCTGCCGCAGAGCGCTTCGCTCGACACGAAGAACTGCGCCGCCGAGCTCGAGCGCTGCGTCAAGGATCTGGGATTCGTCGGCGCGTACGTCAATCCCGATCCGGGCGGCAAGCGCGAGGCGCCGGGCATGCACGACGCCTATTGGCACCCGCTCTACGCCAAGGCGCAGGAGCTCGACGTGCCGCTCATGGTGCATCCGTCGACGAGCTACGACACGCGCATCGAAATCATTCCGCACAACTACCAGATGAACAACTACATCGAGGAATTCATCGCGATGCACCTGCTCCAGCACAGCAAGGTCTTCGAGCAGTTTCCGCGGCTGAAGATCGTGATCTGCCACTGCGGCGGCGCGCTGAACCGCTTTATCCCGACCGACCATCACATCGCGCAGAAGGATTTCAGCAAGAATCTCTTCTACGATGTCTGCGCGTACGACGACCACTTCCTCACCGCCGCGATCAAGCAGCGGGGCGTGGATCAGATGATGTTCGGCACGGAGTTCCCGGGCTCGGGCGGCGCGGTGCGCGAGGACGGCCGGCCGTCGGACGATGTGCTGCCGACGATCGACAAGCTCGAATTTCTGAGCACCGAGGACAAGATCAAGATTTTCAACAAGAACCCGCTTCGGGTGTTCACGAAGCTGAAAGTCTAGGTGCAAACGCGCGGATTCCGCGCCGGCTCAGAGATATTTCTTTAGGGCGCTCTTGGCGGGGTCGAAGCGCTCCTGCAAGAGATCGAAGAATGCCTTCATCGCGCCGTGGATGTACTTGTCCGTGCGGAACGCGAGACACGTGTAAGCCTGGGGCCGCGTCCCCTTGACGGCGAGGACCTTCAAGCTCCTCTGGCTGATCTCCCGCGTTGCGAACTCCCTGGGCAGCAGGGAAACGCCGAGACCGAGCTGTGTCAGCCTCTTTTGCAGCTCGAACCCGATGATGTCCACCTCTACCTTCATCCCCCGTCCGCGCTCCTGAAGCCGCTTCTCCACATAGCCCCGGAATTGGCAGCCCTCCTGGTTGAGGATCCACGGGACGTTCTCGAGATCGTCCCAGGTGACCTCGATTTTTTTCGCCAAGGGATGACGGCTGCCCACCACGAACTCCAAGTCCCAGGTCGCGAGCGGCACAAACCGTAGCTCCGGGTGTCCTTCCATCTTCGGCGAGACCAGCACGATCAGACCGAAATCGAGCTCGTGCGCCGCCACCCGGCGCGCGATGTCCGGGGACCAGCCGGATTCGATCGACAGATGGACACCGGGATAGCGCAAGCGGAAGCTTCCAATGAGGCCGGGAAGGACATAGGTGGCGAAGCTATGCGTCGCCCCGAGCGACACGTGGCCTCCGCGCAAGTCCTTGATGTCAGCAATTTCTTCGCGCGCCGACCGTAGCAGGACCGCCAGGTGCTCCGCGTGCTTCAGCAGCACGGCACCGGCCGCAGTGAGGCGGACGGTTTTTCCGCG
This sequence comes from Binatia bacterium, assembly GCA_036522615.1. GTDB lineage: Bacteria > Desulfobacterota > Binatia > UBA9968 > UBA9968 > JAJPJQ01. Next base: position 23,412 of record DATDFN010000141.1, on the reverse strand, counting down.
CTCGAGGAGCGGCAGCTCGAGCTCCGCCTCGAGCGCGCGGATCTGTTTGCTCACGGCGGGCTGCGTGAGGTGCAGCGCGGCGGCCGCGCGCCGGAAGCTCCGCGCCGCCGCGACGGCTTGAAAGGTTCGGATTTGATCCAGCGTCATATTCAGTTATTCCCAAAAGTTATCAAACTCATGAAAAATAACCATTTGAGATAATGCGTTATAGCACTCATTATAAAACCATCGCAACCGGCGAAGAGGGACGCTGCGATGCAGCTCACGGCCGAGAAAAGACGCGATCCTACCCGAATCGTTCGACCCGCAGTGGTCGGTCTTCCCGCGCGGCGAAAACACACCGCCCAATGTGCTGTGGCATGGAGCATCGCCGCGCTTGCCGGCTTTCTGCTCGCGGCCGCTGTTTTTGAAACCCATCCCGAATGGCGCCGGCACGACCCGCCGGACTGGCGTCCATTATTCGCCCGCGCCCAAGCGGCAGTCTCGAAGGATCGTTACGAGGCGCGTTATTTGTACGTGAGCGCCGCGCGCGCCGCCTCTTGGGCGGAGGATTGGCGCGGACTGGTTGCCGCTGCTTGCGGCCTGAAAAAACTCGACGGCGCGCGCCCGAACGATGCGGTACACGGCCTGCTCCTGCGCGCTATGATCGCAGCGGAGACCGGGCGGAGCCGCGCCGGGCTTGCCGCGGTTGCCCAGGCTTTCGCCGCGGCGGGTGAAACAGCCGCCGCAGCGATGGTCCTTGCTCGCGCCGGCGCCGACTGGCCGAAGGAGCCGCCGGTAGCGCAGGAAGCGGAGAACGCTTTTATCGCGAATTGCGGGACTGCTTAGGCGTCGCCGTGTGCGGCGGGATGCTTCGGGAGATCACCGTTTCTGCTCGACGTTTTTCATGATCTCCTTGGCGAGCTTGAAGATCGGCGTGAGATCGGCGTACTCGCTGGCGGAAATGTCGATGTAGCTTCTGCCTTCGACGATGCGATTCTCCGGCAGCAGCGTGTCCTTCGGAATATCGATGCGGCGCGAGTTCGGCGGCGGCTCGCCGTAGAGATCGTTTGAGCTCTGCATCGCGATCTGTCCTCTGCGCGAGAGGAACCAGTTGATGAATACCTTCGCTGCATTTGGATGGGGCGCGTCTTTGATCAGGCTGAGCGAGCCGCCGCCGGTGGTCACGCCTTGCGCCTCCTTCCACATGCCGTCGTCGAAATCCGCGACCGGCAGCCCTTGGTTCCTCGCCTTTTCCGTTCCGCGGCAGCCGATGCAAAGCGCGAGCTTGCCTTTCGCGAGCCAGTCGACGAGCAGATGGCGGTCGCCGAAAGTAACGTCCATCGTAGAATACAGTTTGCGAATCCATTCCGGCCCGATCTCCGGATGATAATAGAAAAACTGAAGCGACGCGCCGAGGCCGGTTTCCGTCAGCGGCTGGGAGCCGAACTTTCCCCTCCACTTCGGATTGATGAGATCCCAATGCGATTTGAACTCGGCGGGATTCACCAAGGAGGTGTTATACGAGACGCTGCCGCGACCGGGGTTGGCGATGTAAACGAAGATATACTTGCCGTCGTTGTCGGTATAGACGTGCTTCCCCGTATACCACTTCGACGGATCGACGACCTCTGGAAGGATCAGTGCCGGTGGGAAAGGCGCGAGCACGCGCCCGCGATAAAGCAGCGTGTAGCTCGAATTAGCGCCGCCGCTGTAGAGGTCGCCGATCGGTTTCCCGGCGCGCGCTTCGGCGAGAATCCTCAATGCGAGTTGGTTGCCGCTGCCGTTGACCGAGATCGGTTTGATCTCGGGAAACTCCTTGGTAAATTCGGCGAGTAGCTGCGGCTGGCCGTAGCGGCCGATGTAGAGGTTGACGCGGCCTTCTTTTTTCGCGGCGGCGACGGTCTTTTCCCAGTCCGCCTTCCAGTCCGCATGCGCCGCGACCGCCGCAAGAAATATTAAAAGGCAAATCGCCAGAAACAGGCTCCGCCACACTGCGCACGCAATCTGCTTAAAAGAGCCGATCATCTCGCGCCTCCTTGAGCGAAAAATTTACGGCGAACCGAATCCTCGAACGACGATCGCCCTGCCGGAAAAAGTCACTACGGTCAAAATTGCGATCAACAAGACCCCGAGCGCGGAAGCGGCCGGAAGATTTTGCTCTTCGTCCCAGAGGTGCCAGAGCATGACGGCGAGCGGCCGGCTTGTCCGGCCCGCGAGCATCAGCGGCACGGAGAAGGCGCGCACCGCGTGCGCCGCGACCCAGATCCACGCGGCGATGAACGCGGGGCGGATCAAAGGGAAGGTGATCTGCCACAGAATGCGCACTCGGCTCGCGCCGGCGGCTTCGCCCGCCTCTTCGAGCTCCTTGTGGATCTGCATCACCGCCCCGTGCGTTGTCCGGGAAGCGAAAGAGATGTACTGCGCGATGAGCGCAAGGACGACGATCCAAACCGTGCCGTAGAGTCCGAGCGAACGCAGCGGCGGTTGAAGATAGAGAAAAATAAACGACAAGGCGATCACGACGCCCGGGACGGCGTGCGAAGCGAAGGTGAGGCCGTCGAGCGCGACCGATCCTCGGACCCGCGCCCGCACCACCAGCCATGAGACGGCGAAGGCGAGCATGACGGTCGCCGTAGCCGTCGTAAATGCGATGATAAAAGTATTCCAGGCGGCGCGCAGCAGCGCGGGCTCGCTGAAGATCAGGCCGTAGTTGTCCCAAGTGAGGCGCGCCAGCGCGGCCCGCGACGGGGGCTCGTAAGCCGGCAGCAGCGACGTCCAGACGAGCACGCCGAGCGGGAGCGCTACGGCGAAAATGAAATACGATATGAAAGCGCCGAGCGCCGCGTAGCGCCAGCGGCCGAGCTCGATGCGGCGCGGACGGTAGCCCTTGCCCCCGACGGTCGCGAAGCGCTCGGAGCGGCGCACTACGGCCCTCTGATAGAGATAAACCAGGCCGAGCGAGAAGAGAAAATAGCTCGCGCCGAAGGCCGCGCCCAGCCCGTAATCGGGCACCGCGTCGCGGGTCGAGACGTAGATCATCGTGCTGTAGACGTAGATCCGCCCGGGGAGACCCAGGATCAGCGGCGCCTCGAAGGATTCCATCGAGGAGGCGAATTCGTAGAGCAGCGCTGCGAAGAGCGCCGGCCGCAGCACCGGCAGAGTCACCCGTTTAAGGGTCGCCCAATTTCTCGCGCCCGCCGCGAACGAGGCCTCTTCCAGCGCCGGGTCCATGATGCGAAACGCGCCGGCGACCATGAGGAAGACGGTGGTGACACCGCGCATCCCGTCCAGGAAAATCATTCCGCCGAGGGAGTATATATTGATCGGCCCCTCGGAAAGCTGGACCCCGAACGACGAGAGAAGATCGCGCAGCCAGACGTTCACGAGCCCGCTCGTCGGCATGAGGAGGAAAACATAGGCCATGGAAAAGAGCAGACCCGGCATCGCGAGAGGAATCAGCAGCAGACTCCAGCAGAGATTTCTCAGCGGCATATCGGTCCGCTCCAGCAGCCAGGCGAAGAGAACCGCGACCACGGCCGTAATCGCGGTGCCGCCGGAGGCGAAAACGAGCGTATTGAGGATCATCCGGTAGGTGAGCGCGCTCGTGTAGGCGACGCGATAATTTTTCAAAGAGAACGGGCCGGGTGCGACCGGATGGCCGCTGCGGAAGCTGCTGAGGAGCATCTCGCCAAGCGGGATGGCGATCAGCCAGACTAGGATGGCGACGACGGCGATGAAAAAAAACGAAGTAGAGGTGGGAAGCCGGGCGCGCATGTCAGCGCACGATCGGGAGACCGCTGGCCTCGAGGACCTCTTTCAAGATTTCATCCGCCTTGGCGCGCCATTCCGGCTCGTACCACGCGATTTTCTTTCCTTTGAGAAGGACGGCTGACTGCGTGCCGGGAAAGAGCGGGCTGCCGCTTCCCTCGACTTCGTCGAGGACTTTCTGCCCCTCGGGCGACAAAGACCAAACGACCCAAAGGCGGGCCGCGTTCGGATGCGGCGTGCCGCGCGGCACGAAGACGACGTCGCCGAGCGATACGGGAACGGGCTCGGCGACGCGAAAACCGAGATGGCCCTTGTCGCCCGAGCGAATCTGCTCGTGATAGGTCGAAAAGAACGCGCCGCAGACCATCGCGTATTCCCCGAGCGCGAGCTTGGTCATCGCCGCGGTGCGGTCCTGCTCGAAGCGCGTCCCGTTTTCGGCCAGACGGCGCGCGTGCGCCAGCGTCTTTTCCCGCCCCCATACCTGCGGCTGCCAGAAAATTTCCAAGTGCCGCGGCCGGCTGTCGACGGCAACCTTGCCGCGATAGCGCGCCGCGGCGCAATCGTCCCAGGAAAGCTGGGCGCCGGCGGCCTCGGGAATCAGCTTCCGATTGTAGGCGATGCCGTAAATCTGCGAGCGGTAGTTGACGCCGAGACTGTCTTCATGGACGTGCCGCGGCGGTATGCCGAGGGCGCGCCAGTCGATCTTCTCGATGACGTTCGCCTTGGCGGCGACAGGCACCTGGGTCTCGCTTAGGACCGTGACGTCGTAGGAGATCTGTCCCGCCGCCAGCTCGGTGAGGACGCGCTCGCGCTCGCGCGAGCCGCCGACGCGCTCGTAGTCGACCTTGACGGAGGGATAGCGGGACTGAAACACCTCCACCATCCTTTTCGCCCCGGGCTTGCCGCCTTCCTGCCATCGGACGGTGATGCCGACCTTGACCTTGCCTTCTTTCTTCGCGCCTTCGGCGATCTTGTCGATCGATTGCGCTTCCGCCAGCGCGGCCAGCGCTAGCAGACATGCGGTCCAAGCGAGCCACAAACGGCGAAGCTTCATTTGAATTCAAGACGCGTCAGCGCGTGAGCTCGACGCGCACGCGCGTGCCGTCGGGCTCCGGCACGAGACGGTGATTCGAATCGACCAATTGATCGACTTTGTACCACTGGACCAACCGCTCGGGCAGCTTGGCGATCACCTGGTCTCCGGCGGACTCGTATTCGCAGTTCATACGCAGCAAGGATGCCTTGTTCCAGTCTTCGTAGAGCATCGTCGAGACGCCGAACGTGTCGCGATTCATTGCGTAGACATAAATGTGGCGGCCGACGCCCCTTGCCAGCAGCATTCCGCCGGGGATTTTCAGGTGAATGTTCGACGGAGCATTTTTGACGTACGCCACCCGGCGTCCGCCGCTCGACTCGGTGCGCATCGAAAGAAAGATGAGATCTTCCTTGGACGTGTTGGTAAAGCCGTAGTGAACGCCGGCCGGAATCAAAACTCCCTGATTCGGCCGCAGCGTGCGTTTGCCCGAGAGACCTTCGACGGTCAGCTCGCTCTTTAGAACGAAAAGGATCTGATCGGAATCTGGATGCTGGTGGATGTGCGTCTCGCCGCCGCGCGGTTTGGTCCGAAAAACCGCGACGAAGCTGTTCGGCGACTTCGCCATATCGACGCGTCCGCTGAGCGGATCTCCTTTTTTCAGCGCTTCGTCGACATCGAAGATCTGCACCTCGTCGGCCACGGTCGGAATAGACTCCATTGTTCAGCTCCTTTCTTGGCTTCCGTCGTCGATTTTACTCGCCGTAAAGACGATTGATAAATCCTGAGTTATCCAATTCCCGTAAATAATGCAGGTCCCAGAGCGCCAGCGCGCTCAGCTCCTTGGCCTTCGGATCTTTCATGCAGCAGAGCTCGTACGCGTTGAGGATAGCTCGGTGATCGGGGTAGGGCTTCGGCAGGAGCTTCGCGACGCTGTTGTACGTCGCGTTCGATTCCGGCACGCGGCGTCTTAAGTCGGCGAGAATCGCCTCCGTCTCGTGCGCATGTGTGCGGGCGTAGTGGATGCCGAGGACGAGCGCACGCACGAGCCGCTCCGCGAGGCGGTCTTTGCGCTGCAAGTTCGGAATCGTCGAGGTAAGCGTCGGCCCGTTGATCATCGGAATGCGCCCCAGCTCCAACACTTGCAAACCCTCTTTCGCGAAAGCCTCCGCCGCTCCGGTCGCCATGGCGGCATCGGCTTTGCCTTCTTTCACCGCCTCGACCTGATCCTTGCGGAAATCTTCCGACATGATGTCGGCGATCTCGACCCATTTGACTTCGTCGGGTTGCACGCCCGAGCGCATCAAATAAATCATGTGATTGCCGCGGATGTGGTTGTAGCCGCCGCCCTTGTCGGTCACCGTGGTGTCGGCGAGGCGCTTGCCGCGCAGCTCCGCGATCGAGCGGATCGGCGCGCGCGAGATGAGCTTGTCGTTGACGCTGTTGGAAGGGGACGCGAGCGAGACGATCGGCTTGCCGCGCGCGACCAGACCGTAGGGGCTGATGTGGTTGCCCGAGACGAAATCGACGCGGCCGTCGAAAAGAGACGCCTCGGCGACCGACGAGCTGTCGCAGTACTCGAAGCTGACCTCGATGCCCAATTGCTTCCAGATGCCGGCCTTGTCGATCACTTCCCAGATCGGGAGATGCGTGTGCGAGCGGTAAAACGCGCGGAGTTGTACGGGCTCGTATTCGGCCATTGCTGTTCCTGCCTCTTGATGAATTACTTTTTCCGCAGCTCGTTGATCAGCTTCGCCACCGGCTCGGGGTCCTGAAAGCCGACAACTATATATTTTTTGCCCTCCTCGCGCCGCGAAGGCGGCAGGACGTTGTCTTTCGGGATATCGACGCGCATCGAGTCGGAAGGCTCGACGACTTTCTTGTTCATCACGTCCTGCCAGACGGCCTGCCCCTGGCGCGAGAGGAACCAGTTGATGAAGACGCGCGCGGCGTTGGGGTTAGCGGCCTTGTTGATCAGTGCGACGCCGCTGTTGCCGCTGGTGCTGATCTCGCCCGCGGCTTCTCTGAGGCTCGCGTGCTCGAACTCGCTCACCGGCACGCCCTGCTTACGCGCCATGTCGGTGTCGGCGCAGTCGAAGCAGAGCGAGAATTTGCCGGTGCCGAGCCAGTCGGTCGCCTGGCGGCGCTCCTGAGAGACGACGAGGTCCATCTCGCTCCACAAGCGGCGCACGAAATCCGGCCCGAGCTGCGGGTTGTAATAGAAGCGCACCATGTTCGGCGACCCGGTGCCCGGCCGCTCGAAGAGCAGGATCTTGCCTTTCCATTTGGAACCGAGGGCGTCCCAGTACGAATGAAATTCCTTCGAGTCGACGAGCTTGGAATTGTAGTACAGCCCGACGCCGGCGACGCTGCCTTCGTACATAAAAACGTATTGGCCTTCGGCGTCGGCGTAGTTGTGCTTACCGTTGAGCCACTTCGATTCGTCGACGACGTCGGGCAGCATGAGAACAGGTTTCAGCGGATCGAGCACGCCGGCGCGCTGGAAATCGTAAAACGCGCGGCCGCCGAGCCCGCCGCTGTAAACGTCCGCGAGGTATTTGCCGGCGCGGCGCTCGGCGATGATCCGCGGCATGAGGTCGCCGACCTTGCCGCTGACGATAACGGGCTTGATACCGGGAAATTCCTTGCTGAACGCGGCGACGATGTCCGGGTGCGTGATCTCCATGTCGCCCCAGACGCGGACCTCGCCCTCTTTCTTGGCTGCAGCGACGGCCTTCTCCCACGCCGCCTTGGCGTCGGGCTTCTCGGCGGCGCCTGCCAACGAGGCGATGAGAAAACAGAGCAGAAGGGCAGGCACGAGTGCGATCTTCATGTGGCCGCCTCGGCTTTAGGTCTGGTAGAGCCCGTCGATGAAGCCGGAATGATCCAGCTCTCTCAAGTAGTGAATGTCCCACAGGGCCGTGGGACTGATGTTTTTCGCCACCGGGTCCTTGAGGCAGCAAAGCTCGTAGGCGTTGCCGATGCCGCGGAGATCGGGATAAGGCTTCGGCTGAAGCTTGGCGACACTGTTGTAGGTCACGCGCGACGCACGCGGCTCGCGCTCGCGCAGCCCGGCGAGGATTTTCTCCGTTTCCTCGCGGCGCGTGCGCGCGAAGTTGATGCCGAGCACCTGCGCTTTCACCAGTCGCTCGCCGAGACGGTCCTTGCGCTTGAGATTGTCGAGCGTGCTCGTGAGCGTAGGTCCCGTGATCATCGGCAGCGGCTCGATCGCCAGCACGTGGAAGCCCGCCTGCTCGTATTTCTCCGTGCTTCCGGTCACGAAGGTCGCGTCGGCGCGGCCCGACTTCATCCCTTCGAGCTGCGCGGTGCGGAATTCGTCCATCGTCTCGCAAAGCTCCACCCATTCGACCTCGTCGAGCCGCAACCCCGCGCGCATGACGTAAACCATGTGGTTGCCGCGCAGGTGATGATAGCCGCCGTGCGAGTCGACGAGCGTCGTGTCGGCGATGCGCTTGCCGCGGAGGTCCGCGATCGAGCGCACCGGCTCGCGCGTTACGAGCTTGTCGTTCACGCTGTTGGAAGGGGAGGCAAGGCAGACCATTGGCTTACCGCGCGCGACCAGCGCGTACGGCGTGATGTGATTTCCCGAGACGAAATCGACCTCGCCGCCGAAGAGCGCGGCTTCCGCGAGCGTCGAACTGTCGCAGAAATCGAAGGTCACTTTCATGCCGAGCCGCTCCCATATGCCGGCGCGGTCGATCACCTCCCAGATCGGCAGGTGCGTATGCGAGCGAAAAAAAGCTTTAAGCTCTATCGGCGAGTAATTTTCTTCGTGTGCCATGCGATCACCTATTTCAAAACTTCGCTGAGCAGCGCCTGCAGCGGCTTCTGATCCAAAAAGCCGACGACGCGGTATTTTTTCCCCTCGGCGCGGCGCGCCTCGGGCATCACGTCGTCTTTGGCAATATCGATGCGCATCGAGTCCGACGGCTCGACTTCGAGCGTGTTCATCACCCGCTGCCAGACGATCTGGCCCTGCCGCGACAGATACCAGTTGATGAAAACGCGCGCGGCGTTCGGGTGCGGGGCGCGGTTGATGAGCGAGATCACGCTGCAGCTGCCGCCCCCGACCGTGCCGCCTTCCTTGAACTGCGCCGGCGGGACCTCCGCGATCGGCAGCCCCTGCTTTTGCGCCATGTCGAGGTCGCGGCAATAGAAGCAGACGGGATATTTGCCGACCCCGAGCCAGTTGGTGCCCTGGCTGCGGTCGCGAAACAGCGTAATGTCCATTTTGGTTAACAGCGTTCTCAAGTAATCGGGCCCCACGTTGGGATCGTGATAGAGCATCAGCAGCGGCGTCGGCAGCGCAGCCCCGCGCGGGTCCATCATCAGAATTTTGCCCTTCCATTTCGGCTGGACGAGGTCCCAATACGAGGCGATCTCCGCAGGTTTGGTGAGCTTCGTGTTGACGGACAGGCCGGTCGTCGAGACCGAGCCTTCGAACATGAAGATGAATTTATTTTCCGGGTCGGCGTACCAGTGCCTGCCGCCGTACCACTTCGCCTGATCGGTGACTTCCGGCAGGATGAACGCGGGAGCGATCGGGTCGAGCGCCTTGGCGATATAAAGGCTGCGCGGCGCGTTGGGGCCGCTCGCGATGATGTCGGCGATGTATTTCTCGCCGCGGCGCTCGGCGATGATGCGCGACGTCAGCTCCGCCGCGTGTCCGCCGACGGTCGTTACCTTGATCTCGGGATATTCTTTATTGAAGGCGGCGAGAATCTCGGGGCGGGCGATCTCCGAGCCGCCGTAGGCCACGAGCTGTCCCTCCTTCTTCGCCGCTTCGACGGTTTTGGCCCACTCGGCCTTCCATAAGTCGGTCTCGGCGGCGAGCGCCTGCGCGGAAGCGGCCCAGAAGAGAATTGAAAGAAGAATGCGCCTCACCAAGTGCGCTCCTTACCAAACTCGCCGCCCCGGCGCAATGTGCTTGACGTAGACAGGAAATCGTCTTAGTTAACGGTTGATCCATCGCCGAAGCCGCCCGGGAGGTAAACCATGAAACGCATCCGCCGGATCCTGCATGCCACCGACTTCTCCGGCGCCTCGAAGCGCGCCCTGGAGACGGCGGTCGATTTCGCCAAACAGAACAGAGCGGAGATATTCATCGCGCATGTGCTGGTGCCGAACATCGCCTATCCGACGGACAGCTACGCCGATCCGGCGCTTTACGTGGAGATCGAGCGCAGCGAGCGGCGGCACGCGCAGTCTCAGTTGGAAAAGCTCGTGCGCAACCTGCAGCGGTCCAGGGTGAAGGTCACGGGACTGCTTTTGCGCGGAACGGCGGCCGATCAGATCGTCCGTGCTGCCAGGAGACGCCGGGCCGATATGATCGTCATAGGCACGCACGGCCGCACGGGTTTGAGAAAGCTGCTCATGGGAAGCGTCGCCGGCCGAATCGTGTCCGAATCGCACGTGCCGGTGCTGACCGTGCGCGGCAGATAAGAGGCTATCATGATTCCAGTTCCAGAAGAGATCGAAGCGTACGCAGAGCGCCACACGCGCGGCATGTCGGACCTCCACGCGACCGTGTGGAAAGACACCTTCGAGAAAACCAAGTCGCCGCGCATGATGGTGGGTCCGCTCGAAGGCGCCTTCCTCAGGCTCCTCGTCAGGATCACCGGAGCGAAGCGCGTGCTCGAGATCGGCATGTTCACCGGCTACAGCGCGCTCGCCTGGGCCGAGGCGCTGCCCGAGGACGGGCGGCTTATCACTTGCGACGTGAACCCGGAGACGACCGAGATGGCGCGGCGCTATTTCGCCAAAAGTCCGCACGGCCACAAGATCGAAGTCCGGCTCGGACCGGCGCTGGAAACGCTGAAGGCTCTGCAAGGGCCGTTCGATATCTGTTTCATCGACGCCGACAAACCGGGTTACAACGCATACTATGAGGCGTGCCTTCCGCTTACGCGCCAGGGCGGGCTCATCGTGCTCGACAACATGATGCAGGGCGGAAAGGTGCTGAACCCGACCGACGATCGGGTGCGCGCCATCGACGCGCTCAACAAGCGCATTCAAAACGACCCGCGAGTCGAAAACGTGCTGCTGCCGATCCGCGACGGCATCATGCTGGCGTACAAGCGTTAAACCGGCTCCGACGTTTGCACCCACGCCCAGTCGCGAATGAGATTATAGCCGACCGCGAGCAGCGTCGGACCGAGGAAGATCCCCAGAAATCCGAAGGCTATTACTCCGCCGAGCGCCCCGAGAAAGACGAGAATAAACGGCAGGTCGCCGCCCCGGCTGATGAAATAGGGCTTGATGATATTGTCCGCGCTGCTGACGACCACCCCTCCCCACAAAAGTAAAAAAATCCCCCAACCGGTTGCGCCGGTGTAGAAGAGCCACAAAGACGCCGGCAGCCACACGAGCGGCGCTCCGACGGGAATCAGCGAGAGAAAAAAAGTCGCCAGCCCGAGCAGAAAGGCAGCTGGAATACCGCTGATCCATAAGCCGAACCCGGTAAGCAGCGCCTGAACGATGCCGGTGCCGATGATGCCGTAAATCACTCCCTTCATCGTCGCGGCGGCCACCTCGATCAGGCGCAGCGAACGTTCGCCCCACAACATGACCGCCATCGTATTCAGGTGCCTCACCCCGCTGCTGCCGTCGCGATAAAAGAAGTAGGCGATAAACAGGCTCAGCACCACCTGCAGCGTTCCCTGCCCCACGGTTTTGACGCCGGTAATTACCCATTCTCCTGCCGGCACGAAATATTTCGCCGCTTCGCTCATGACGCGGGCGCTGTCGTGGGCCAGGTCGGCCCAGTAGTGGCTGACGGTGCTCCCCACCAACGGAATATCCGCTACCCAAGCCGGAGGATCCGGGGGCCCCTCGTCCATGACGGTGCGTCCCCAATCGATCGCCCGTCCGATATCGTCGCTCAGGCTCGAGCCCACCGCCACTAACGGAACCACCACCACCGCGGCGATCAACAAGGTCGTTGCCATGGCCGCCAGACCTTTGCGGCCGTGAAACCTCGCCTCCAGCCATGAAAAAATCGGCCAGGTGGCGAATACGATGATGAGCGCCCACAACAAAGCCGTGATGAACGGACGCAAGATGACGATGCAGCCAAGCAGTAACAGGAGGAGTAAAGTTACCGCGGCTATCTGCTCTATACGGCTAGTGCTGGTCATGAAAATTCTGCGGCATGAACGGCCACCGGGAAGGATCGCTTGCCCGTACGCCCTTTGTGTTCGATAGCGGAAGGGCGCGTATTCCGCAAGCGAAGTCGACCCACAGCCTATCCGGTATTTACCGGCTCGCTTTTACTATTTTTACCTGATTGGCGGTTTTCGCATCCGACTTTATTATGCTTCCTGCGGCAAGTTCCCACCCGCCGCTTTTGAAAAATCGGTTCCGGTTTCGGCGGAGGTAACCCATGAGGCGAGCAGGGGATCAGCAGGTTCGGTGTGGCATCGTCCTCGCGGCGGGAGAAGGAAAACGCCTGGAGCCGCTCGTGCGTCAGCTCCGGGACGATTCACTGCCGAAACAATATGTCACTTTCATCGGTACCCGCTCGATGCTCGAGCACACGTTCGCGCGCGCCGAGAAACTGATCCCGCGCGAGCGCATCTTTACCGTAATCGCGGAGCATCACATCGATTTTCCTGCGGTGCGCCGGCAGATCTCGCGCTGTGCCGAAGGGACTGTCATCGCGCAGCCCGAGAATAAAGAGACCACCGCCGGCATTTTGCTGCCGCTGATGCACGTGTTCAAAAAGCATCCCGAGGCGTCGGTCGCCGTCTTTCCCTCGGATCATTTCATTTTCGAAGAAGACCTCTTCATGAGCCATGTCGCAATCGCGTTTCACGCGGTCGAGCGCAACCCGTCTTTATTTGTCCTGATGGGCGTCGAGCCCACCGAGGCGGAAGCGGAATACGGCTACATCGTTCCGCACGGCGCCGATGGGGAAAAACCCTCAGCGCCGACGCTCCAGCGCGTGGGGCGCTTCGTGGAAAAGCCCGACGCGCAGACCGCGTGTGAGATGATGGCCGGCGGCGCTCTGTGGAACACCATGGTCATGGTCTTCAAGGTGAAGAACCTGCTCGCGATCGTCGAGAAGATCAATCCGGAGCTGTTTGCCGCCTTTCAGGAAGTCCACGCCGCCATCGACACGCCGGACGAAGAGAAACGAATCCGAAAGATTTACCGGCGCCTGAAAGGGCAAAACTTCTCCAAAGAGATCCTCGAACCGCTGCCCGCGCAGCATCCGGCCTCTCTGTCAGTGCTTTCGGTGCGCGGCGTGCTGTGGAGCGACTGGGGACTGCCGCGCTCGATCGAACGCGTGCTCAGGAAAATCGACGAGCAGGAAGCGGCCGAAGGTCGGCTCTGGAAGTCGTTCAGCGACCGTTTGCAGCTCGGACAGCAGCGCTTGGCGCAGACGGCCGAGTTCGCCGAGGCGCGAAAGCGCACCGCGCGGAGCGAGGATTTCAAACGCTACGCCGGTCGCCCCGCGATTCCGCAACCGACGCGTTAACTTGGGTCTTTGGGAGGTTGAGTTATGAGCCCCAAGGCCGACGATCACTCCGGCGAACGGGCCCTGCGGAGCGAAGCGAAACACCGCTTCGTGCCGCTGTCGCTCTTCGCTTCCGCTCCCGCGCGGCAGCCGCCCCAGGACTGGGACGCTGTGCTGCGGTGCCATAACTGCAGCGGCCGGTTTACCGTGCGCAAGCTGCCGCTTAAACGGATCGCGCTCGTGCCGCAGATCGTGCCGTGCCCGCATTGCGCGGCGCACGCGTCCGCGCCGGCGAAGAAACTGCATCAGATTGTAGATTTAAGACTGGCGAAAGACTGAGCCGCAAATTCCCCCCGCGGCCTGACTCCGAAAACTTTACAGCCGCGCAGCCACCGTTTAAAACCTTACATCCAGCGAAAGCGCGCCCGCGCCGCCGATCAGCACCGCCAGCGCCATCAGAAACAATACGAGACAGAACTCGATGCCGTTGCCCTCGCCGCCGCGATGGGCGAGGAAAAATCCGTGCTTCCAGTGCGCCTTCCACATCGCGACGAACATGAAGATCATGAGCCCGAGGGCAAACGGGCGGACGAGAAATCCCGCCAGCATGGCAAAGCTGCCGAACAATTCCGTGAAGATGCCCAGCGCGCCGATCGGCGTCGGTATGCCGTATCGCTCCTTCCACGCGCCGATGGTCTTCCCGGCGCCGTTGCGGAGCTGCTGCATGCTGTGAGCGAAAAAAACGCTCGCGAGGCCCAACCGCAAGACGAGCATCGCCCAGGAGGGCTCGGTTCGAAAGATTAGATCGGTCATCGTCTGCCTCCCGCTCCTGCCTGCTCTACCGATTTTTTCTCACACTGTAATTATTGCGGTCGATGCCGATCGGTCGATTCGACGGCGCTAGGATTGCGGGACGGGCGGAGCCGCAGGGCGAAAGCCGGTCCCGCCGGCCGGCCGCTGACGAAAAGCAGCCCCGCCGCCGCGAGCGCGCAGAGGAGCGCGCAGATCGCGAGCGTGTGATCGATGCCGATCACCGCCGCCGAGCTGCCGATCAAAAGGCCGCCCAGAGACCAGAGGCCCCGGTCCATGAAGAAAAGGCTGAGCACGCGCCCGAGCAGATGCCGCGGCGTCTCGGCCTGGATCGCGGTGTTCGACGACGCGCGGAACGCGATAAAGAAAAACCCCGTGAGCGCCAGCATGGCGAGCGAAAACGCGAACGAATGCGAGAAGGCGAAGAGACCGAGCACAAGCCCGAAGCCGAGCGCGCAGGAGCAGATCCATAAAAGACCCGGGCGCATCGTGCCGAGCGAGGCGAGCGTCAGCGCCGAGAGCGTCGCGCCGACGCCCGGCGCGGCGACGAGCACGCCGAAGCCGGTCGGTCCGACGTGCAGAATATTGGTCGCGAACATCGGCAGGAAGCGCTGATACGGCGCGCCGACCAGCGCGATGATGTAGGAAAGCGCGACGATCCAGAAAAGCCGCCGGTTGCCGGTGAGATAGTTGAATCCTTCCTGGATGTCGGTCCAAATGCCGTGCTTGTTTTCCGGCGCCTCCCAGGGCGGCAGCTCCATGATCACGAGCATGCCGATCAGCGCGAGAAAACTGAGCGCGTTGAGGAAAAAGCAGCCGGAGACGCCCACGAGCGCGATCAAAATGCCGCCGGCCGAGGGTCCGACGATCTTCGATAGATTGAAGACCGACGATTGCAGCGCAATCGCGTTCATCAGGTCCTCGTTCGGCACGAGGCTGTTGACGAGCGACTGCCGCGCGAGCTGGTTCACGGTGTTGACGGCGCCGAGAAAGAAGGCGAGCACCGCGATATGCCAGAACGCGACGAGGTGAAAGTAAACCAGGAACCAGTAAATGAACGCCTGCACCATGCCGAGCGTCTGCGTCAGCATGAGCAGACGCCTGCGATCGACGCGGTCGGCGATCGCGCCGCCGAGCGCGCCGAACATGAGACGCGGCACGGTGTCGAAAAAACCGACCACGCCCAGGAGCACGGGCGAGCGCGTGAGCTCCCAGACGAGCCAGGCCTGCGCGATGTTCTGCATGAAGTCGCCGGCGGCAGAGACGAACGCGCCGTAGAGGAGCAGGCGAAAGTTGCGGTGGCGGAGCGAGCGCAGCGTCGCGAAGTTCCAGAGATGTCGGGCCGGCGGATCGTCGTAATCGCGCATTGAAAATCGTTACGGGAAAGTTCCGTTCAATACAACCATGATGCAAAATCAGGAAAAACGAATCTTATCGAATTCGGTGATCTTGAACTTCTCCGCGGCGCCGCCCGGCAGAATCGTGAATTGGTGCAGCGTGAACTCGTGCTCGTAGTCGCCGCGGGCGATGAGCCCGTCGACGGGGATCACGACCTCATAGCCGAACGGGCGCGCCGCCGCGGTCGCGGTGTACAGGACCGCCTGGTTGCTCGACGCGCCGCAGACGATGACGCTTTTGATCCCGCGCGCCTTCAGCAGGGGCTGGAGCTCGCCGCTGTAGAATTTGTCGAACGCCGGCGGGAAGAGGACCGGCTCGTCCGGGCGCTGCTCGAATGCGGCCGGCATTTTTTCTTCCGGCGTGCCCTTGTACCGGTCGGAAGCGGTATACACGATGA
Organism: Binatia bacterium; assembly: GCA_036522615.1. Lineage (GTDB taxonomy): Bacteria > Desulfobacterota > Binatia > UBA9968 > UBA9968 > JAJPJQ01. Next base: position 7,545 of record DATDFN010000141.1, on the reverse strand, counting down.
AGATATTTCGCTCGCGCGCGCGGCGGAGGAATCTCGCCACCGGGTCGACGAGCCGGTGGCAGCGCTCGTCGGGGTTTTCGCACCGCGCGTTCAAATCCAGCACCAGCAGCGCCGTCGTGCGGGGGTCGACGGCGACCTCTTTCGGTATCGGTCGATTCGGCATGGGATAGTCCTCGCGTGTGTCCGTTTCATTCTGTTTACATTATCTTCACGAAGCGTGTAAATAGTCGAGATGCCGCTTCCTGCGAATTACCGGGTCAACAAGCGCATCAGCGCGCTCGCCATGCGCTTGATGAAGCTCGGCAGCGGCCGCTCGCCGGATGTGCAGGCCGACCTCCGGCGCGAGCCGATTCATAAAATTCTCCTCGTGCGCGGGAACTTTCGCATGGGCGACTCCGTTCTCGCGGCGCCGGCGATTTTTCTTTTTCGTAAAAACTTTCCCGACGCGACGATCGACTTCGTCGGCTCGCCGATGTCGCGCGCGCTGTTCGAAAATCTGCCGATCGACCGCCACTACGAGATCACGCGCCGCTTTCCCGACGCGATGTGGAGCTATTTTTCGCTGGTTCGCAGGCTGCGCGCGTTTCGCTACGACCTGGCGGTCGAGGTGAGCGGCTCGCAGTCCGCGATGGGCGCCTTTCTGGTGGGCTTTTCCGGCGCGCGCTTCCGCGCCGGGCTGCGCGGCAAGCGCGACCGCTGGCTGAACATCCGCCTTCCGAAATCCCCCGAGCGCAACAAATACAAGAGCCTGCCCGCGCTCGTGGCGGCGCTGGGCCTCGAATCCGAAGACATTTCTCCCAGGCTGATATTGACGGAGGCCGAAAAGGCCGAGGGCCGGCGGCGTCTCGCCGCCGCCGGCGTGCCGGACGGCGTCGTCGGCATCTTTACCGGCGGGAGGGTCAGTCGCCTGAAGCGCTGGCCGCCGGAAAATTTCGTCGCTCTCGCCGCGGCGCTCAAAAGCCGCGGCGCGAGCATCGCGCTCTTCGTCGGGCCGGAGGAAAGAGAGCTGATCCCGTTTTTTCAAAAGGCGGCCGGCGCGGACGTGCCCGTGCTGTTCGAGCCTTCGGTCCGCGGCTTCGCCGCGATGGTCGCGGCCTGCGCGCTGTTCATCACTTGCGACAGCGGCCCGATGCATCTCGCCTGCGCCGTCGAAACGCGGACGATCGCAATCTTTCAAAAACCCGATCACCGCCACTGGGGGCCGCCGGAGGCGCTCTGCCGCATCGTCTATCAGGAGGGCGGCGCAAGCGTCGAGCAGGTCCTCGAAGCCGCCCTCGACGAATGGCCGCGCGCCGCGAACGTGAAGCGGCTCGCTTGACCCTGCGCGGCGATCGGTCTATTTTCTTCCTGGGGTCGAGGCGGCCCTTTTTCTTTATTGAAACCGGAACCGGGGGTTTTCATGAAGGCCGATCAATGGCGCAAAGCGCTGGGCGATTTGGTGCGGGAGCTCTTTCTCTCGCCCGAGATGCAGGAATTCTACTCGATCAAAATCACGAAACCGCGCGCGCAAATTTATCTCGCGCAGCTCGGCATCTACGTCCGGCAGCGGCGCAACTACTGGCCGCAGGTCGCGGCGAACTGCCCCGAGTTCGACGTCAAGCAGAAAATCCTCGCGCACGAGTACGAAGAGCTCGTCGAAGACGAGCATTCCGACAAAGGCCACGTCGATCTCGTCGTGCGCCAGGCGCAGGAAGTCGGCATGACGGAGCAGCAGCTCTACGGCGCCGAGCCTCTGCCGACCACCAAGGCGGCGATCTACGCTTGGTGGTGGATCGCGCGCAACCGGCCGTGGCAGGAGGCGATCGCCGCCTCGACGATCGCCGAATGGACCAACGACGACCGGCTGCTCGGCGACATCGGCGGCGGCAACTGCAGCCGGCTCGCGAAAAGCTGGGGGCGCGACCTCGGCTTTCGCCCCGAGCAGATGCCCAACTTCACCGCGCACAGCATCGCCGACGTGAAGCACTCCGACCTGTTCCTGCCCGTGCTCGAAAAATACGTCGCGCCGGGAGGCGAAGCCGGCGTGCTCACGACCGCCAAGGAGTCGATGGACATCCACCGCGCGTACTTCGGCGGCATGGCCATGGCGATGAATCAACTCTCCAACTGAACTGAGGTCATATGATCAGAAATACATTTCTCGCGGCGCTTATTTTTGCATTCGCTGTCGGCTTCGCACAGGCGCAGGAGAAAAAAGGGCCGCTTTACGCGACGATCAAGACGAGCATGGGCGACATCGTCGTCCATCTCTTCGACGACAAGGCGCCGAAGACCGTCGCCAACTTCGTCGATCTCGCGACCGGAAAGAAAGAATGGACGGATCCGAAAACGGGGCAGAAAGTTAAGCGGCCATTTTACAATGGCATTATTTTTCACCGCGTCATCCCCGGATTCATGATCCAGGGCGGCGATCCGCTCGGCACCGGATTCGGCGGGCCCGGCTATGATTTCGAGGACGAGTTCAACCCCGACCTGCGCCATTCGAAAGCCGGCATCCTATCAATGGCGAATAAGGGCCCGAACACCAACGGCAGCCAGTTCTTCATCACGGTTCGCGCCGTGCCTCAGCTCGACGGCAAGCACGCCGTTTTCGGCGAAGTCGTCAAGGGCCAGGAGGTCGTGAACGCGATCGTCAACACGCCGCGCGATGCCAACGACAAGCCGCTCAAAGACGTTGTCATCAAGGAGATCGTCGTCAGCCGCGGCAGCTATTAAATCCCCGCGGCGCGGAATTTTTCCGCGAGCGGATGCGTTCCGGGATGCGGCGAGAAGTAGCGCTCGATCTCTTCCGCCCGCACGGCTGAAAGCTCAGGCGGATTCCATCGCGGCAGGTTGTCCTTATCGATAAGCCGCGCGCGCACGCCTTCGACGAAATCCGAGCGCTCGCAGAAGCGAATCGCCATGTCCCACTCGCGCAGGAAAACATCTTTCAGCGCCAGCGTCGTCGCGCTCCGGAGCTGCTCGAAGACAACCCTGACGGACGTCGGCGAGGCCGTGGCGTAGCCGCGGACCGCGCGCTCGATCACCGGATCATCGCCTTTCCAATTCCGAAGGTGGCGGTCAATCTCCTCGATCGTCGTTCCATCGACGAGGCGCTGGATAGTCTCGCGGCGCTTCCATAGCGCCGACGTTTCTCGCGCGTCCGTATCGCATACGCGGGCGAGAAAGTTTCTCAGCGCCTCTTTGTTTTCTTTTCCGTCTTTGCTCCAGGGGAGAGCGCGCAGACCGGAAAACACCACGCTCTTTCCATCCGCGGCCGCCACCCCGTCGGCCATGCCAAGGGCCAGCGCGTCATAGCCGCTCCACTGCGCGCCGGTGAGGCCGAGAAACAGCCCGATGCGACGCGGCAGCCGGCTTAAAAAGTACGTCCCGCCGACGTCGGGAAAAAGCCCGATCCCGACCTCGGGCATCGCGAGCGCCGTGCGCTCCGTGACGATGCGGCATGACGCGCCGTTCATGACGCCGATGCCGCCGCCCATCGTGATGCCGTCGGCCCAGCAGAGAATCGGCTTTGGATATGCGTGGATGAGATAATCGACGAAATATTCCGTCGTGAAGTATTCGCGCGCGAGCGCGAGGCCGTCCGGCGTTTCAAGCGCTACGGCGAGCGTCTTGACGTCCCCGCCCGCGCAAAACGCGCGCTCGGAGTCGCTGTGCAGCACGATGCAGGCGACTTCTTCACGCCCGCGCCATTCGAGGAGCCTGTCGCCGATCGCTTGGAGCATGGCCAAATCGAGCGCGTTGAGCGCGCGCGGATGATCGAGTGCGATAAAGCCGACGATGTAGCGGCCGGCTTTCTCCTCGATAAAGCGAACCTTCGGCTGCTCCGCGCCGGCGAGTTGCTGCGCCATGCGAAGACTATATCGTTTTCCAGCCCATTTCTCATCCACTTGCCGCGGCTTCTTCCGACAGTTATGTTTATTGCGCCGCTCGCTGGCTCACTTGTGTTCATATTCCGATGAAGGAACGCTTTGCCATAGCTGAAAATCTCCGCGAGATCGGCCGCCTACTCGACGTCAAGGGCGAAAATCGATTCAAGGCGCGGGCTTACGAGCGCGCCGCGCGCGCCCTCGAAACCCTCGACGGCGACCTGGATCTTTTAGTCCTCAACCGCCGCTTGACCGAGATTCCCGGCGTCGGCGCCGCGCTCGCGGGCGTCATCGACGAGCTCTACCGCAGCGGTCAAAGCTCCCTGCTCGACGAGCTGCGCGACGAGCTGCCGCCGGGCGTTGCCGAACTGAATCTCGTCCCCGGCTTGAGCTTGAAAAAAATCGTCGCGCTCCACGCCGCACTGGGCATCGCCAGCGTCGCCGATCTAAAAGCCGCCGGCGAAAAAGGATTGATCCGCACCGTCAAAGGTTTCGGAAGCAAAGGCGAGGCGAAGATCCTCGCCGCCATCGAAAAACTCGAAGGCGGCGGAGCGCGATTATTGCTCGACCAGGCGACCGACGAGGCGGAGCGTCTGTTGCGCCACATCCGCAGCGGCGCCGGAGTCGCGAAGGCGGAGATCGCCGGTGCGCTCCGGCGGCGCAAAGAATCCGTCTCGCGGATTCAAATCGTCGCCGCGGGCGCAAAGCCGGAGAAAATCATCGAGGACTTTCTCCGCTATCCGGCGATCGTCCATTCCGAGCGCAAAAACGGTTCGTGCCGCGCGCGGCTCGCGCCGGGCGGGGCCGTCGAGCTCCTTACGGCAGCGGAGGCGGATTACGCCGCCTCGCTGCTGCGCCGCACCGGGTCGAAGCGGCATTACGCGCGGCTCGAAGAGCTTGCGCGCGCCAAGAGGCTCGACTTGAACGCGTGCGCTAAAGACGAAAAGGAAATTTACCGCCGCCTCGGCATGCAGTTCGTGCCGCCCGAGCTGCGCGAGGACGAAGGCGAGATCGAAGCCGCGCTCGCCGGCAAACTGCCGCGGCTCGTCGAATACGACGACATCCGCGGGCTTACGCATTGCCATACGGTTTACTCGGACGGCAAAAATACGGTGGAAGAGATGGCGCTTGCCGCGGACGCGCTCGGCATGAAATATCTGACCATCACAGATCATTCGCCGAGCGCGTTTTATGCCGGCGGCGTCGAGGTCGAGCGCTTGAAGCGCCAGTGGGAGGAGATCGACCGCGCGCAGGAGAAGGTCAAAGTTAAGCTCCTCAAAGGGACGGAATCGGATATTCGTCCCGACGGCTCGCTCGATTATCCGGACGAGGTCCTCGCGCGCTTCGACATCGTGATCGCGAGCATCCACCAGCGCAATAAGATGGACGCCGACCAGATGACGCGGCGCATCGTCGCTGCGATGAAGTCGCCGTTCTTCAAAATCTGGGGCCATCCGCTCGGACGGCTGATCGCGTCGCGGCCGCCGCTTGAATGTCACATGGAAACCGTGCTCGACGCGGTCGCGGAAGCGAACGCGGCGATCGAGGTGAACGGCGACCCGCGGCGGCTCGATCTCGAGCCGCGCTGGATCCGCGCGGCGCGTGCGCGGGGCATCAAGTTCCTTATCTCGACCGACGCCCATTCCACATCCGCGCTGCGCTATCTCCGCTACGGCGTCGACATGGCGCGGCGGGGCTGGCTCACCGCCGGCGAGGTGTTGAACACGCTGCCGCCGAAAAAGTTTCTCGCGGCGGTCCGCCCATGAGGCGGATTTTTCTGCTGTCGCCGGCGAACTGCAACGGCGCGCGCGCGCGATGGATCGTCCGGCCGAATGCCCGCTCCGAATTGGCGCTCAAGCTCCGCGGACCGGAAGGCGCGCCGCTGGGCGAGGTCTTCGCGGTCTTTAGCGCGCTCTATTTTCGCGGCAAGCTTGCGTACGCCCGCGCCTTCGCCCGGCCGCCGGTGCCCGGCGCCGGCATCTTCGTCATCACGCCGACGCGCGGCCTCCTCTCCTGCGACGCGGCGGTCCGCGTTTCGACGCTGCGCGGCTTCGCCCGCGTGCCCGTGCATAAAAATCATCGTCTGTACCGCCGCTCGCTCGTCATGACCGCCCGCGCGCTGTCGACGATCATCGGCGCAGACTGCGAAGTCGTGCTGCTCGGCAGCATCGCCAGCGGAAAATATCTCGATATTTTGACGGGCGTTTTCGGCGCGCGGCTGCGCGTGCCGGCGGACTTCATCGGCCTCGGGGACATGAGCCGCGGCGGCCTGATGCTGCGCTGCGTCCGCGAAGAACGCGAGCTCGAATACATCGCCGCCGAGCGCGCCTATGAACTCGCGCGCCAGCCGCGCAGCGCGCGCGCTCTCGCCCGAGTTTCGCGCCTCGACCGTGTTGACGATGTCGGAACCGAGCGCTAGAGCAATTACAGATTTCCGCAAAGGAGTCCCGCCATGGAAAAGCGAGTCAGGGTCGATTGCCGTAAGCATCCGAGCGCGCAGGGCTGCACGATCGCGATTTCCGGAACGCCCGATGAAGTCGCCGAGCTCGGCTGGCTGCACGCGAAGCTGCAGCACGCGCACAAGGACGACGAAGAGAAGGGCATCAAAGATTGGATTCGCTCGAACGCCGAGCCGGCGCGCGACTGAATTCAAACCTTCCGCCCCCATCTCCAGCGTCTGTAGGAAAACCGGCTGAGCCTGCATCCCGCCGCCTGCGCTTCGTGCCCGTGCGGCTGTGACCCCGCGCGGCGTCGGAGCGCTCGAATAACGCGCGCGCTGACAAAAATTGCTTAGTCCCTGGTTATTTTTTTCGCTCTCGCGTTCGATTCTACCAAACTGCTCAGCGCCGCGAATCCGTCGCGTGGCATGAAATCTGCTGATCATGCTCTCCCCCGGAGGGACAAGCATGAAGCACAAAGCATGCGCTGCGGCTCTGGCACTCGCGTTCACAGGACTGCTTTCGTGGAAGGCGATTGCGACGAATCCGGTTTTGTTCGGCGATCCTTACTCCGGAATCAGCGCGGAGCTGAGCGATCTGTTTTCCGAGGGCAAAGACGAATTCTCGACCGTCGAGACCGCGGACGAAGGACTCGGGCCGGTCTTCAACGGCGACTCGTGCGCCGGCTGTCACTCGAATCCGGCCGTGGGCGGCGACAGCGATATCCTCGAAACGCGCTTCGGCACCACTACCAACAATCATTTCGATCCGCTCGCGCAGTTCGGCGGCTCGCTGATTCAATCGCAGGGCATCGGCGCGTTCGGCTCGTGCAACTTCGCGGGCGAGACGGTGCCTGCGCAGGCGACGATCGTCGCGCAGCGCAAAACGACGCCCATTTTCGGCTTGGGACTGGTCGACCATGTCCCCGACAAGGCGTTTCTGCTGCTCGCGCAGCTGCAAAAAAACGTTTCGCCGTCGACGGCGGGGCGGCCGAACATCGTCACCGACCTCGCGACCGGGCGATCCGCGGTCGGCAAGTTCGGCTGGAAGAGCCAGAACCCGAATTTGCTGCAATTCTCCGGCGACGCCTATGTGAACGAAATGGGCATCACGAGCCCGATGTTTCCGACGGAAAACTGCCCGAACGGCGACTGCTCGCAGCTGCCCGCGTGCTATCCCAACGCGGGAGTGGAAGACGACGGCACCGACGTGAACGCGTTCGCGGACTTTATGACGCT
>DATDFN010000140.1:0-9678 GCA_036522615.1 Binatia bacterium | reverse complement strand
GCGTCCCGTCCGGCGCGACCCGCGTCCGGCGGCGGCTGTAGAAAGTGCAGTCGTTCGATTTAGTGCGGACGCCGATCATGCCGCTGCCGTCGTCGGCCAAAGTCCCGTTGCGCGTGCATTTTGTCAGCGCGGAGGTGTGTGTGGGGAGATTGTCAACGGCGTCGTACACGCGTACGCGCGCCTTGCCGTTTACGGAATTGCCGTTCTGGTCCGTCGCGCTGTAGGTGTAAGAATCTGTCCCGCTGGTGAAGCCGGAATCGGGCGTGTACTCCAGCTCTTGGCCGGAAGAGACCGCTGCGGCGGAGCCGTTGGTCGGCTGCGTTAAAACCTGGAACGTGAACGTGTCCGATTGGTTTGGATCCGCAACCCAGGGGACGACGTCCGCCGGCGCGCCTTCGAGCAGCGGCCGCTTGGCGCCGGTCGCTTGAGGCGCCGCGAAGACAGCACGCGCGAAAAAGCACGCTACGGTGATTTCCAAAATGATCACTAGCGCGTATTTTTTCATCGTTCCACTCCCGTTCGCTCCATTCTACCCAGTCTCGGAAATCCCACGGGGGAAAAATATTCCGCCAAAGCGGCCGTGATGTCAAGAATCCTTTTTGCTCGGCGGATTCGCGCTCCGTGGCGGAGACAGGCAGCACGAAGCGGTTCTTGGTAGGCAGGTCCTCTCTTCTCGATGCGCAGGTATAGACGATGCGACTTACTATTCGAGTTCTCTTAACACCGCGCGGCACGGCGCGCCGTCGGCGCCATGGACCTTGAGCGGAAAGCAGATCAATTCATAGCGGCCGGGAGCGACGTCGGATAGATCGACGCCTTCGAGCAGTGCCATGCCTCTGCTTAGGAACGCGCGATGCACCGGCACCTGCTCGTCGCCGGCGTGCGCGACCGAGAGATAATCCAGTCCCACGAGCGTCAGTCCGCGCACGGCGAGGAGCTCGGCCGCTTCGACCGAGAACGCGACGAAGTCGGGCTCGTAGTTCTTTTGCCGCAGGAGCGCGGAGTTCCGCGTCTTGAATAGTACGCGATGAACGCCGTCGAGATCGAGGTCGGCGAGATGCCGCGGCTCGATATAGCGCTCGGCCTCGATCGCATGCACCACCGCGGGACCGATGAAGCGCTCGAGGGCGAGGACGTCGATCGTGTCGCCGTTGGCGATGAAATGAAAAGGCGCGTCGAGATGGGTGCCCGCATGCAGGCTCATCGCCACCCCGGAGGAATTGTTGGCGTCGCCGCGGCTCATGCGACGGCGCGCGACGAGCTCGAAAGGCGTGGATGTGGCCCAGCGCACGGTCTCTTCGGATAAATCGAGTGATATATCGTGATACTTCATGACTCCTCCTGCGCGGCGGCTTCCTTTTTTTTCTCCAACCAATGTGACATAGACGGTAAGCGTAAGGCATGGCAAGACGCAAGCGACTCAGCCTGAACGATCTCGTGCGCGAGGTCGACGCGTGGCTGAAAGAAGAGCCCGCAAGCCCGAATCATGATTTATTGGCCGAGATGTTGTACCTGGTCCTCGACCTGGCCAGGCGCGATTTCGACCGCGGCGATCTCAAAGTCCTTGTCCGCTCGCTGCGGGAGGAGCGGCGCGCGTTCCGGCTCTTCGCGCCGTACCGGTCGGTGCGAAAAGTCAGCATCTTCGGCTCGGCGCGCGTCGCCGAGACCGACCCGTATTACGCGCTCGCGCGTGATTTCGCCCAGCTGATCGCCGCCGAAGGTTTCATGGTGATCACCGGCGCGGGCGAGGGCATCATGCAGGCGGGCCACGAAGGGGCCGGGCGCGCCAAGAGCATCGGCGTGAATATCAAGCTGCCGTTCGAGCAGGTGCCGAACCGCTTCATTCAGGGCGACGCGAAGCACATGCCGTTTCACTTCTTTTTCACGCGCAAGCTCATGTTCGTGAAGGAGGGCGACGCCTTCGCGTTTTTCCCGGGCGGCTTCGGCACGCATGACGAAGCGCTTGAGGTGCTCACGCTCACGCAGACGGGTAAAAGTCAGATTGTCCCAATCGTCATGCTGGATCTTCCGGGCAGGACGTATTGGCGCGACTGGCTCGCCTTCGTTAAAGAGCGGCTGCTCGCCGACGGCTATATTTCTGAGGAAGACCTCTCTTTTTTCAAGATCGTCGACAACGCCGAAGCGGCAGTAGTGGAGGTCAAGCGGTTCTACCGGAGGTTTCATTCTTATCGCTACGTCAAGCGCGAACTCGTGATACGCCTGACCGAGCCGCCGGCGCCGGCGCTCGTGGCCGCCTTGAATGAGAATTTCCGCGATATCCTCACCGGCGAGATCCAAGAGACAGCGCCGCTTCCGGAGGAGGCCGACGATCCCGCGACGCTATCGTATCCGCGGCTTCTCGTACCGTTCAACCGGCGTAATTTCGGGCGGCTCAGACAAATGATCGATGTCATCAACGGAGAGGGCTGACTATGGCGTTCCGGCGCATAACGATCATGAGCATCGGCGAGATGGGATACCACTGGGCGCGGTTGCTGAAAGAGCACGGCGTCGAGGTGCTGACCGCGAGCGAAGGGCGGAGCGAGGTCACGCGAAAGCGCGCCGAAAACTCCGGCGCCCGCATCGTGCCCCTCGCTGAAGCCGTCGCGGAAGCGGACCTCATCGTGTCCATCGTCGTGCCGTCGGCGGCGGAGAAAGTTGCGGGCGACGTGGGCCGCGCGTTCTCGCAGACTGGCAGGAAGCGATGCCTTTACCTCGAGGCGAATGCGATCTCGCCGATGACGGCCGAAGCCGCGGGCGCGACGATCACCCGCGCCGGCGGCTCTTTCGTCGACGGCTGCATCATCGGCTCGGCGGCGAAGCTCCGCAGCGCGACGATCTACGTCTCGGGCGAGCGCGCGGGAGAGCTGCTCACGCTTAAAGAAGCCGGTCTCAAGGTCGAGGTCTTGGGCCCGAAGGTCGGTCAGGCCTCGGCGTTCAAAGTCGTCTACGCCGGGCTCACCAAAGGGCTTCAGGGTCTGTTTACAGAACTGTTGCTCGGGGCACGAAAGTTTGATTTATTGCAGCCCATCATGAAACGTTACGAGGAGAGCTTTCCAGGCCTGCTCGACAAGGTCGGCGGCGGCATCGCCGCGCTGACGCTTCACGCCGGCCGCCGCGCTGAGGAAATGGCGGAGCTCGCCGACACGTACCGGCATTCCGGTCTTGAGGCGGTGATCGCGCCCGCGACGCGCAGGATTCTCGAAGAGATCGCCGCCCTCGATTTGCACAAGGCCTCCGAAACCGGCGCGCGCGACGGCGACCTGATGGAGACTCTGGAGCTATTCTCGCGGCGCGGGCTGCTGCAACGTAAAAAGTAACGACGACAAAACGTTCGCGTGCTCACAAATCATTCAAGGGCGCGCCGGCGAATTCTTACTCATTCAAAACCGAAGGGAGAACGTATCGTGGCAAAACGGGCACCGTTGGAAAAAAAGCGGCCGGAATACGGCTCGGATGTGATCGTCGATCTGATGAAGGCGCACGACATCGAATACGCCGCCTTTAATCCCGGCGCGACCTTTCGCGGGATTCACGATTCCATCGTCAACTACGGCGGGAATTACATGCCCGAGGTTATCTTCTGCTGCCACGAAGAGATCTCGGTCGCGCTGGCGCATGGCTACGCCAAAGCCAAGGGCAAGCCGATGATCTCGATCGTCCACAACATCGTCGGCCTCCAGCACGCGAGCATGGCGATCTTCAACGCCTGGTGCGACCGCGTGCCGGTGATCGTCTTGGGCGGCACCGGCCCGATGGACACGACGCGGCGCCGGCCGCGCATCGACTGGATCCACACCGCGCTCGTGCAGGGCAATCAGGTGCGCGACTACGTCAAATGGGACGATCAGCCCTACAACCTCGCGAGCGTGCCGGAGTCTTTTATCCGCGGCTATCGCATCGCGACGACCGAGCCGATGGCGCCGATTTACATCAACTACGACGCCGATCTTCAGGAGGACGCGCTTACCGGCGCGTTCGACCTGCCCGATGTTACGCGCTACGAGCCACCCGCGCCGATGCAGGGCAATCCCGAGGCGATGAAGCGCGCGGCCAAGCTTCTCGTCGAGGCGCAGGCCCCGCTCATCATCGCCGACATGTACAACCGGAACGGCGCGGCGATGAAGTCGCTCGTCGAGTTCGCGGAGCTGCTCGCGATTCCGGTCGTCGACAAAGGCAACCGGATGAATTTCCCCAACAACCATCCGCTCGACGTCACCGACGGCGCGCGGGAGCTGCTGGAGAAAGCGGACGTGATCCTCGCGCTCGACGTGATCGATCTTTACGGCTCGCTCACGCGCGTCAATCGAACGACGCGCGTCTCCGAGTACGTCACCGGTAACGCGAAGATCATCCACATCACGATGGCCGACATGTTGGTCAGGAGCTGGTGCGGCGACTATCAGGTCCTCCAGGCGGTCGACGTGCCGATCGCTGCCGACAGCTCGGTCGCTGTCCCCGAATTGACGCGCCTCTGCCGCGAACTGATCGGGAATAAAAAAGGTTCCGGTGTCGAGGCGCGCGCGAGCGAGATCAAAAAACGCCACGACGATCTGCGCGCGAAGTGGCAGAGCGAGGCGCGCGGCAAAAGCGATTCCCAGGCTATCTCGACGGCTTTTCTGGCCTATGAGATCGGCGAGGCGATCAAAAAATACGACTGGGTGCTCGTCAACGGGAGCGCCAACGGCTGGGCGCGCAAGTTGTGGGATTTCACTAAGCCCCGCCAGCACCTGGGGACGAGCGGCGGCGCTGGCCTGGGCTACGGCATGGGCGCGGCGATCGGCGCGGCGCTGGCGCTCAAGGACAGCGGCACGCTCGCCGTCGACATCCAGGCCGACGGCGACTTTTTGATGACGTCGAGCGCGCTCTGGACCGCCGCGAAGCACCGAATTCCGCTGCTCATCGTGATGCATAACAACCAGTCATTCTACAACTCCGAGGAGCACGGTGTTCAGATCGCCAAGCACCGCAAACGGCCGGTCGAAAACGCCGGCATCGGCACGCACGTCGACGATCCGCCGGTCGATTACGCGCAGGTCGCGCGCGGTTTCGGCGTCCACGCCGAAGGGCCGATTTCCAAGCCGTCGGAGGTCCGTCCGGCGATCGAGCGCGCGCTCAAGATCGTCCAGGAAAAAAAGCTTCCCGCGCTCGTTGACGTCATTTCCGAGCCGCGCTAAGCCAAAAATGGATGGGGAGCGATCGCCACAGCGTTTTCCGGCGCGTCGTCGCGCAGGCGGGCGATGACTTCGACCTTGCCCGTGCGGCCTTAGCCATCGCCCAGGACGAATACCCGGCGCTCGAGCAGGAAATCTATCTCGCGCGTCTCGACCAGCTCGCGGCGCGGGTGCGCGACCTCGCCGGCGGCGAGAGCGATCCCTACCGCCTGATCGCGGCGCTCAATCACGTGCTCTTCACCCAGGAGAGCTTCCGCGGCAACCGCGGCGACTATTACGACCCGCGCAACAGCTTCTTGAGCGACGTCCTCGAGCGCAAGAAGGGCATCCCGATCACGCTCTCGGTAATCTACATAGAAGTGGCGCGCCGCGCCGGGCTGCCGCTCCACGGCGTCGGGTTCCCCGGCCATTTTCTTGTGAAATACGAGAGCGACGACGAGGAGATCGTGATCGATCCGTTCGATAAGGGCGAAGTGCGGACGTTCGAAGAGCTGCAGACTCTGCTCGATGGGCTTTACAACGGCAAAGTCGCGCTGCGGCCGGAATTTCTCGCGCCGGTGACAAACCGGCAGATCATCCACCGGATGCTCAACAACCTGAAGGGTATCTATCTCAGCGAAGAAAATCTCGTGAAAGCGCTCTCCGCGGCCGAGCGCCTGGTGATTCTCGATCCCGCTTCGGCGCCCGAGATCCGCGACCGCGGCGTTCTGTATCTCAAGCTCGAATGCTTCCAGCGGGCGATCAACGATTTCGAAGCCTACCTGCGGCTCGCGCCCGACGCGAGCGACGCCGAAGATATCCGCGAACAACTGGTGGAATTAAAAAAGAGCGCCGCGCTGCACTGACCGTTAATGGTCGCCGCGCGCTGCGGCTTTGAAGGTCGCTGCGAAGGAGGTCGTCAGATCGAAATCCTTCGCGAAGGTGGTGAGGAGCTTCCACGGCCGGATGTGGCGCAGCCGCATCTTCTTCAGGTGTTCGACCGTGTTTGCCCAGAACCGCTGGCGGTCCTGACGCGAGTAAACGGCGCGGTTCGAGAAAGCGTCGAACTTCACATGAATCAGCTCGATCTTCGGCGGCAGCTCGTGCCTCAGGCGTGCGTAGGCCTGCTGCCATTCGTGAATCTTGTTGCCGGCCCACGCGCTGTTATGCAGCCGCGACATATCGTCGAGCACGCGCCGCGCTGCTTCGCTTTCCGGAAGATACTTGCGGAGCTTCTGCAGCCTTTTCTGAACGCTGCCCCATCTTTTTAGGAACGCATTCAAATCTTTGCGCGTGACAATGACTTTCGAGCACTGCTCTTCGACGGGATCGAGCAGCGCTTTGCCCTTCTCGGGCAGCATGGTCTTCGCGCTGTTGTAGAGTTTTTGCCATTCAGCGATCTTGAGGGACTGCCATATCTCGCCCTGGATTCTCTGGATCTCCTGCAGCCAGCGCTCTTCGCGCTCGCTCTTTTTCCGCGACTGCAGCCAGACCTCTTCCATCTCCTTGAGGAACTTGACCCAGGCGACGAGCAGTTGGACGATCTCGCCGGCGCGCTTCCATAAGTGGACAAGAAGCGAGTCGACGGCGAAGCCGGAGCGCCGGGCCGTTCGATCCTTCAGACGGAAGAACCCCGCGATCATGGGATGCTGCTTCTCGATGATCGCCGCGTTCTTGTACCAGAAGAAGACCGACATCAAGTTCCAATAAACTTTCGGATTGTGGCTCCAGCGCGAGAGCACGCGGATCATATTTTCTTTGCTGTAGAAAGTCTGCCACGCGTCTTCGTAGGCGGCGGTCCACTCCTCCGCGTTCATGCGCGGGTGCTGGATCGTCGCGTGGAAGGAGTCGCGCTTGTTGAAATCCGGGTCCATCCACTCGCCGTGCTGCTTCATCTCCTTGTGGTCTTGCGAGCCCGGCAGCGGCGTCAGCATGAAAAACGACGCCTGGTCGGGGCCGATCGTATTCATGAGATAATCGACGTCGCGTTTGACGCCTTCGGGATTGTCCCACGGAAGTCCGATGATGTAGCCGGTATGAACGACGATGCCGGCGTCGTGCCACTCCTTGATGATGCTCTGGTACTCTTCGACCTTGTTTTGCGCCTTGCCCTCGGCCTTCAAATTTTCGGGATTGACGCTCTCCATGCCGATGAAGACCTGCGTGCAGCCGGCCTTCGCGGCGAGGGGGACGAACTCCTTGGGCTTCTTCGCCAGGTCGACCTGCATCATGAAGGAGACCTTGATGCCTTCCTCGCGGAGCTTGATGATCTCGAGGAAAGTCTCGCGCCAGAGTTTTTTCCGCGCGAAGTTGTCGTCGGTGAAGAAATAAAATGTCACGCCGTGCTCGTGATAGTTCGCGCGCAGGAGCTCGGCGATGCTCTCGGGGCTGCGCTCGCGCATTTTCCGCCCTTGTACGTTGATGATCGTGCAAAACGAGCACGCAAACGGGCAGCCGCGAGAGGTGTCGGCGGTGCCGAAGGCCGGCTGCGCGAAATGCTTCATCGTCTTCGGGCTCGTCACCGGGAGCGGCGATTCGCCGATGTCGACGAGATTCTGGAGATCCTGGGCATAGTGGTAGAGCGGCTTCAACTCGCCATTGAGACAGTCGGCGAGTATGCCTTCCCATTTGCCTTCGACCTCGCCGGAGATGACCGTGATGCCCTCGCGGAAGAGCTCCTGAATGTCGGGCTCCTGTTCGCCCAGCATCGAGATCGTTCCGCTTGTATGAAAGCCGCCGATCATGACGTCGATACCTTCGGCGCGGAACTGTTTCGCGAGGTCGAGCGCGCGGGGGAACTGATTGGTCTGGACGCCGACGAGGCAGACGAGGAGCTTGGTGCGGAAGGAACGGCCCCAGCGGATAATCTTATTAACCGGTAATTTCTCGGCGGTCTCGTCGAACGTGACGACTTCGAGATCGATGTTGCCCAGCGCGCCGCGGCGCTTCACGTCGTCCGTGAGACCGTGAAGAACGTTCAGCGTATTGCTCGGCAGCACGCCTTTCCAGAAGCGGATCACGTAGCCGTCATCGTCGTACTTGGACGGCTTGATCAGAACAATGCGGAATTTATCGAAGCGGGGCTCAGACTGCAAAGCTGCGCCGATGGTTGTAAGTTGTGGGAACATGGCTTATAAATGGTGCAAACCGCAGAAGTTAGGACAGTTTTACAGTCCCTCCTCTCCGATGTCAAGGCGAATGCGGAGCTTTCAGCGAGAATGATCCGGCTTGCTGGCGTTTCCAAGCTTTATTCGCCCGGGAGTCCGGCCCTTGTCGACGTCAATTTATCCATCGAACGCGGCGAATTTGCGTTTTTGAGCGGTCCCACCGGAGCCGGAAAGACGACGCTCTTGAAGCTCCTGTCCGGCCGCGAGCGCGCAACGGCCGGCGATGTCGTCGTGCTCGGGCGCGATGTTGGGCGGCTATCCGCCCGCGCGCTCGCGGCACATCGGCGCGAGTTGGGCGTCGTTTGCCAAGAAATCAAGCTCCTGCCCGCGATGACGGCGCTCGAGAATGTCGCCCTCGCGGCCGAAGTGGCGGGCGCGTCCGCGCGCGAAAGCCGCAATCGCGCCGCCCGCTTGCTCGATGAGATGGGGCTTGCGGCCAAGGGTAACGCGAAGCCGCCGGCGCTTTCGGGCGGCGAGCGGCAAAAGGTCGCCCTCGCCCGCGCCCTTGTGAACGATCCTGCGCTCATTCTCGCCGACGAGCCGGCGGAAAATCTCGATGCCGCAACGGCCGAGGCGACCATGCGGCTCATCGCGCGCGCACACGAAGGCGGCGCGACGGTCGTCGTCGCGACGCACGACGCGGCGCTGGCAGGGCAGTTTGGCCGCCGCGTCGTGTGGCTCGAGCACGGCCGCGTCCTCGAAGGCGCGGCGACGCTCCGGGAGGCCGCCGTCTGAACGGATTCGCTTTCATCATGCGAAAAGTCCTGAGAAGCTTTCGCGAGCTTTTCTGGACGCACCTGCTCACCGCCGGCACAACGGCGCTCACGCTCTTCCTGCTCGGCGGTTTTTTACTGCTTCAGGAAAATCTTCACGGCCTGGTCCAGGGCTGGGGCAGCTCGATTCAGATCTTCGCCTACATCGACGGGAGTCTAACTGCGGCGGACATCGCCGCGCTCTCGATACGCATCGCCGCTTATCCCGAAGTCGAGAAGGCGCGCTTCGTGTCACAGGCGGAGGCGCTGGCGAGCTTCAAAAAAAGCGCCGGTGCGCAATCGGGGATCCTCGAAGGCGTTCCCGCCGACGCGCTGCCCGCTTCTTTCGAGATCGCGCTAAAACCTGCGGCACGAGACACCGCCGCGGTAGCCGCCGCCGCCAAGCGGCTCCGTGCCGAGAGGGGGATCACGCAGGTCGATTATCCTGAGGAATGGGCCGAGAAGCTCGGCCTCGTCGCGCTGTCGCTGGAGGCGGCGAAGTGGATCCTCGGCGGATTTATTGCGGTCGCCGCTCTTTTTATCGTGAGCAACTCGATCAAGCTCGCCATTCTCGCGCGCCGCGACGAGATCGAGGTCATGGAGCTC
>DATDFN010000139.1:0-3791 GCA_036522615.1 Binatia bacterium | reverse complement strand
GCTACGTCGACAAGATTCTCCGAGGCGCTAAGCCGGCGGAAATTCCCGTCGAGCAGCCGATGAAGTTCGACCTGATCATCAATTTAAAGACGGCGAAGCAGATCGGTATGACGATCCCGCCGAACGTGCTGGCAAGAGCGGTTAGGGTGATCAAGTGATCCAATTTTAGATTGCCGATTTTGGATTAAAGAGAAAACACATGAAGAAAATATTTCGGATTCGAGTCTTTCACTCTCAATCCGATAATCGAAAATCGAAAATCCAAAATCGAAAATGGGCGGGGCTTTTCGCGATAGTTCTCGCGCTCACGATGTGCGGGGCTGTGGCCATGGCGCAGCAGGCGAAGAAAATTCCGCGCATCGGTTTCCTGGCGCAGACGCCGCCCACAGAGCCACAGATCGAGGCATTGAGCCAAGGTCTGCGAGAGCTCGGGTATGTTGAGGGGAAAAACATCCTTATCGAATATCGACATACCGAAGGAAAGCCCGATCGCCTCCCTGGCCTTGCAGCCGAGCTGGTGCGTCTGAAGGTCGACGTCATCGTCGTATCGGGCGCGCTGGCAACTTCGGCTGCCCAGAAAACGACTAGAGAGATTCCCATTGTTATGGCGATCGCCGGCGATCCGGTTGCTTCCGGTCACGTCGCAAGTCTTGGGCGGCCGGGTGGAAACATTACCGGCCTGACGAACCTGGCTCCGGAGCTGGGCGGCAAAAGGCTCGAACTGCTCAAGGAAGTCGTTCCCGGACTTTCTCGCGTGGCCATCATCTCGGACCCCACGAATCCAATTTTTGCGCGCCAGGTAAGCGAGGTGGAGAGTTCGGCCCAAGCGTTGAAGCTGCAGCTTCATATGCTGGAGGTGCGCGAGCCGGGGGATTTCGACGGCGCATTTGCAGCCGCCAAAAAGGCCCAAGCCGGGGCCGTTGCCACCTTGGCATCCGCGTTCCTAGGTGCTTACAGACAAAAACTCGTGAATCTCGCAGAAAAAAGCCGTCTCCCGACTATGTACCATAACAGTGGTTTCGTAGAGGTCGGCGGATTTATGTCCTACGGAGTAAACAACGTCGATTTGTACCGGCGCGCCGCGACCTATGTCGACAAGATCTTGAAAGGCGCCAAACCGGCGGAGATTCCGATCGAGCAGCCGACAAAATTCGAGCTCGTGATCAATCTGAAAGCCGCGAAGCAGATCGGCGTGACGGTTCCGCCGAACATGCTGGCAAGGGCGGACAAGGTGATCAAGTGATAAAAGAAGCGGTTGTGCAACAGTGAAGCTCCGGTTCCCAAAAATCTTCGCGGCGCGCCGGCCGCACGGCCGGCTCGTGCGCGAGTACTTTCTCATCTCCGTGCTGCTCGTCGGCGGCGGACTTATCGCGAGCGGCCTGGTCGAGATTTATTTCCGCTACCAGGAGAGCCGCGAGCAGCTGGCGCTCTACCAGCGCGAGGTCGCCGCCGGCGCCGCGTTCAAGATCGAGCGCTTCGTCCAGGAGATCCATAATACATTGAAGGGTGCGACGCGGAGCCGCGAGATCGCGCCGAAGGGCCTCACGCCGGAATTCCGCTTCGAGCTGGAAAAGCTCTTGCTGATCGCGCCCGCCGTCACCGAGGCGCTTGCGCTCGACGAGAAGGGCGGGGTGCGCGTGCAGGTCTCGCGCCTTAGAACGGCTCTGCCGGAAGCTGCGAAGAGCCTTGCCGAAAGCCCGCCGTTCCGCCAGGCGCAGCAGGGGAAATCCTACTTCGGCCCGGTCTACTTCGTCCGCGGCTCGGAGCCCTACATGACGATCGCCGTGCCGATCGAGCGCTATGCGGGCGACGTCATCGGGGTGCTGCAAGCGGAAGTCAATCTCAAATACATCGGCGACGTCGTCTCGAACATCACCGTCGGCCAGGCCGGCTACGCGTACGCGGTGACGCGCAGCGGCGAGCTGATCGCGCATCCGGACATCAGCCTCGTGCTCCAGCGGCGCAACGTGGCGCAGCTCCCGCAGGTGCGTGCCGCATTCCAGGCGCCTGGTGCCGGCGGTGCGCCTGCCGCGGTCGTCGCGGATAATCTCGAGGGAACCCGCGTGCTGACGTCATCGGCGGTGATCCCGAGCCTCGACTGGGCGGTCATCCTCGAGCGGCCGATCAAAGAGGCATACGAGACCCTGTACGCCTCGATCATCCGCACATCGACGCTGCTCTTGATCGGTCTCGGCATGGCGCTCTTCGCGAGCTTCTTCATCGCGCGCCGCGTGATCAGCCCGCTGGCGACGCTGCGCGAAGGCGCGGAGCGGATCGGCGCCGGCGACCTGTCGTATCGCCTCGACGTTAAGACCGGCGACGAGATCGAGACGCTCGCGGATGAGTTCAACAAGATGACCGAGCGGCTGCGCGAATCGTACGCGGGCCTGGAGCAAAAAGTCGAGGAGCGCACCAAAGCGCTAACTGAATCTCTGGAGCAGCAGACCGCCACGAGCGAGATCCTTCAAGTCATCGCCGGCTCACCGACGGACACTCAGCCGGTTCTGGACGCGGTCGCGGAGAGCGCCGCGCGCCTTTGCGCCGCCAACGACGCGATTATTAGACTCGTTCAAGGCGACGCACTCGAATTAGCCGCGCATTACGGATCCGTTGTGCTGGGCCGGGAGACATGGCCGCTCAGCCCCACCTCGGTCGTGGGCGCGGCCGTTTTGGATCGCCGCGTCATCCACGTCGAAGACTTGGCTGCCGTTCCGGCCGATCAGTTTCCGGAAACCCGCAACGCCAGAGCGCACAGCCCGCTCAGAACCGTGCTCGCGGCCCCGCTCGTGCGCGAGGGCCAGGCGATCGGCGCGATTCTTATTCGCCGTTTCGAAGTGCGGCCGTTCACCGAAAAGCAGATCGCGCTGCTCAAAACTTTCGCCGACCAAGCCGTGATCGCGATTGAGAACGTGCGCCTGTTCCAGGAGATCCAGGAAAAGAACCGCGATCTCAGCGAAGCGCTGGAGCAGCAGACGGCGACCGGAAAGATCCTGGAAGTCATCGCCGGGTCGCCCACGGACATTCAACCCGTCTTGGACGCCGTGGCGGAGAGTGCCGCACGGCTCTGTGAGGCGAGCGACGCGCGGATACGCTTGATTGAAGGCGATGGTGCGCGGTTGGTGGCGTCGTTTGGATCGAGTCCAGCCCCCGACTTCATGCCCAACACCCCGGAAAACCCCAGCGGCCGGGCGATACTTCAACGGCAGACCATCCATGTCCACGATCTCAGGGCGTCAGAGGAATTTCCCGGCTCGAAGCAAATCAGCGAGCAGACCGGAACGCGCACGTTCCTCGCCACCCCGATGCTCCGCGAAGGCATTCCGATCGGCTTAATCCTCATCAGGCGAATGGAGGTGCGTCCCTTCTCCGACAAGCAGATCGCGCTGCTCAAAACTTTCGCCGACCAGGCGGTGATCGCGATCGAGAACGTGCGTCTGTTCAAGGAGATCCAGGAGAAAAATCAGCAGCTCGAAGCCGCGAGTCGCCATAAATCGCAGTTCCTCGCCAACATGAGCCACGAGCTGCGCACGCCGCTGAACGCGATCATCGGCTTTACGCGCCTCGTGCTGCGAAAGACCGAGGGGCAGATCGCGCCGCTGCAGACCGACAATCTCCAGAAGGTGCTGGTGAGCTCGGAGCACCTGTTGAAACTCATCAACGGCGTGCTCGATCTCTCCAAGGTCGAGGCCGGACGCATGGAAGTTTTCGCGGAGAATTTTCGACTGGAGGACATCATCCGCGTCGCCACCTCGACGGTCGAGCCGATGCTGAAGGACGGGCGCGTGCGCCTC
>DATDFN010000138.1:0-11913 GCA_036522615.1 Binatia bacterium | reverse complement strand
GAGCGGGTTGCGCGGGCACATGTCGTCCGCCGGATGACTGTCGGCGTCGCCGCCGGCGAGCTCGTCGTGATGGACGGTAGCTGTAATGCTGAAATCGTTCGGCGTCGCGTCGCCCTTGATCGACATCGGCGACGCGCACGTGTAGGTCACAAGAAAATTCACCTTCATCGTTTTTCCGACCGCGAGGACTTTGCTGCCGGTGGAAAATAGCGCGGCGTTCTTGGCGTTGTTGAGGGCTACGGACGCGTTGCAGCCTTCGCCGTCATCGTCGGTCGACTGCAACGCCAAACGCACGAGTCCCGTATTCGATCCGTCTCCCAAATCACTTGAAGTGATCGTCTCCGCGTGCGGGCTCCGATTTTGAATCGTCACCGCGACCGGTGACTGCACGCCGTTCTTCGCGGTTTTCGACGTCTTCACGGCGGTGACGGCGAGGTCGTGGGGCACAACGTCCGCTTGAAGCGAAAAACAGGCGATCCAGGTGCCCCAATTTTCCGCGGAATCGGACGTGGCGTATTCGTTGGCGGCGCAAAAAGTATCGCTCAAATCCGGGTCGGCGGTGATGCCGCTGTAGTCGCCCGCTCGACAAGTACTTGGGTCGTTGGGACCGTCGCAATCGAAAGCGATGTAATTCTTTTCCCCCGCCTTCGCCAGCACCGGCGTCTGCATCGTGCCGGGAGAGTCACCGAAGCGCTGTCCCGTCACGTACACCGAGACGAATTCGCTCAGAGACGACTGCATGAAGGTCAGGCCGATATCGCCGTTCGCGGCGATCGCGATGGACGGATAATAGTTGTGTATGCCTAAGCCGGGATTGAGCGTGCCTTGTTGCTTCAGAATTGGCGACATGCCGGATGTGTCAAACTCATACCAACGGGCGCGCGCGGCGCCGCCAAGTCCGACGGCGTGCGTCGCGAGCAACCGGCTGCCGCGCAGCTCGGCATTGAGCATGCGAGCGTCGCCGGTATCGAGGGTCTTGCCGCCGCCTTTCTGCGTGGCGTTGGGCACGCTAAAAGAATACGCGGCTACGGGAAGATTGAACTCGGCAAAGCTCGGCGAGGTAAGGATGTTAGGTGTCCCCGTCATTTTGACGACGCGGATTTGATTCGATATCACGGACTCGACGAACCACATCGGATCGCCGGTCGAGGCGCCGTGCATGACCGTCGGCGTGAGTGTAAAGTTATTGGAGCCGCTGCGATTGGCGTGCGTGAAAGTGACCTGGCTGTTACCGATCGTCGACTTGTCGATCGTGATAATGCTCACATGATCGAAGCAGGTGCCCGCCGCATTGAACATATTGAACGTGAAAACGTGCGCGTCGGCGTTCCAACCATAGCGCGTGAAATCGGCGAAGACCGTACCGGTGCAGACGAGCCCCGCCTCCTCGACGGGAATAGAATACTTGCTCGAAAAGCTGCTGGTGCCGGTTGGCGTGGAGTTGTCCGAAACGGCATAGAGCAAATGGGAGATCGTTCCATTGGCGCCGAAATCGATGACACCGATGAAAAAGCGCTGCAGCAGCTCATCGTAGGCGACGATCGGATCGGTGAGATTATCGCTCGCACCGACGGAGCTGAACAAGGTCGCCAGATCTGTCGGAGCGAGCACCGCCGCTCCGGTCGTGCGGTTGTAAATGGCTATTGTCGTATTCACCGTTTCGACGATGTGGGTGGCGCTCGTCGCCGCGTGCGTGTCCGGGGGAACGAAGCCGAGTGTATCGTTGAAGTTCATGCCGGCGAACCCTTCGGATATAACCGCCGCGCGCGGCGTCGGTGCGGAAACTTCCGGCTCCGGCACAGCTCGCCGGCTCTCGAGCTCTTCGCGCTCGAGGTCCGCCTGCCGCTTGGCTTCCTCGTAGCCCGGGAGGCGGCGGATCGGCGCGACTCTTCCGCTCGGCGGTTCTTGGGATTTTATCGAATACGGCGTGGAAAAAACGGCGAGCGCGACAACCAGTGCAGCAACACGAGCAAATTGCATCAGCCACCAACGCAGATGGTCGGCGGATTATAACCTTTCTTCGATGGGAGATAAAACGGGCGTTGTTGCGTCGCCCGTGTGTTCGCGGCAGCACCGGGATCAGTTGCCGGCCGATTGCTTCGCGAGCTCGCTGTCGATCATCTGCTGGAAGACCGCCGCGGGCTGCGCGCCGACGAGCAGACGGCCGTTGATGAAAAATGCCGGCGTCCCGTCGATTCCAAGACGCTGCCCTTCCTGGACATCGGCGGCGATCTCCGCTTGATGTTTGCCGCTGTCGAGGCAATGGTCGAACGCCTCGCCGTCGAGCTTCAACTCGCGCGCGTACTGCTTCAGCTCCGGCGGCGAGAGCTGAGGCGAGCGCTCGAAAAGCAGGTCGTGGTACTGCCAGAATTTGTCCTGCGCGGCCGCGCAGCGCGCGGCTTCGTGCGCCTTGGGAGCGAGCGGATGAATGTTGGCGATCGGATAATCGCGGAAGATCCAGCGGACTTTGCCGGCGTACTGATCCATCAGCTGATGCATCGTCGTCGTCGCAGCCTTGCAGAACGGGCATTGAAAGTCGGAGAACTCGACGATCTTGACCGGCGCTTTCTCCTCGCCGCGCGCGAAACCTTTGCCCGCGTCGACCTTGGCCGCCGTCGGGTCCGTAAGGAAAACTTTGACGCCGGCTTGTGCCCGCAACGCGCGGATGTATTCGCTCCTGCGCTGCGCGACTTTTTGCTCGCGCAGAAATCCCCAAACTTTGAGCTTGAGCTCGGGACTGTCGCCCGGACCGATGCGGGCGCGGTTCGCGGCGATGAAGCGCTCGACCTCGTCGTCGGACACCGGCGCGGTTTTCGCATCGATCTCCTGCTTGACCAGCTCCGCGACGGTGATGCTGCGCCGCTTCGCTTCTGACGCGAGAAGCTTGCCGGCGATAACCTCCGCGAGCTTCGCGTCGATAAGCCTGAAGCGCTCGCGGTCGACGTTCAGTAGCTCGGTTTGCAGCGACTGCTGGATTTCCTCCAGGCTGATGATCTCGTCGCCGACCCGCGCTGCCGGCGTATTAGCGGGCGTGGCGGCCTGGCCGGATCCTGGGGCATAGAAGGTCGCCAGAAGGAAGAGTAAAAGCGGTAAAGTCGGCCTGATTTGGAACAAAAAAACCTCGAACTTTCAACAACTAACAAAACCCCCGCCGCCTGTCAATTTGAGCCGTCGACTACAGCCTTTCAGGTTGATTTATCGGGCAATTTCGCCTACTCTTGGGGGCTATGGCGCTGTTTCAGTACCGCGCCGCCGACTATTCGGGAAAGGTTGTGGAAGGGGTGATGGACGCCGACGCCGAAAACGGGGTCGTCGCCCGCCTCCATGACATGGGGTTCGTTCCCCTCCGAATCGCCGCGTCGAGCGAAGCAGCCGGCCGTTCAGGCGCCGCAGTATCGCTTTTTCTCCACCGCAAAGTCAGCGAAAAAGCGCTGCTCCACTTCACCCAAGAGCTCAGCACTTTGTTGACCGCGGGGCTGCCGCTCGACCGCAGCTTGTCGGTGCTCGCGAACCTGGTCGAAGGCCAGGAATTCAAAAAAATCATCGGCCGGCTGTTGGAAGAAGTGCGCGCCGGAAAATCGCTCGGCAGCGCGATGGCCGAGCACAGCGATGTTTTTCCCAAGCTCTACATCAACATGATCCGCGCGGGCGAGAGCGGCGGTGTGCTCGACGGCGTTCTGCGGCATCTCTCGGAATATCTCGAGCGCTCGATCACGCTGAAAGAGGATATCAAATCGGCGCTGACGTATCCCGTCGTGCTGGCCACGGTCGCGATGCTGTCGCTCATTTTTCTTTTTGTCTACGTCATTCCGAAGTTCGCGTTCATCTTCAAAGACATCAAACAAGGCATCCCGTTCATGGCGCAAATGTTGATCGGGTTGAGCAACGGCCTCTCGCAATACGGCTGGTTCATTCTGCTCTTCCTCGTCATCGGCGCCACCGGGGTGGCTTTTTACATCCGCAGCCCCGAGGGCCGGGTCCAGTGGGACCGCTGGCGCTTGAACGCATGGCTCATCGGCAACCTGATGCGTCAGATCGAAGTCGCGCGCTTCGCCCGGACGCTCGGCGCGCTGCTGAAAGGCGGCGTGCCTCTCCTCGACGCGCTCGGAACGGTTCAAGGCGTCGTCGGGAACCGTTTGATCGCGCGTGCCATCGCTCAGGTTCAGGTGCGCGTGCGCGAAGGCAAAGGCATGGTGGCGCCGCTGACCGAAAGCGGGCTGTTCCCGCCGCTGGCGCTGCACATGATCGCCGTCGGCCAGGAGACGGGGCGGCTCGAAAGCATGCTCACGAACGTGGCCGAGCACTACGATCAGGAGGTAAAGCGCGCGACAACGCGGCTCACCTCGATGCTTGAGCCGATTATGATCGTCGGGATGGGGCTGGTCATCGGAACCGTAGTCGTCTCCATGTTGACGGCGATCTTCAGTATCAATGATTTACCAATGTGAGGTGAACGTGAAGTATTATCTGTCAAGATACGTCGCGAAAAGCACGGAGCGCGTGAGGGATCGCCGCGGCTTTACCCTCATCGAGCTTCTGGTCGTCATGGTGATTATCGGCCTACTCGCAGCGATCGTGCTGCCCAACTATATGAACGTCGGCGACAAAGCAAAAGTTAAAGCGACCCAGGCTCAGATCGCGACCTTTGGAACAGCCCTCGATAATTTTCGCCTGGATGTCGGGCGCTACCCCACGACCGAGGAGGGGCTCGACGCCTTAAGACGCAAACCCTCGGGCGCGGACCGCTGGGACGGTCCTTATTTGCAAAAAGATATTCCGACGGATCCGTGGGGCCGGCCGTATCTTTACAAGAGCCCGGGCGACCACGGCGGCTACGATCTCTTGTCCTACGGCGGCGACGGCACACCGGGCGGAGACGGGTATAACCGCGACATTAACAATTGGGAATCTTCGTGACGAAGCTACGGAATAGTAGCGCCGGTTTTACCCTCATCGAGCTTGTCATCGTTCTCGTGATTATAGGCATCGCCAGCGCCGTCGCGTATCCCGCCCTCGACCGCGCTATTAAAAAACGCGAGGCGCGGCAATCTGTCTTGGCGCTGGCGGCGCTGGCGCGCGATCTCCGGCGCCGCGCGATCGACGAAGGGAAGCTGAAGCAATTGACTGTCGAGCCGAGGGCGCGAAGCTATCTCGCATCCGGCGGCGATATCGTCCACCTGCCCGGCACTGTCGAGATCACCGGCGTCACGGGCGGCGAGCCGATCGGCGACCGACTGACGCAGTTCGTGTTTTTTCCCAACGGCAGCCTCTTAGGCGGCGAGATCGAGCTGTCCGACCGTCAAGGCTCGTCCTATGTCGTGCGCATGGAGGCGATGGTCGGCCGCGTCGTCGTGATCAGACAATGAAAAAGTCTCAAGGCGGCTTCACTTTATTGGAGATCGTCGTCGCGATGGCGATTGTCGGAATCGGCGTTGTCACCGTGCTGCAGATATTTTCGGTCGGGCTGAGACTCGCAACAGCGAGCTCGGCGCGCACGGACGCCGTCGCCTACAGCCGCCAGGCCGTGGACGCTTTTCTCGCCCGGCAAATGTTCGACGCGCGCGGCGATTCCGGGAGCATCGGGCGAACCTTCGTCTGGCAGATCGACGTTGAGCCCGTGCGCGACGACTCGCAGAACGCGCCGCCGAACTGGCAGGTGAACGCGATCACGCTGAGGCTCCGCTACCCCGAGGCGGAGCGCGACAAAGAGATCCAGATGAAGACGCTGCGGCTCGTGAAACAAAAGAGCCAGTAACCTATGCGTACTTTGTCACCTTTGCGCGGGAGAGCCGGCCCGGAGTTGCGTGCCGAGCGCGGCTTCACGCTCGTCGAAGTGGTCCTTGCGATCGCGCTTTTTGCCGTCCTAGTGGGAATCCTTTACGGCTCGTTTTTCTTGAGCGAGCGCGCCGCCGCCAAGGCGCAGGCCCGCGCCGACGTGAGCCAAAGCCTGCGCACGTTCGAGGAGGTTCTCGGCGGATATATCCGCTCGGCGTATCCTTATCGCTCCAATCCGCGCGACCCGGCGGTTTACTTCGCGGGGGACGACCGCAGCGTCGAGTTCATTTCTTCCCTTTCGACGGGCCTCGGCGGGCGCGGCATGTCGCGCGTCAGAATCTCGGCCGAGCTCGAGGGAAGCCGCGGCGCGACCCTGATCCTCGAAGAAGAGATGCCGGTGCGCGTCGGCGATAAAGCAACGGGCGGCGGGTATCGCAACAACATCCTGCTGGCGCAAGGATTGAGCGGCCTGCGCTTCGAATATCTCGATCCCGGCACCGATCCGCAGAAGCCGGAAGAGACGTGGGTCGACGAATGGGACGGAAAGCAAAAGCGCGTGCTGCCGCGGGCGGTGCGGCTGGTCTATCAGGGCGAGCGGGGCGACGTGCGCTGGACATTTCCCGTCATGATGCGCGTGCTGGCGCCGCAGTAAGCAGTAAATGAGAAGATTTTCGAAAGGCGAAACCGGTTTCCTTGCGAATGAGCGCGGCGCGGCGCTCATCATCGTCTTGTGGATTTTCATCTTTCTGTTCGTCGTCGCATTCGATTTCTCGGCTGCGGTGCGGGAGGAGGGAATGGCGACGCACCGCTACGCGGAAGAAACCGAGGGATATTATCTCGCGCTGGCGGGTTTCCAGCAGGGCGTCTACGAGGTGATGCGGCAGTTCGCGCCGGGCCGCGCCGGCAATGCTCAGGCAACAGCGACCGATCTGTTCGAGTCGGATTGGAAAAAGGGCACTCTCGGCGACGGCGTTTACGAGGTGCGTTTTATCGACGAGGGCGGCAAGTTCAATTTGAACCGCGCCAACGACGAGACGCTCAGGAGCATTTTTCGCAACCTCGGCATCGAGCAGGATCGCGCGAATGTCATCACCGATTCGATTCTCGACTGGATCGACGCGGACGATCTGCACCGCTTGAACGGCGCCGAGAGCGATTATTATATGTCCCTGTCGCCGCCGTACACGGCGAAAAACGGGCCGTTCGACTCCGTCGAAGACCTGCTCTGGGTCCGCGGCGTGACGCCGGAGTTGTTTTACGGCGACGAGGAGCGTGCCGGCTTCAAAGATATTTTCACGGTGGACAGCCCGGCGGGAGGAGTGAACCTGCGCACCGCGTCCCCGGCCGTCTGCGTGGCGCTCGTCGGCATCAGCATGGAAAAGTGCCAGGAGTTTATCGCCCAGCGCGCCAAGCTGTCGGAAAAAACGCTCGCCGATCTGCTCCGCCTGCTCGGCATCCAGGACGATAGCCTGGTCCGCCGGCAGATCGTCTTCGCCAACCCGACCGTCATCACGATCGAGGCGCGCGGGCATCAGGCGCAGTCGACGATTTCCCGGCAGGTGAAGGGAGTCGTGCGCGTGATCGGCGGCGACCGCGGCTACGATCTCGTTCGGTGGCTCGACCGCGACGTCATCCGGTCCGGCAGTGGGGAGCCGGTCAACGGCTAAGCTTGCGATGACATATCCACAATGGTTCAAGACGCTTTCGCGCGCGGATTTCGTGCACAGCACGGGACTCTATATAACGCCCGAGCGCTTCTACCTCGTCCGCATGCGCAAAAGTATGACGAACATATCGATCGTCGAGGCCGAGACGCGGGAGATTCCCACGGCCGGGGATCCCGCCGCGCGGAATCAGGCCCTCGCCGACGCGCTGCGCTCGCTCGTCCGCTTCAGCCCGGCGCGCGATCCGCTTTATGTCTGCCTTTCCTCGGATCAGGTGATCAGCCTCGAGATGTCTTTGCCGCAGGTCGCCGGCGATAATCTTTCTCAAGTCGTCAACTACGAGATCGAGCGATACATTCCGTTCCGCCGCGAGGACGTCTATTACGATTATGTTCCGACGGGCGCCAGGGGCGAGAAAGTCGGCGTGCTGCTCTTCGCGGCACAGAAAAAACTCGTGGACGGGGTTCTCGAGGTGCTCGCGGGCTTCGGCGCGAAGCCGAGGAACGTCGGAGCCTCCGCGATTTCGCTCGCGAACTATCTGCTCTATTGCACCGGCGGGATCAGCGGGTATGCGCTGCTGCTGGGCGGACAGAACCACGATTGGGAGATCACCGCGCTCGACGGCCGCGATGAAGGCTGGCGGCAGGAGGCGGTGCTCGCCTTCAGCCACCGCCTGCCGCACTCGGAATGGGTCCAAGGACCCGGCCGCGAGCTTTTCTACAGCGCGCTCCGGAGGTCGCCGCGATTTTTCGGCTGGGGCAACGCCGGAGAATTCCTGAAGACGGTCAGCGAAGAGCCGATTTCTTACGAAGACCTGACGGAGCTGGGAAAGCAGAAGCTCGGAGTGCTCGACGGCGTTACCGCCGACGCCGCCTTTTTGCCCGCCGTGGGCGCCGCCCTTCAGGGACTGCGCGAAGCGACGTTCGGAGTCAATCTCCTCCCGGGGGCGAAGGAGCAGAAACGTTCGCGCGCGCTTTCATGGCTGAATGCCGCGCTTGCCGTTGTCGTGGTGGTGGGCCTGCTCGCCTGGATGCTCACCTATCCGATCAAGGATGAAATGCGGCTCCGCCGGCTGCAAAACGAAAATCAAAAGCTGAATCCGTCGGTCGAGGCGCTGCGGCGCGAGGAGACCGAGCTCAACCGCTTGCGGAAAGAGATCGCTTTCTTTTCCGATTTGAAGTACCGCCGCGGCCTCGTTTTGCGCATTCTCGACGAGCTGTCGCGCATCGTGCCGACGAATGCGTACGTCTCCAACCTGCGCTACCGCGAAGGGACGCTCGAGATGCAGGGCAGCGCCGAGAACGCGTCGAGCCTTATCCCGCTGCTCGAGCGCTCGCCGGTGTTCGAGAACGTGGCGTTTAACGCGCCTTCGACGACCGGCCGCGACGGCAAACAGACCTTCTCGATCAAGGCCGACATCGAGAAGCCGAAGGCCGGAGAAGCCAGAGAAGAAACGAAGGCGCAGCCCGCCCAAAGCGAGCCGGCGAAGGCGGAGCCATCCAAGTCGGACACCAAGGCGCCGCCTTCGAAGACGGAGGCCAAAAACGCGCCGGCGAAGAACGAGCCCGACAAAGCCGCGCCGGCGCCGGCGCAGCCTAGAACCGACAGGACCAAGCGATGAGCCGTTTGCGCACCATCTGGAAGCGCTTGTCGAAGCGCGAAAAGGGGCTGGTGCTCCTGAGTCTCGCTATTCTGGCGCTGCTGATCGGACGCGCGCTGGTGTACGAGCCGTTTGTCGCGCGCATGATGCGGACTTCGCAGCAGCTCGAGTTGGAGCCGCAGCGGCTCGAGAGAAATCTGCGTTACGTCAATCGCAAGCCCGAGATCATGGCGAATCTCGAGCGCGCGCGCGGCGAGCTCAAGGGGCTCGAGCCGCTGCTCCTCACCGGGGATACGCCGTCGGTCAGCGCGTCCGACCTCCAGCGCACGGTTCAGGATTTCGCGTCCCGCGGCGGCACGCAGGTGGTCTCGACGCGCGTTCTCAGTCCCGAGGCAATGGGGACCTTCACACGCATTCCGATCCAGCTCGAGATCAGCGGCCTGATCGAGCAAGTCGCGAACCTGATTCAGGGAATCGAGTCCGCCCCCAAGCTGCTCGTCATCAACGAGATCAACATCCGCTCGTTCGCCATTGTCGGCGTGCCGCCGCGCCGTCCCGACGGAACCTCGGCGCTGCCGCCGCAGAATCTGCGGGTGAGCTTGACCGTCTCCGGATATATCCGCGCGCAGCCCGCAGCGCCGGCGAAGGAAGCCGCCGCACCCGCCAAAGCAGCGAGCGAAACGAAAAGAGCGCCGGAGCCGGATTCCGATCTCCGGCCGCGCCGCCCCCGCGACGAATAAACGGCCAATCTGCGCGTCATTGTGGTCGCACTCTAAAAATTAGCCAGCCTTTTTTCGCTACCTACAATCGCCTGGGTCACAGACGGTGTTCGGAAATGTGACCCTATATCTTTCCATAAAAAATTGACGGAATAGCTCCCTCCAAGTTACAGTGGCCTCCTTTATCGCTCTTTACCGAAGCGATTCAAGGAGGACGAATGTCCAAAGCAAGACTTGTAACTCTAGCCGCGTTGTCGCTCGCGATCGGCGTCGCACTGCCGCGCTTCGCGCGCTCGGGTAACCCATTCGATGTCGAAGTGATCGTCGAAGATGGCCACGATTTCTCCAGGCCGCTCCGCGACGTCGAGCCGCCGAACAAACAGACCAATCCGCCGCGCGAAATTCCGCTCGGGCGGCCGCATCCAGGGCCTGGCGCGATAGCGGCCGATCCGGTCGTGCAGAAATCGCCGCTCGCAGCCGCTCCGACAACGGCCGGCCTGGGCTTCGACGGCGTGGGCACGGGCTTTACCGGCCCCGACGGTACCTTCGCCGTCGATGCTGCACCTCCGGACCCGAACGGTGCTGTTGGGGATACGCAATACGTCCAGTGGGTCAACGAATCGTTCGCCGTTTTCGATAAGTCGACGGGACAGGTCCTGAAAGGCCCGATCCCGGGCAACGCTTTGTGGCAGGGCTTCGGCGGCGGTTGCGAGGCGAACAACGACGGCGATCCGATCGTTCAATATGACAAACTCAATAAGCGATGGATTTTCACGCAATTCTCCGTCAGCACGACGCCGTATCTTCAGTGCGTTGCCGTGTCGCTTACGTCGGACGCCACAGGATCATTTTTCCGTTATGCTTTTCCGATGGGCAATTTCCCGGATTATCCCAAGCTCGGTGTCTGGCCCGACGCCTATTACATCACGTTCAACATGTTCAATGGCAATTCGTTCGCGGGCCCGAAGGCTTGCGCCATGGACGGAGCTGCGATGCGCGCGGGTCAGGCCGCGACCATGGTCTGCTTCCAGCTGAGCACGAGCTTCGCGAGCCTCTTACCGTCGGACGTCGACGGCGCAACACAGCCGCCCGCAGGTTCGCCGAATTTTCTCTTGAGCCTCAGTTCCACTAATGTGCTCAGGTTCTGGCGCTTTCACGTCGATTTCACCGCGCCCGCCAACTCGACGTTCACCGGCCCGACCAACATCACGGTCGCGGCCTTCACGCGCGCCTGCGGCGGGGGCGTCTGCGTTCCGCAGCGGGGGACGAAGAACAAGCTCGACTCACTCGGCGACCGGCTCATGTACCGTCTCGCTTACCGTAACTTCGGTAACCACGAGGCGCTGGTCGTCAATCATTCGGTCGCGGCGGCCAGCAGCAGCTCCGGCCAGACCGGCGTGCGCTGGTACGAACTGCGCAACGGCAGCGGGCCGCTTTCGAGCGCCGCTCCGTTGCTGTATCAGCAGGGCACCTACGCGCCGTCCGACGGCAATTACCGCTGGATGGGAAGCGCGGCCATGGACAAGGCCGGCAACCTCGCTGTCGGCTACAGCGTGTCGGGCGACAATTTGTATCCCGGAGTTCGCTATGCCGGCCGCGCGCCTGGCGACGCGCCGGGCAAACTCGGCAGTGAGGTCAGCATCATCGAGGGTGCGGGTTCGCAGCTCCAGCCGCTGAACCGCTGGGGCGATTATTCGGCGATCGCGATCGACCCAAGCGACGACTGCACCTTCTGGTATACCAACGAATACTTAAAGAGCAGCGGCAAATGGAACTGGTCGACGCGCATCGCGTCGTTCAAGTTCGCCTCCTGCGTGCCGTAGGCAGTCCCCGCGGCGGCGGTTCTCTTCGCAGAGAAATCGCCGCTGCGGGATTTCTTTTATGCTTCGTGGGAAATTTTTTCGCGCGCGGTGGAGGTATTTTCTTCTGCCGAAGCGATCCGGCGCGCGCGTAGGGAGACCGGAGATAAGGCGCGATTGAGGCGAGATTCCAGTAACGATCAGGGCACCGTCGCGAGCAAGCGGCCGCGAGGCTATGCGCTTTGCCGCGCCGCGCGGTTCTTCGCCGTGCGGGGCTTGTCATGCGTGAATTGTGCCGCCGCCTCCTGACGGGTCGACACGCTGAGTTTCTGGAAGATATGGGTCAGATGATTTTT
>DATDFN010000137.1:0-25921 GCA_036522615.1 Binatia bacterium | reverse complement strand
ACCGCGCACAAGGACCGGTATCATATCGACCAGATCGGCAAGCCGACCTACAGCCACGGCTCCTACTCGGTTTATTTTCTCGAGCCGGGAACCAACGGCTGGGAGATCGAGTGCTACGCCGAGGCGCTACGCAAGGACGTGTGGAAAACGCGCGCCGGCGGCGTGCGCGCGCCGCATTGGGATAGCCAATTTCCCGCCGAGCGCTTTCCCGGCCGCGGCTACGTGCCGCAGGGCTTCACGCACGGCACGCTCGCGTGCTCCGACCTGCAGCAGTCGTGGAAATTTTACAGCGACGCGCTCGACCTCGAAGTCCATCAGGCGAACCCGCACGTGATCTATGTCAAACACCCCGACAGCAAGCCATATGTCGTCTGCGCGGTGCGGCCGGAGTGGAAAGCGTTCTCGCCCAATTTCCGCTTCACGATCGGTCTCGCGTCCGCCGGCGCGGTCGAGGAAACGCACCGCAAGCTCGCCGCGACCGGCAAAGACCTCGGCCTGACCGAGCTGCGCGACGTGACGCGCGACAGCGGCCGAGTCTCGTTTCTGCTCAGCGATCCCGGCCGCAACTGGTGGGAGATCGCCTCGTCCAACTGATGCCGCCCGCCGAAAAGCCGCTCGCCGCGATGGGCCTGCGCGATCTGCGCGAGCTCGCGCGGCATCGTATGCCCGCAGAAGCCTGGCATCACTTCATGGGCGCGGCCGAGAGCGCCTCCACGATGCGGCGCAACTCCCGCGTGCTCGGGCGCTATCTTTTCCGCCAGAGAATTTTTCACGACATCAACGATCCCGATACGTCGATCGAGCTCTTCGGGCGCAAGCTGCCGCTGCCCGCGATGGTCGCGCCCGTAGGGAGCTTCAGCCTGATCGGCGACGACGCCGAGCGCCAGGTCGCCGAGGGCGCCGGCAAGCGCGGCGTCATGATGTTCGTGAGCCACGCGGCGAAATTCGAGGCGCGTGACTGGGCGAAAGCGACGACGGCGCCGCTCGTCTTCATGGGATATTTAAGCCGCGGTCGCGACGCGGTGCTGGAGCAGGCGAAGTTCGCCGAGGAGCTCGGCTTCGCCGCTGTCGGCATCACGATGGACGTCGTGCAGCCGGTCAAGCTCGGCGACGAGGTGCCGCTCTCGACCAAGGACGGCAAGCCGCGCAAAGGCCAGAAGGCGTCGCTCAAAGACATCGAGTGGCTGAAACAGCGCGTCTCGCTGCCGGTCGTCATCAAGGGCATCATGGGCGCGCTCGACGCGCGCGACGCCGTCAATGCCGGCGCGGACGCGCTCATCGTCTCTAATCACGGCGGCAGGATTCTCGACTTTAACCGCGCGGCGATCGAGGCGCTGCCGGAAGTCGTCGACGCCGTCGGTAAGAACGCCACGATTCTGCTCGACAGCGGCATCCGCAGCGGCGGCGACATCGTTAAAGCGCTCGCGCTCGGCGCGAGGGCCGTGCTCGTCGGCCGCCCGGTCGGGTGGGGCGTCGGCGCGGCGGGCGCCGACGGCGTCGCGCGGGTGATCGATCTCCTCACGGAGGAGATGCGCCGCGTTCTCATCATGACCGGAACGCCGTCGGTAAAAGAAATCACGCAATCGATGCTGATCGTAAACTCCTCCAACGGGCACATACAAATATAGAATAATCGCGACAGGATTCTGATCCAGTTTTGGGCCGTCCTCCCTCTATCCGCGTTGGGTGCGCGCGCTTGACGACGGTCTCGACCATCGGTAGTCTGCCCTTTTAAGTCGAGGGGAGAAGGATGCAACCGCTTAGTTTCATAGAAATCATCAATCGCGGCGCGATCGCCACGTATCCGCTGATCGTCATGTCGATCCTGAGCGTGGCGGTGATTCTCGAGCGGCTATGGTCGCTGCGCGACGCGGGAGGCGCGTCCGACCAGATGGCCGAATCGCTTCTCGATTCGGTTAAGCAGGGCCGGAAAGACCTCGCGATGGCGCTGTGCCGCCAGAACCAGCAGTTCGCGGCGGCGCGGCTTTTTCTCGCCGCCCTCACGCACGGAGACGCGGCGAATCTCGAGCGCGCCACCGCGTTCATGAACGAGGCCATCTTCGCCGAGGGGCAGAGGCTCAAGAAGAATTTATGGATTCTCGGCACGGTCGCGAGCAGCGCGCCGTTCATCGGGCTGCTCGGCACGGTGGTCGGCATCATCAAGGCGTTCGAAAGCATGGCCGTGGTCGGCACCGGCGGTTTTTCCGTCGTCGCGGCCGGGATCTCCGAGGCGCTCGTCGCGACGGCGCTCGGCCTCGGCGTCGCGATCATCGCGCTCGTCTTCTATAACTATTTCCAGATCCGGGTCGCGAATATCAGCAACGCCTGCCGCGCGCAGGCGATGAAGCTCCTCTACAGCACGATCGCGTAGCCATGGCTTTCAGTCCTTCCGATCCGAACCGCTCCGAGGACATCGTCGCGGAGATCAACATCACGCCGCTGACGGATATTTTTCTCGTCCTGCTGATCATTTTCATGATTACGAGCTCGGCCATCATCGAGTCCGGCGGCAAGGTCAATCTACCGGCGGCGGCGCGCACCGAAACCGCTCCGCGAGGCGTCGCGGTCACGCTCACGCCCGAGCGGGACATCTACGTGAATCAGAAGAAAGTACCGAAAGACGATCTCGAAGAGACTTTACGCGGTGTGTTGGGCGCCGGAGGCGAAAAAATCGTCATCCTGCGCGGCGACCGCAACGTGCCGCTGGGCGAGGCGGTCTGGGTGCTCTCGGTCATCAAGAAGGCCGGCGCGTCGGAGATCGCGATCGCCGCCCAAGCCGAAACGCCGAAAGCGCCTGCGAAGTAAAGTCAAACCGCCGCGCAGAGATCGATCTCGACCAGCGCGCCGCGCGGCAGGTCGGCGACGGCGACGGTCGCACGCGCCGGCTTGGAGGCGCCGAAATATTCCGCGTAGACTTCGTTCATCGCCGCGAAGTCGGACATGTTCTTCAGAAATACCGTCGCCTTCACTACCGACTCCAGCGAAGCTCCCGCCGCTTCGAGCACGGCGCGAAGGTTCTCCAGCACGCGGCGCGTCTCGGCCGCGACGCCGCCTTCGACGAGATTCCCGGTCTTCGGATCGAGGGCGATTTGCCCCGCCGTGAAGACGAAGCCGTTCACGCGGATCGCCTGTTCGTAGGGGCCGATCGCCTTCGGCGCGCCATCGGTCCGGATCGCTTGTTTCTGCATTTCAGCCTCCCTGGTTCGACAAAGCCTACCCGAGAGCCTGAGCCGGGGCAATCGCCGCTCCTGCTTTAAGCGCCGCGCTGTGCTAATATTTTAACGTGACGCTTCTGACGGCGCATAAGATTCTCATCACCACCGCAATCGTCTTCTTCTTCGGCTTCGCCGCGTGGGAGTTCAAAGACTATCTCGATACGGCGAATCGCTGGTCGATGCTCGGCGCGGCCTTTTATCTACTGGTCGCCGTCGGCTTTTGCATTTACTTCAGGTCGCTGAAGAAATGGGCGCGGCTGTGAGCGAGACACGCGCGTCATTCGACGTCATTGTCAGCGAGGAGGAACTCCGGCGCGAGCGCGCGAAGGCGCGCGAGCTGCGCGCGAGCCAATGGTGGAAGCGACGGCGCGCCGCCGGCGTTTGCCATTATTGCGGAAAGAAGGTCCCCGCCTCGGCGCTGACGATGGACCATATTGTGCCGATCATCCGCGGCGGCAAGAGCACCAAGGGCAACGTCGTCGCCGCGTGCAAAGAGTGCAACAACAAGAAGAAGCACGGACTCGCCTGGGAAGATGACCGGGAGTGAGCTCAAGACCTTCCTGAACGGCCGCGTGGCCGTGAAAGTGGGCGACATCACGAAGGAGAACGTCGACGCGGTCGTCAATGCGGCGAACAGCACGCTGTTAGGCGGCGGCGGAGTGGACGGCGCGATCCATCGCGCGGGCGGGCCCGAGATTAAAAAGGCCTGCGAGGAGATCCGCCGGACGCGCTATCCGGAAGGTTTGCCGACCGGCCAGGCGGTGCTGACGACGGCCGGGAAGATGCCGGCGCGCTACGTGATCCACACCGTTGGCCCTGTCTATAGCCAAAGCAAAGATAAATCCCCGCAGCTTGCGGCGTGTTATACGAATTCGCTGTCATTAAGCGCCGAGAATGCGGTCAAAACGATTGCTTTCCCGGCGATCTCTACGGGCATTTACGGCTATCCGCGCGAAGCCGCCGCCGAGGTCGCCTCGACGGCGATCGAAACATTCTTACAGCGGGACGAGAGAATCGGGGAAGTGCGTCTGGTGTTCTTCCAAGCGGCCGACGCAGAAATCTTCATTCGTCATCAGCGCTTTTCTTCCTGAGGAACTATTTTCCGTAGAGATTTTTGATGAAGCCCGAGTCCTCCAATTCCTTGACGAAGCGCAGGTCGACGTAGTCTTTCGCGTTCGCCTGCGCCGCCTTGGGATTCTTCTCGGCCATGTCCTGTAAAATCAGCTGATAGCCGTCGATCGGGGGGTAGGGCGCGCTGGGGATATACTTCGTGTGCCATTCCCACGTTTCTTCCTGCGCCTTACGGTCCTCCAGGCGCGAATATTTCTGCGAGATTTTGATCGTCTCTTCTTTCCGCGTCTTGTAGAAGTGGATCGCCTCGACGTAGGCGCGCATGTAGCGCCGCACGGTGTCGGGATGCTCGCGGATGAAGCGCGTCGACGTATAAACGCCGTTCTGCGGAAACGGTATCTGCATCGCGGCCAAATCGACGATGGTCGGGAAGCCGAGCTTTTCCGCCATCGCTTTTCCCGGCTCCGTCGCGACGGTGAAATTCACGATGCCTTTCTGCAGCGCGATCATGCGGTCCATCGTGCCGCCGATCACGCGGAGGTTGACATCTTTCAGCGGATCGAGGCCGAGCTTCTTCAGACCGACGCGCAGCGCGAACTCGGCGGTGGTCCCGGCGATATGGTTGCCGCCGATCTTGCCGCGCAGATCTTCCGGACGCTTGATGCCCGGCTGGGCGACGAGATAGTAGGGCAGGACGTTGACGTTGCCGGCGATCGCGACCACGTCCCCGCCGGCGAGCCGCGCGCTCGCGAGGCCGGGTCCGCCGCCTTCGCCGATCGGGATCTCGCCGGCCAGGATCGCCTGGATGCCGCGGACGCTGCCCGAGATGAAGATGATCGTCGCGTCGAGCCCGTACTTTTCAAAGATGCGCGCGTCCTTCGCTACCCAAATGACGGAGGACGAGCCGGGCGAGACGGAGATATAGGAAGTGTTGATCTTCTCCGCCGCCGCCGCGCCGGAGACGAAGACAAGCAGCGCCGCGACAGCGCAGATGACGCGGATG
Source organism: Binatia bacterium (assembly GCA_036522615.1). Lineage (GTDB taxonomy): Bacteria > Desulfobacterota > Binatia > UBA9968 > UBA9968 > JAJPJQ01. The sequence continues at coordinate 20,632 of DATDFN010000137.1, read as the reverse complement.
CCTCGAGCGTGGGATTTGCGCATAAGCAGTCCTCCTCGTCCGAGCCGATGCTAGCACTTCCGGGCGCGCGCGCAAACGAGATTGCGGTTTGACAGCCAACCGGCCGGCCACTATCTTGACATCCGGCGCTGCGCGGATGAAGAAACCAATAGACCTGCTGATGTTCGACCTCGACGGCACGCTCGCGGCGACCGGACGCGACCTCGCGAATTCGGTCAACTACATACGCGCGACGCTCGGCCTCGACGCGCTCGACGACGCGTATGTCTACAGCCGCGTCGGCTACGGCACCGAACATCTGCTGCGGCAATCGCTGCCGAACGGCTACGAGAAGCGTTTCGAGGAAATTCTCGATCGTTTCTTAAAGCATTACGAAGAGCACCTGCTCGACACGACCGTGCTTTACCCGCATGTCAAAGACGTGCTCGAACGCTTCCGCGCGAAGAAGAAAGCGGTCGTCACGAACAAGCGGCTCAATTTTTCGGTCGCTGTCTTACGGGGGCTCGGCATCGAATCGGCTTTCGATGTGATCGTCGGCGGCGACTGCGGCCTGGAGAAAAAGCCCGGTCCGGGCTCGCTGCGGCATGTGCTGGACGAGCTCAACGTGCCCGCCGACAAGGCGCTTATGATTGGGGACGGCGAGCCGGACATCAAGGCGGGCAAGGCCGCCGGCGTTCATACGTGCGCGGTTACTTACGGATTGTGCAATGCGGCGGAGCTACTCGCTACCAAACCGGATTTCGCCATCGCCGATCTGAATGAATTGGCCGATTACATCGAATAAACAGGAGGGAAAAAAACATGGCGGCACAGATTCCCGAAAAATATCGCGATCTTTTTATCAAACCGAATTTCGCTCACCTCGGAACGGTCATGCCCGACGGCAGCCCGCAGGTGACGCCGGTCTGGGTCGATCTCGACGGCGGCTTCATCCGCGTGAATTCGGCCAAGGGGCGAGTCAAGGACAAAAATATGCGGCGCAACAAAAAGGTCGCGCTGTCGGTCGCCGACCCGGAGAATCCCTACCGCCACGTCGCCGTCCAGGGAGAGGTCGTTGATATCACCGAGCAGGGCGCCGACGCGCATATCGATTCGCTCGCGAAAAAATATCTCGGCAAGGACAAGTATCCTTTCCGTCAGCCCGGGGAGCAGCGCGTGATCTACAAGATCCGCCCGGACAAAGTCGCCACGATGGGGTGATGCGCTACGCCGTCGCGAGTCGCTTTTCCAGATATCCCGCGTAGCGCGACATGCCGTAGGCGCAAAGCCAATAAACCACCGCGATGAATAAATAGAGCTCGAACGGCCGTATCTCGCGGTTGTTGACGATCTGCGCCGCCTTGGTGAGGTCGAGATAGCCGATGATCGAGGCGAGCGACGTGTCCTTGAACAGCACGATGAATTGCGTGACGAGCGCGGGAATCATATTGCGCAGCGCCTGCGGCAGGACGACCGATCGCATCGTCTGCCCGGAGCTTAGGCCGGTCGATTTCGCCGCCTCGACCTGCCCGCGCGGCACCGATTGAATGCCCGCGCGCACGATCTCGCCCAGATAAGCCGCCTCGAATACGACGAAGGCCGCGAGCGCGATGCCGTACTCCGGCAGCGCGACGCCGAGCGCGCGCGGCAGGATGAACCAGAACCAGAAGATCACCATCACGAGCGGCACGCCGCGGAACAATTCGACATATATTGTCGCCGGCGTCCGGATCCAGCGGCTTTTCGCCAGCCGCCCGAGGCCGACGAACAAGCCGAGCGTAAATCCGAGCAGCAGGGCCGGAACCGCGAGCCTGAGCGTGCCGCCGGCGAAATTGCCGAGGCCGACGAGACCCTGGACCAGAAGAAAATTCCAGTTGCGCTCGATGACGCCGAAGTCCATCTAATTCTCTCCGCCGCCCGTGATCATGCCCGGGATGGCGACGCGCCGCTCGACCCGAGCCATGACGCGCGCGATAACGAGACAGAGGATCAAGTAGATCAGCGTTCCGGCCGTCAGCGCCTCGAAAGCCCTGGCCGTGTAGGTCTCGATCTGCCGCGTTTGAAACGTCAGCTCCGCCACACCGATCGTGAGCGCGACGGACGAGTTCTTGAGCAGATTCAGCGTCTCGTTCGTCAGCGGCGGGACGATGAGGCGCAGCGCGATCGGGAGGATCACGAGGCGAAAAGCCTGCGCGGTGCTGAGGCCGGTCGAAAGCGCGGCTTCGAGCTGTGTTTTCGGAATCGCCTGAATGCCGGCGCGGATCATCTCCGAGAAGCGCGCGCCGTGGTAAACGCCGAGCGCCGCGGTGCCCGCGGCGAACTCCGCTCCGTGGTCGTAGAGCCAGTCTTGCAGCACTTGCGGCAGGAGCGGCGGCACGGCGAAATACCAGAAGAACATCCACACGAGCAGCGGCACATTGCGGAAAAATTCGACGTAGACCGCCGCTAGCATGCGAAGCGGCGCGAATTTCAGGCTGCGCAGCGCGCCGGCCAGAATGCCCAGCGCCAGCGCGAGCAGCCAGGCGAGCGCGGAAATGGCGAGCGTCGTGGCGACGCCCTGGATCAGCCACTGCCGCGCTTGCGCGCTCCAGAGCACCGACCAATCGAACTGGTAGCTCATTTCGCCGCGGCTTTGCGGAACTCGGCGGCGGAGTTTTGCAGCTGGCGCTTCATCTCGGGCGTGAGAGGATAGGGCAGCTCGCCCTTGGGCCCGAAATATTTGTCGTAGAGCTCGAAATATTTTCCCGAATCGATCGCATCGGCCAGCGCCTGATTGACGACGCTGCGGAAGTCGGGCTCGTTCTTCCGCATCGCCATGCCGTAAGGATCGCTGGAGTAGAAGTTGCCGACGATCGCCCAGGCGTTCGGATTCGGCGCCTTCGCTTTGAGCCCGGCGAGCTGAATGCCGTCGTTGGTGTACGCCTCGACGCGGCCTTGCGCCAGCGCCTGAAAGGCCGCCGGCTGATCGGGGAATTCGACGAGCTTCACGCTCGGCACGCGCTCGCGGAGAATACGCGCGTTGGTCGCGCCCTGCTGCGCCGCCACGCGCTTTCCCGCGACCGATTCGATGCCGGTGATCGGGCTGCCTGCCTTCACAAGAAATTGCGCGCCGGTATAAAAGAACGTGAGGCTGAAATCGACGCTCTCGCGGCGCTCTTTCGTATCCGTCATCGTCTCGGCGATGAGGTCGACGGCGTTGGAGGTGAGCAGCGGGATGCGCGTCGGCGGCGCCGATTCCTTCTTCTCGACCTTCACGGACTTGCCGAGCTTTTTCGCCAGCCCCGGCGCGACGAACCGCTCAACGAGATCGATCGAGAACCCGATCCAATGATTGTTCTTATCGATGTAAGCGAACGGCGGCGAGCCGGTGCGCGTGCCGATGGTCAACGTGCCGGTGCGGCCGACTTTTTCGAGCGTGTTTTCCGCCGAAGCGGAGCTAAAGCCGAATAGAAATATTAAGAGCAGGCAGGCGAACGTCCGCTTCATCGATCGACCTCCTCAGCGCGTGAGAATCTTGCTCAAAAACTGTTGCGCCCTGGCGGATTGCGGCGCGGCGAAGAAAGCCTCCGGGCGGGCTTCCTCGACGATGCGCCCCTCATCCATGAAAACGACCCGGCTCGCGACACGCCGCGCGAAACCCATCTCGTGCGTGACGACGATCATCGTCATGCCGTCGCGGGCGAGATCGGTCATCGTATCGAGCACCTCGCCGATCATCTCGGGATCGAGCGCGGAAGTCGGCTCATCGAAGAGCATGATCTTCGGCTGCATGGCAAGAGCCCGCGCGATCGCCACGCGCTGCTGCTGCCCGCCCGATAGATTGGCGGGAAAAGCGTCGGCCTTGTCCGGGATGCCGACGCGCGCGAGCAGCTCGGCGCCGCGCTTCTCGGCCGCCTGACGCGGAAGGCGTCGCACCTTCATGGGCGCGAGGACGATATTCTCCATCACGGAAAGATGCGGGTAGAGATTGAATTGCTGGAAGACGAAGCCGATCTCGGCGCGCAGCGCGCGTAAATCGAGCGCCGGATCGGAGAGCCGCTTGCCGTCGACGGCGATCTCGCCCGATTGGATCGTCTCCAGTCCGTTGACGCAGCGGATGAGCGTGCTCTTGCCGCTGCCGCTCGGGCCGCAAACGACCACGACCTCGCCGCGGTCGATGCGCAAATCGATGTCGCGGAGCACATGCAGCTTGCCGAACCATTTGTTGACGCGCTTGAACTCGACCATGCAGACGAACAATGCTATAACACACGCATCGATTCAATACATCGTCGATGGATTTCGCGCGTTTGCTCCCGCACGGCCTCGGCGGAGATTCTCGCATGGACTTTTTTCTCGTGCGGCACGGCGATGCCCGATCCAGCTCCGAAGATCCCCGCCGCCCGCTGAGCCCGCGCGGCCTCGAAGAGGTCGAAACGGTTGCGCGCGCCGCGGCGGACCGGATCGCGGTCTCGGCGATATTCCATTCCGATAAATTGCGCGCGCGCCAGACCGCGGAGATATTCGGCCGGTTCGTCTCCACGGGAAACGGCGTCAGCCAGATCGCGGGGCTAGCACCCGACGACGATCCGTGGATCGCCAAGGCCGAGCTCGAGAGCGCGGCGGCGCCGCTGATGCTCGTCGGCCATCTGCCGCATCTCGCCCGGCTCGCCTCGCTGCTGCTCACCGGACAAAGCGAGCGGCAGACGGTCGATTTTTCGACCGCGACGATCGCCTGCCTCTCGTGGCAGCGCGGCGCGTGGAGTTTTTCCTGGAGCATCTCTCCCGATGATTTGTCGCGGAGTTGACCGGCATTCAAGGATGTTCTAAGAAGGTAGCCGAAGGTCTCGCGGAGCGGGGGCAGTTTTTATGCCGGATACGATCACGATTATCGACAACCGAACCGGGAAAAAATACGAGATTCCCGTCCACGACGGGATGATCAACACCAACGATCTGCGCCAGATCAAGACCTCGGAGGAAGATTTCGGTCTCGGCGGCTACGATCCCGGCTTCATGAACACGGCGGCCTGCACGAGCCGCGTCACCTATATCGACGGCGACAACGGCATCCTGCGCTACCGCGGCTATCCGATCGAGCAGCTGGCGGAGAAGAGCACGTACCTCGAGACCGCCTATTTGGTCTTGTACGGAGAGCTTCCGACCAAAGCCCAGCTCGAGGACTGGACCTACAACATCACGCACCATTCGATTCTCCACGAGAACATCAAGAAGTTCATCGACGGCTTTCATCACGACGCGCATCCGATGAGCATCCTGATCAGCACGGTCGCCGCGCTTTCGACGTTCTACAGCGAGGCGAAGAACATCTTCGATCCCGAATCGCGGCAGAAGCAGACCTATCGGCTCGTCGCCAAGATGCCGACGATCGCGGGCTTCGCCTACCGGCACAGCATCGGCATGCCGTACGCCTATCCGGACAACGACCTCAGCTACACCGGCAACTTCTTGAACATGCTGTTCAGGATGACCGAGCTCAAATATCAGCCGAACCCGGTCCTCGAGCGCGCGCTCGACGTGCTGTTCATCCTGCACGCGGACCACGAGCAGAACATCAGCACCAACGTGATGCGCGGCGTCGGCAGCGCGCATTCGGATCCGTATTGCTCGGTCGCCGCCGCCGCCGCGGCGCTCTACGGCCCGCTCCACGGCGGGGCGAACGAGCAGGTGCTCCGGATGCTCAACGAGATCGGTCACAAGGACAAAGTCCCCGGCTTCATCGCGAAGGTGAAGGCCGGCGAAGGCCGGCTGATGGGCTTCGGCCACCGCGTTTACAAGAACTACGACCCGCGCGCTAAAATTATCAAGCAGGTCGCGTACGAAGTCTTCGATGTGAAAGGTCGCAACCCGCTGCTCGATATCGCGCTCGAGCTGGAGAAGATTGCGCTCGAAGACGAATACTTCGTAAAGCGCAAGCTCTATCCCAACGTCGATTTCTACTCGGGCCTCATCTACCAATCCATGGGGCTGCCGATCGATATGTTCCCGGTGCTGTTCGCGATCGCGCGCACGATCGGCTGGATCGCCCACTGGCAGGAGATGCTGCTCGATCCCGAGCAGCGAAACAAGATCGCCCGCCCGCGCCAGATCTATAAAGGCGCCGAGAAGCGCGCCTACGTGCCGCTCGCCCAGCGCAAGTAATCCACCGGGCTTTTTCGTGCTACAATTCGAGCAGGGCGGTTCGCGAACCGCCATATCTGTGTGCGCGTGTGGCGGTCCTAACCTAGTGCGTCTTTGTCTTCGATTTCGTTTTGGTCGGCTGGCTGGAGGGTTTCGAGGCCGCTTTCTGCGTCGTCGAAGGGCGCGCGGCGGTTTTCTGCTCTTTTACGGGTTCCGGCGCCGCCGACCCGTCTTGAATGATCGTCAATTGCTGGCCGGTGCGGAGGGTCCCGGTCTTTAGCTCGTTCGTCTCTATAATCTGGCTCGGGCGGATGTGATAGCGCCGGGCGATAGCGGCGAGTGTCTCGCCTCTTTTGACGGTGTAATCGATCACTTTAATGTCCGGCGACGAGCCGTACTGCACCGCGTATGCCTGTTCGAATAGCGCGCCGCTGCCGGACGGAACACGCACGGTGAATCCTTCTTCGCTTGGCGGCGTGACATTTTTCAGCAGCGCCGGGTTCAATTCCTTTATATTGGCGACTGTCGTATGCGCCATCCGCGCGAGCGTGGTAAGCGCCAGCGGCCGCTTGGTCGTCACCTCGTCGTAACCGACCGGCGCCTCGTAGACCAAGTCATTGAACCCGTATTTCTCGGGCTCGCCCGCGATGAGAGCGGCGGCGATGAACTTGGGCACGTAATTCCGCGTTTCCGCCTTGAGCACGGTTCGATCGCTGAGGTCCCAAAAATCGCTCGTGTTGGTGCGCTGCAAAGCGTATTCGACGCGGTGCTCGCCGGCGTTGTAGGCCGCGGCGGCGAGAAACCATTCGCCAAATTGCCCGTGCAAGTCCTTCAAATAGGCCGCGGCAGCGCGCGTCGATTTTAGCGGGTCGCGCCGCTCGTCGACCCAGCGATCGATGCGCAGACCGTACCGAACCCCGGTTCCATGGATGAATTGCCACGGCCCGACCGCCTTCGCCTTGGAATAGGCCGAAGGGGCGAAGCCGCTTTCGATCAGCGACAAGTAAACCAGGTCTTCCGGCAGGCCGGCCTCCTGGAGCACCGACGCCATCATGGGGATGTATTTGCCCGAGCGCGCGAGCGCGCGCGAGAAAAAATCTCTCAGCTTGCCGCAAAAGGCGTCGATGAAATAGCGCACGCGCTCGTTCTCGACGAGCGGCATGGAAAATTGAATCTTGCGGCGGCCGGAAGGCTGCTGAATCGCCTGCTCGATTTCTTTTTGCAGTAGGTCGAGGAGCTTGTCGTCGGCTTTGGGACCGCGAACGTCCTGCAGAACCGTGGCTGGCGGCTCGGGCGGCGCAGCAGGCGCAGGCGGAGGGCTTTTGGCTTCGACGGCGGCCGATGGTTTTATATCGTCTTTCTTGGTTTCCGGTGCCGCCGATTCGGGTTGAATGACCGGAGCGGCCGGCGGCTCCGACGAGACGTCCTCGGCCGGCGAGTTGGCGTTTACGGCGACCAGCAAGGGCCGCCGCGCCTGACCAGCCGCATCCGTCGAGGGCTTACCTACCGGAGCCGTTGGCGTGGATGCGGTTGGGGAGGGCGGCAACGCGGCGCCGCAACCGACAGCTAACCAGGACGGTAAGGCTATGAGGGCTATGGTAACTGCTGCCCGCATGGTCAACCTTGCCGAGGGTACAGCAAAGCGCCGCGACATTCAAACGGGAAGCTTGACAAGCGGTAGGTCGAAAACTACAGTGCGCTAGATGCTTAAATTATCGACGATTTTTGCACTATTGATGGCGTTTCTCCGGGCCTCTCCGGCCTTTGGCGCCGAGGCCGAAAGGCTTAACGTCGTCTATTCCTCGATCGCCGCCGCGTCGCTCTCCACCTGGGTCCCCAAAGAGGCGGGAATCTATAAAAAGTACGGCCTGGACGTGAGCCTTATTTATGTCGCCGGCTCGCAGGCGATCACGACGCTGATTTCGGGCGATGCCCAAGTCGCCCAGGGCTCCGGCGCCGCCTCGATCCTAGCCCGGCTCGGCGGCTCGGAAGTCAAGATCATCGGCAATGTGATCAATGTCATCCCGATGAGCCTCGTAACCACGCCGGACATCGCCAAGTCGGAGGACCTCAAGGGCAAAACCTTCGGTGTCACCCGCTTCGGCTCGCTCACTGATCTTGGGCTGCGGAAGGCGGTGAGCGAAATGGGACTGGACCCGAACAAGGATATTAAGATGATCCAGACCGGCGGCGTGCCCGAGAACCTGATGTTCATGCAGCAGGGCGTGATCAAAGGCGCGCTGATCTCCTCGCCGACCCTCGAGAAGGCGAAAGAACTGGGCTACCGGGAGCTCGTGAATCTCGCCAGCATCAATTACCGCTATCCCGGCACGGCGCTGGTTGCGACCGACGCCTTCATCAAGAACCGTGCGGGGACGCTCAGCCGGTTTCTGAAGGCGACGATCGAAGGCATCAAATACGCGAAGGCCAATCCCGACTTCACGATCAAGGTTCTCGGGCAGTATACGCGCACCGACGACAAGAGGCTGCTCGAAAGCGCCTTCCGCAGCTATGTCCTCGGATACATCCGCGACGTGCCGACCGTCGCAGCCGACGAGATCGCCAACGCCTTCGAGGACATCGCGTCGCGTAATCCGCGCGCGAAGAGCGCCGATCAGCGCGCTTTTTACGACACCGCGCCTGTCGATCAGCTCGCCAAAGAAGGTTTTTTGAAGCAGCTCAATCTCCGCTGAGCCGCTCTGCGCGACTACCTTGACAACCGAGCGCTAAACTTTCTATGGTTTAGCGCCATGCCGGGCAATTTTAGATTTCCGATTGCCGATTTTAGATTCAATCGAAAATTCAAAATCTAAAATCGAAAATGACGGGGAGGCTCACGTGCGGCACCGGTTCAAGCTCATAACATTGCCAGTATTGCTGGGAGCAGCCGCAATTTTGTTTGCGGCGGATGGGGGGAAGTATCCCGCCCCGCGCTTCCCGTCTTACTTAAAGCCGCCGAAGTCGATCGACGACGTTATGCCGTTCGCGCGCGCCGCCGTGCGGCAGACGGGCGGGCGGACTCCGCTCGGCCTGGTCGAGAAGGGGACGGCGACGCTGATCGTTACCGAAGCCTCGGCCGATCCGATGATTATCCAGGCGATCAAGCGCGCGTTCGAGGAGCGCGGCGTCAAGGTCTACATCGTCGGCGAGCCCGAGCTGCTCGGCATTGGACGCGATGACGCGGTCAAGGCGATCCGCGCGACGCGCGGCTACACATCCGAAAAAGGATACATGGAAGCGGCGCGTTGGCTGAACGAGCTCTTCGTCGATCCCGAAGTCCCGAAGAGATGGCTCAAGGAGCGCCGGCCCGATCTCTACAACGCCATCTACGCGACGACGGAGCAGGCGCCGCAGAAAGAGCGCGACATCGCGAAGCAGTTCGGCGGGCCGAACGTCGCCAACGGCATCATCAAATTTCTCGACGAGCATCCCGACGTGAAGTCGGTCTTCTGGCGCCGGGGCGGACGGCCGCGCACCGCGCGCCTGCTCAAGCAGCACAGCGCGAAATTCTTCGGCAACTTCATCTTCGATAACCGCTACGAGGTGATGAACAAGGCGTCGAGCTTTCCCGGCGACGTCTGGCGCCTCGCCGAGGAGCGCGTGCTCGAGGCGATCCCGTGGACCGACCGCGTCGAGGCGTTCGACCCCGAAGGGACCAACATGCACTTCGAGGTGACGGAGGAGGAGGCGAAGGTCTGGGCGTCCGGCGCGTACAATCAGGGACATCTCTTTCTCTCGCCGTATCAGGCGACCGGTCGCTTTCCGTTCTCGGTCGTCGATTATCCGGCGATCCAGAAAAAATGGAATCCGCCGATTTTGAGCCGCGTCAACGGCGTTTTCGCCGGCACGAGCAATCACGCCGGCAATTATCCGCGCATCGAAGTCACAGTGAGGGACGGTTACGTCACCGAAGTGAAGGGCGGCGGCACCTTCGGCGAGCTGTGGCGCGAGTTCTTAAAGTATCCCGGCATCAACGACCTCAAGTATCCGTATCAGGATCGCCCGGGATACTGGTGGTTCTACGAAGCGGGGCTCGGCACCAATCCAAAATTTTTCAAGCGCCCAGACGAGCTGATGGAAGGCAACAATCAATCCGAGCGCAACAACGCCGGCGTGATCCACTGGGGATTCGGCGGCAGCGTGATCCACGATCCCGACAAGCCCGAAGAATCGAAGGCGTGGATCGATTTTCCCAAGCAGCACGGGCTGCCGAAAGATCACTGGTGGCACATCCACAACACGCTCGTGACCTATCGCCTGCACGTCCGCGGCACGAAGAACACCTGGATGACGGTCATCGACAAGGGCGAAATGCCGGCGTACAAGAGTCCGGAGATTCGCGCGCTCGCGTCGCGCTACGGCGATCCCAACGAAGTCCTCGCCGAGGACTGGTCCCCATATCTGCCCGGTATCAACGCGCCGGGCAGATATGAAGACTACGCCAAGGATCCGTGGAAGACCGTCTCGATGGTGATCAAAAAGATCGAGGACGGCAGCTATGAATATTTTTATCCGCAGGTAAAGAAAAAATAGCCGGCGTGGAATGAGGACACTATGAATCGATGGGTCGCCGCGCTTCTGATCATCGTAGCCTGCGGCTTGTCCGGCAACGCCGCCGAGCAGGCGAAATATCCGGCGCCGCGCTTTCCGGCTTATTTGAAGCCGCCTAAATCGATCGACGACGTCATGCCGTACGCGCGCGCGGCGGTCCGCCAGACCGGCGGACGCACGCCGCTCGGCATGGTCGAGAAGGGGACGCTGATCGGCCTCGTCACTGAAGCGACGGCCGACGACATGGTGCTGCAGGCGATCGTCCGCGCCTACAAGGAGCGCGGCGTCGAGGCGCGCATCATCCCCGAGTACGAGCTCGCCGGCGTGAGCCGCGAGGAAGTGGTGAAGGCGATCCGCGCGAACAAGTGGTACACCTCAGAGCTCGGCTACATGGAGATCAAGCCGTGGATCACCCAGCGCTTCGCCGACCCCGAGACGCCGAAGAAATGGCTGAGAGAGCGCCGGCCCGATATCTACAAGGCGATGTTCGCCAGGGACGACGAGGTCTCGCCGGCCAGCTTGGAAATCTTCAAGAAGCTCGCGCAGCGGAACATGGGGCAGCTGCTCGCGAAGTATCTCGAAGAGCATCCCGAGGTGAAGGGCGTCTTCTGGCGGCGCGGCGGGCGCCCGAACACCCGCAAGGCGATGGGCCGCCAGGGCGAGAAGCTCATCGGCAACTTCATTTTCGACAATCACTGGGAGTTGATGAACAAGGCGGCGACGTTTCCCGGCGACGTCTGGAAATTGGCCGAGGAGCGTGTGATCGAGCCGTTCGCGTGGGTGGAGCAGGTGAACGTCACCGACCCGGAGGGAACGAATTTCACCTTCTCGGTCAATGAAAAAGAAGCGTCCGCCTGGGCGGAGGGCGCGTATCAGCAGGGACATCTCTACCTCTACCCGACGCAGGCGACGCGCGGCTTCCCGTATTCCAAAGTGGATTATCCCGCCTGGTCCAAGCACTGGCTCGCGCCGATCCTCATCAAGGTGAACGGCGTCTTCGCCGGCACCAATAATCATTACGGCACGTATCCGCGCATCGAAGTGACGGTCAAAGACGGCGTCGTGAGCGACGTGAAGGGCGGCGGCATTTACGGCGATCTCTGGCGCGAGTTTCTGAAGTATCCCAACATCAACGAGGCGCAGTATCCGTTCATGCCCGAGAAGGGCTACTGGTGGCTACACGAGGCGGGGCTGGGAACGAATCCCAAATTCTTCAAGCGTCCCGACGAGAACAAGGAAGGGAACAATATTTCCGAGCGCAACAACGCCGGCGTGATTCACTGGGGCTTCGGCCTGAACATGCTGCACGGCCCGAAAGAAGCGATCCTGCCGAAGGAATGGATCGATTTCACGAAGACGGCGAATCTCCCCGACGACCATGGCTGGCACATTCATAATCTGCTGCCCACGTATCGCGTGAAGGTGCGCGGCACGAAAAACACCTGGCTTACGCTCATCGACAAGGGTGAGCTGACCGCGTTCAAGAGCCCGGAGATCCGCGCGCTGGCGTCGCGCTACGGCGATCCCAACGAAGTGCTGAGCGACGACTGGGCACCGTATCTGCCGGGCATCAACGCGCCCGGCCGGTACGAAGACTATGCGAAGGACCCGTGGAAGACCGTCTCGACCGTCATCAAGAAGATCGAGGACGGCAACTACGAATATTTTTACCCGGCGAAAAGGGCGCGGTGAAACATTTTAGATTTTCGATTGCCGATTTTAGATTGAATCGAAAATCCAAAATCTAAAATCGAAAATGGGAGGCGAATACAACATGAAACGCGGCGTTGCTTTAGGTCTGGTACTGCTCTCGTTGATAGTTGCAGCGTCGATGTTTGCGGCGGACGGGGGGAAATATCCGGCGCCGCGCTTCCCGTCTTATTTGAAACCGCCGAAATCGATCGAAGACATCATGCCCTACGCGCGCGCTGCGGTCCGGCAGACCGGCGGGCGCACGCCGCTCGGCTTGGCGGAGAAGGGCCAGACCGTCGCGATCTTCACCGAGCCCAAGGCCGACGAGATGGTCTTGCAGGCGATCAAGCGCGCGTACGAAGAGCGCGGCGTGAAAATCCAGATGATCCCGGAATCCCAGCTTCTCGGGGTCACCAAGGAAGAGGCGCTAAAGTCCGTGAAGGCGCTCCGCTGGTTCACTTCCGAGCAGGGCTACATGGAGGCGCACCGCTGGATCCTGAACGCCTTTTCCGATCCCTCCGTGCCGAAAAAATGGCTCAAGGAAAAGCGGCCCGACCTCTACAAGGCGATGTTCGAGAAAGAGGAAACGCTTTCGCAGGAACAGGTCGACCTGGCGCGGAAATTCGGCGGGCGCAACGTCGCGCAGGCGATCGTCAAATACCTCGACCAGCACAAGGAAGTCGACATCGTATTCTGGCGCCGCGGCGGCCGCACCAACACGCGCAGGCAGATCGAGCCGTACCACAATAAATTGTACGGCAACTTCATCTTCGATAACCGCTACGAGCTCATGAACAAGGCGTCGACGTTTCCCGGCGACGTCTGGCGTCTCGTCGAAGAGCGCGTCATCGAGCCGCTCCGCTGGATCGATCAGGTGCGCGTCAACGATCCCGAAGGCACGAATTTCAGCTTCGAGGTCGACGAGAAGCAGGCGCTCGCGTGGGCGAAAGGCGCGTACCAGCAGGGCCATCTCTTCATGTTCCCGCACCAGGCGGTTGGCCGCTTTCCCTATTCGGCCGTCGATTATCCGGCGTTCACCAAGGAGTACCTCTATCCTTCGCTGGTGAAAGTGAACGGCGTTTTCGCCGGCACCGGCAATCATGCCGGCAATTACCCGCGCATCGAAGTCCACGTAAAGGACGGCTACGTCAGTGAAGTGAAGGGCGGCGGGCTCTACGGCGAGCTATGGCGCGAGTTCTTGAAGTACCCCAAAATCAACGAGCTCAAGTATCCGTATTACGACGGGCCCGGCTATTGGTGGATCTACGAGGCCGGCACCGGGACCAATCCCAAGTTCTTCAAGCGACCGGATGAAAATATGGAAGGGGAGAATAGCTCCGAGCGCAACAATGCCGGGACTATTCACTGGGGCTTCGGTTTGCGCCTCGACCACGGGCCGCAGGGGCCGGTCGAGTCGAAGGAATGGGTCGAGTTCGCCAAGCAGAACAATCTGCCGAACGACCACTGGTGGCACATCCACAACACGCTTCCGACCTATCAAGTGAAAATTCGCGGGACGAAAAACACCTGGGTGACGCTGATCGACAAGGGCGAGCTCGCGTCGCTCAGGTCTCCGGAGATCCGCGCGCTGGCGTCGCGCTACGGCGATCCCAACGAGGTGCTGAGCGACGACTGGGCGCCGTATCTGCCGGGTATCAACGCGCCGGGACGGTATGAAGACTATGCCAAAGACCCGTGGAAGACCGTCACGATGGTCATGAAAAAAATCGAGGACGGCAGCTACGAGTATTTCTATCCGAAGAAGACGGCGGATAAGCGTTAGGCGCAGTCAGAGTCAAAAATCGTTCCGGCAGCCTGACGCATGAGCATCAAGTTTCGTCTCGCGAAGATCCTCGGCCGCCGCGCCGCGCTCGCCTTCGGCGTCGTGACGCTTTTGATCGCGGGTCTGCTCGCCGCGATCAACGTCGCGTCGCGCCACGCGCTTAAGCTTTACATCGAAGATCAGCTCTCGCGCCTCTCGTGGGACGTGGCGCTCTACCAGACGACCGAGTTCGCCGCTTCTAAGGACGTCACCCCGCGGCTTCGCGCCGTAAGCGGCGTCGAGCGCGTGGAGAGCCTTACGTTCCTACGCTCGAAGCCGCCGCCCGAAGCGGCGCTGCAGGTTGACCGCAAGCCGCTGGCATCACCGTGGGTGTCGATCCTCGCGGCGACCGATCTGTCACTGCTGCCGTCGGAAGTGCGGCCGAGCGCGGGGGACAGCGGCGCGCATCTCGCGCTTGTCGGGCCCGAGCAGCAGATGGGGCACGCCTTTCTCGCGCTGCAGGGCGCGAAAAACTTCTCCGTCATCGTGCACAGCCACGGTAGAAAAGGCGAAGCGGACCTTTTCGACCTGCCGCTCCGCGGCGTTGTGCGCCTGGAGCGCGCCGAGGTGAATCGGTACTTCATGGACGAGATCGGCACGATCTCGTTCGTGCCCTACATCGGCATCATTCTCGTCATGCCGCACGATTTCGAGCGGCTCCGCTGGTTCGACGCGCTTTCGCGCGGCGCGCTGGGCGGATCGGGAGATATTCACGCGACCGCGGGCGAATATCTGCCGGAGGTGATCCATCTTGCGCGCGTCGACCGGAAGAAGCTCATCTCCGGCTGGGATATCCGCGGCTCGCTCGCCAATCTCAAAAGACTCCAGGCCGACATCGAAGCGCAGGTGAGCTCGCTCGGGCCGACGATTTTCGTCGACAACGCGATCCTCGTGCTCTTGAACCGGATGGCGGAGATCTCGCGCCTGCTCTACTTCGCCACGCTCTTGATCGCAATTCCGCTCCTCGCCATCGCCTGGATGCTCGCGTCGAATCTCTCCGCGCTCTTGATCCTCAACGAGCGGCGGAAGCTCGGCCTCATGCGGCTTCGCGGCGTGCCCGGGGCGCTGCTCGGGCAAAGTCTATTGCTCTCGATCGGCGCCGGCGGCTTGATCGGCGGCGTGATCGGACTCGTTCTCGGCACGCTGCTGCCGCTCGCGCTCTACGAACACGGCGCGCTGTCTTGGACGGTGCTCGGTCACGTCCAGGGACCGCTGCAAATGCTTTTATTTTTGGTCGTCGGGCTCGTTTTCGCCCTGTGGTCGAGCCGGCGGCTCGTGCGCTACGCGACGACGATCTCGCCGCTGGAAGCATCGCGGCGCGTCGCGCCCTCCGAATCGATGGAAGCGGCGATGCGCTTCGGCCCGCTCCAGCTCGCGGCGCTTCTCATCGGTCTTTACAAGCTCGCGAGCTGGGCGGCCGACTTCGACCCGGCGCGGCGTTTTCCGCTCACGGAAGACGCCTCGGCGTCGTGGGCATATTTCATTAAGACGCTCTTCATGCTCGACCGCGCGCTCGATTTTGTCGCGCTGCCGCTCGTCGTGTACGGCATCGTGACGCTGTTCGTCTCGCGGCGCGGTTTGATGACGGCGCTGCTCGCCGCGGTCTCGCGTCTGCTCGGCGGGCCGCTGCGCCGGCTGTCGCTGCGTCACATGTCGTTCAAGCCGCACCGCATCGCGAGTTTTCTCTTGATCGTCGCGCTGATGGCGAGCGTGAGCCTTTATCCCAGCATCGGCGCGAAGTCGTTCGAGGACAAGGCGCTCCGCGGCGCTACGGTCGAGGTCGGGAGCGAGCTGCACATCGCGCTCGGCCCCGGCGATCTGGTGCCCGCGGAGAAGCTAGATCAGGGGCTCGGCGCGCAGGCCGAGGCGCTCCGCGCCGCCGTCAAGGAGCGGCTCGCCGCCGTGCGCGACGACAACATCGTCTCGGTCGACACGATTGTCGAGGCGCTGCTGCCGGGATTTTTCTTTCCCGGCTACGGCCTCAGCGGCGTGCCGCTCTATCTCATCGACGATCCGGAGCGCTATCTCCAGACCGTTTTCTACGACGAGAAGCTAGGCGTCGGCGGAAATTTCAGCGCCATCGTGCGGGATTTGAAGACCGAGAAGGTGGCGGCGTCGCCGCCGGTGGCGGAGTTCTGGAATCTCGCCGCCGGCGATCCTGTCCTGCTCGGCGCCGACATGGAGAAAAAGCCGGTGCTCGTTCCCGGCGGCGGAGTGATCGGCTTTCTCCCCGGCATGCCGCCGCGCAGCATCGCCGACCGCCAGAGCTTCGTCGCGGCGCGCATCGATTATCTGAACTATCTCTCCAGCAACGACGCCTATCTCGTCGCGACGGCGGACAACGCCAAAATCGCGAATCTCAAAGTCCTCGTGCCGCGCGTCCTGCTGCTCGTGCGGCTGAAGAACGAGCGGGGAGCGGACGCGGCGGTAAAGGCGATCGCCGGCGCGCTGCGCGCGCGCCCGCTGGAGGTGCGCGTGCTCGGCCGCGAGCTCAAGAAGATCGGCGGCGACATGTTCATCTTCCTCGCCCTGGAAAACATGCGCATCTATCTCGCCGGCGGCATGCTGCTCGCGCTGATCGCGATCGCGGCGATCGCGCTGACCAATTATCTCGAGGACCGGCGCACGCTCGGGCTCCTGCGCGTGCGCGGCGCGTCGCCCGGACTCATGTTCAAATTTTTCGCTTCGATGCTGCTCGCGCCGGCGCTCGCCGGCCTTCTCATCGGAATTATTATCGCCGCCGCGGCGGGCTTCGGCCTCACGAATCTGATTTGGAATCTTCGCGAGATCAAATCGGTGGTGCATCTGCTGCCGACGCATCTCGTCCTCTCGGGCGCGACGGTCTGGATCGGCGCGGGACTCTTCGTCGTGATCGGCGGCATAGCGCTTTTATTCAGCCTGTGGGTGTTTCGCCGCTCGGCGCGGGAGAGAATGCTGGAGTAGCTCGGAGGCTTCGATGGCAGAAAACGGGTTTTTTACCAATCGCGGCGTCGACGTCCAAGTGACGGGACTCGCGAAAAGCTACCGCACCTCGGCGGAAGAGGTGCGCGCGCTCAAAGGCATCGACTGGCGGATCGCGGCGGGCGAGGCGATCGCCTTGATGGGGCCGTCGGGCTGCGGCAAGACGACGCTGCTGAATATTTTGGGCGGCGTCGATCATCCATCGTCGGGCGAGATCGTCGTCGGCGGCGACACGATCGGAGCGCTCGGCGAGCGCGAGCTGGAGCGCTACCGCCTGCTCAAGATCGGCTTCGTCTTCCAGTTCTTCAATCTCATACCGACGCTCACCGCGTTCGAAAATTTAGAATTGCCGATGCTGATCGCCGGCGTCGCGCCTTCGGAGCGCGCGCGCCGCTGCGCGGGGCTGCTCGGCATGGTCGGGCTGGCGGAAAAAATGCATAAACGCCCCGAGGAGCTTTCCGGCGGCGAGCAGCAGCGGGTGGCCGTGGCGCTCGCGCTCGCCAACGACCCGGCGCTGATCCTGGCAGATGAGCCGACCGGCAATCTGGACACGGAGAACACCTCTTCGATCTCGGCGCTCTTCGTCTCGCTCTCCGAGCGCTACGGCAAAACGGTGATTATGGCGAGCCACGACCCCAAGGCGGTGGAGCAGTTCAAAAAGGTCTACCATATGAGAGACGGTAGATTTGTTGTATGAGATTTTAGATTTTCGCTTGCCGATTTTAGATTGAATCGGAAATCCAAAATCTAAAATCGAAAATAGGAGGCGAATATGAAACGCCGCGTCGTTTTAACCGCTCTGGCGTTACCATTAGCATTATCCGCCGCGATGTTCGCCGCCGAAAACAAATATTCCCAGCCGCGCTTTCCGTCCTACTTGAAAACGCCTAAGTCGATCGACGAGATCATGCCCTTTGCGCGCGCGGTCGCGCGCCAGACGACCGGCCTCCAGGGCGCAGGGCTCGGCAGCCTGAAATCCGGCGAGTCTGTCGCGCTCGTGGTCGAGCCGTCGTCGGAGGACATGGTCGTCGAGGCGATCCGCCGCGCGATGGACGAGCGGGGTGTGAAGCTTCACGTGCTCGCGAGCTACGAGCTCGTCGGCGTCCCGCGCGCCGACGCGCTCGAAGCCATCAAGGCGCGCCGCCAGACCACCGCCGAGCAGGGCTACATGGAGGCGCGCCGCTGGATGGAGGAGATGTTCCCCGATCCCGAGGTGCCGAAGAAATGGCTCAAAGAGCGCCGGCCCGATCTTTACGAGCAGCTCTATCCGCCGCGCGCGGAGATTTCCGAAAAGGCGCGCGCCACGCTCAAGAAATTGGAGCGCGAGAACGTCGCCAAAGGCATCAAAGAATATTTGGAAAAAAATCCGTCCGTGAAAGGCGTCTTCTGGGGCACCGGCGGTACGACCACGCTCAGGCGCTACATGCGGCCGCACGAGGATAAATTTCTCGGCGTCAACGTCTTCGACAACCGCTGGACCATGATGAGCAAGATCTCGGCGTTCCCGGGCGACGTGTGGCGGCTCGCGGAGGAGCGCGCGATCGAGCCGATCGCCTGGGCCGACCGCGTGGAAGTCACCGACCCGGAGGGAACCAACCTCTCGGCCGATTTGACCGAAGACATGGCTTCGCGCTGGGCGCGCGGCGTCTACCAGCAGGGGCATCTCTACATGTTTCCCAACCAGGCGACCGGGCGCTTCCCGTATTCGGTCGTCGAGTACCCGGCGTTTCAGAAGAAATGGAACCCGCGATCGCCGACGCCGCGCGCGAACGGCGTGATCGCCGGCACCGCCAATCATGCGGGCCATTACCCGCGCGTCGAGGTGGTTCTTAAAGACGGCTACATCAATGAGGTGAAGGGCGGCGGCGTCTACGGCGAATTGTGGCGCGAGTTTTTGAAATATCCCAAGATCAACGAGGTGACCTATCCCTATCACGACCGCCCGGGTTACTGGCAGCTCTACGAGGTCGCGCTCGGCACCAATCCCAAATATTTCAAGCGGCCCGACGAGAACATGCGCGGGGACAACGTGACCGAAAGAAACCGCAGCGGCGTGCTGCATTACGGCCACGGCATCCGCGTCCACCACAGTCCCGATTCTCCGGAATGGGCCAAGGAGTGGGTCGAGTTCACGACCAAGAACAATCTGCCCAACGACCACTGGTTCCACGTGCACAACTATTTCTCGACCTACCGCCTGCGCGTGCGCGGAACGAAAAATACCTGGGTCAATATCATCGACAAGGGACGCATGGTCTCGCTCGACAGCCCCGAGGCGCGCGCGCTCGCCTCGCGCTACGGCGATCCGAAGGATCTCCTCGCCGAGGACTGGGTGCCGCACATGCCCGGAGTCAGCGCACCGGGGCGCTACGAGGATTTCGCCAAGGATCCGTGGAAGACGGTTTCGATGGTGTTTAAGAAAGTCGAGGAAGGCAGCTACGAATATTTTTATCCCAAGAAAGGCGGTCGGTAAGCCGCCGCGAGCGCGATTCCCTTCGCGCTCCGTTCCCATCGCGGCGGCGGCCCGTTCGTTTTCATGGCCAAGAAGGTTCTGATCGCCGGCGCGGGCATCGGCGGCCTCACGGCGGCCTCCTGCCTTATGAAGGCGGGCTACGATGTCGAGGTCTACGAGCAGGCGCCGAAGCTCAGCGAGATCGGCGCGGGCATACAGCTCAGCGCCAACGCGATGCATGTTCTCAACGATCTCGGCCTCGGAGAAGCCATAGACAACCTGTCGGTCCGGCCCGCCGCTTACGTTTTTCGCCTGCACGATACGGGCGAGGTCGTCGGCCAGTTCCCCCTCGCCGAGGAGCACGAGAGGCTCAACGGAGCGCCTTACAATCAGCTTCACCGTGGCGACCTCCACGATCTCCTCGCCGCGAAGGCGCGCGACTTCGACAGCGGAGTCGTGCGGCTGAACCGCCGCGCCGTCGGCTTCGATGAAACCCCAGGCGGCGTCGAGGTGTTCTTCGCCGACGGCTCCAAGGCCGCGGGCGATCTCCTGATCGGCGCGGACGGCGTCAAATCCGCCGTGCGCGCGCAGATCGCGGGCGCGGACCAGGCCAGGTATACCGGCGACGGCGCGTGGCGTCTGACGCTGCCTTCGAGTCGATTGCCCGAGGACTTCATGGGGCGGGTAATGTCCGTCTGGATGGGGCCCGGGGCGCATGTCGTTTGTTACTATCTCAGAGGCGGAGCTTTGCTGAATTTCGTCGGGCTCGTCGAGACCGACGAGGTGTCGGAGGAATCGTGGACCGCCAAATTTCCCTGGGAGCGGCTGAAGGCGGATTTCATCGGCTGGCACGAGGACATCCAGGCCGTCATCGACAACGCCGACAAAGACGCGTGCTACCGCTGGTCGCTCTTCTACCGGCCGCCGATAAAGCAATGGAGCACCCGCCGCGCGACTTTGCTCGGGGATGCGGTCCACGCGACGCTCCCTTATCTCGCGCAGGGCGCGGCGATGGCGATCGAGGACGGCGCCGTGTTGACCCGCGCTCTACAGTC
>DATDFN010000136.1:0-2647 GCA_036522615.1 Binatia bacterium | reverse complement strand
GAAGAACGTTAGCCGATATGTCCGCCGACGAAATCAAAATCAACCGCCTCAGCGAATACCTATGGGAAATCCCGCGCACCGGCGGGATGCGCGTGCCCGGCCGCGTCTATGCCACGGAGAAACTTTTCTCCGTCCTCAAGGAAGACAACAGCCTGAAGCAGGTGATGAACGTGGCGCATCTGCCGGGGATCGTCGGCTATTCGCTCGCGATGCCCGACATCCACTGGGGCTACGGGTTTCCCATCGGCGGCGTCGCGGCGATGGACGTCGACCAAGGCGTCATCTCGCCCGGCGGCGTCGGCTACGACATCAACTGAGGCGTCCGCCTGGTGAAGACCGGTCTGGTCTTCGAAGAGATTAAGGAAAAAATTCCGCGCATCGTCGAGGCGCTGTTCGCCGCAATTCCCTCCGGCGTCGGCGGAGAGGGCGCGATTCCCAAGCTGACGAAAGACGCGGAGAAGCGCCTGCTGCGCGACGGCGCGAAGTGGGCGGTGGCGAACGGCTACGGCCGCGCCGAAGATCTCGAACACAGCGAAGAAGGCGGCTGCCTCGCGAGCGCGGACGCCGATCTCGTGAGCGAGCGCGCTCTTGAGCGCGGCCTCAAGCAGGTCGGCACGCTCGGGTCAGGGAATCATTTTCTCGAGATCGGCCGCGTCGACGAGATTTACCTGCCGCAGGTCGCCAACACTCTGGGGATCTTCGAAGGTCAGGTCGTCGCTCTGATCCATAGCGGCTCGCGCGGCCTCGGCTATCAAACCTGCGAAGACTTTCTCCGTGTAATGAATAACGCCATGATGAAATACGACATCCGACTGCCGGATCGCCAGCTCGCCGCGACGCCGATCCGCTCGCCCGAAGGGCAGGATTATCTCGCCGCGATGGCGGCGGCGGCGAATTACGCCTGGGTCAACCGGCAGGTGATCATGAGCCTGGCGGAAAACGCGTTCTTGAAGGCGCTGGATACCTCGCCCGCGGAGCTGCGCTTCTCGCTCGTCTACGACGTCTGCCACAACATCGCAAAAATGGAGGATCACGTCGTCGAGGGCAAAAAGCGCCGCGTGTGCGTGCACCGGAAGGGCGCCACGCGCGCGTTTCCGCCCGGCCATCCGCAGGTCCCGCGCGATTACCGCTCCATCGGCCAGCCGATTCTCATTCCCGGCGACATGGCGCGCTATTCGTATCTGCTGGTCGGCGCTGAGAGCGCGATGGAGCAGACTTTCGGCAGCACCTGCCACGGTGCCGGCCGCGTCATGAGCCGCGCACAATCGAAAAAGCAAAGCCAGTCGATCAACATCGATCAGGAGATGCAGCGCCGGGGCGTTGTCGCGCGCTATCAAGGCCGCGCCACGATGGCCGAGGAGATGCCGCACGCCTACAAGGACGTCGCCGACGTGGTCGAGACGATGGATTTGGCCGGCGTGTCCAAACGCGTCGCCCGCCTGCGGCCTGTCGGCGTAGTTAAAGGATAGAAAGCGCGGTCCGCATTTGAAGGTCGGTTTCCGCGCATTTATTTGACTTCAACCACTCGATTTGATAGGAGAAAAAAAACGGGAAACTCCTGGAGGATTCGATGACCTATATAATCGCCGAGCCGTGCATTGGTACGAAGGACACCGCTTGCGTGGACGTGTGTCCGGTGGACTGCATCCACCCGACGAAAAACGAGCCCGACTTCGAGAAAGAAACCAAGCTGTACATCGACCCTGACGAATGCATCGACTGCGGCGCATGCGAGCCGGTTTGTCCGGTCGAGGCGATCTTCGAAGAGGCCGCCACGCCGGACAAATGGAAGCAGTTCATCCAGATCGACGCCGACTGGTACAAAAACCGCAAGAAATAATTTTATATTTCGCTTCGCACAAAGGCGTCGCCGTGAAACGGCGGCGCCTTTTTTGTTTCACGTCCATTCTTGCACCGGCGATAGCCATCGACTAAGGTAACGGCCATGGTACTGGTCTTAAAAAATCCGCAAATCGAAGGCCTCGTCCCGATGGACGAGGAGATCGTCGCGATCGAACAGGCGTACCGCGAGTTCGGCGAAGACAAGGCGAAAATTGCCCCGCGCGCGCGCATTCGCGTGCCATGGAAAGAGGAAGGCGGCCAGTACTACTTCAACAACATCATGGGGCTCGTGCCGGGCGTGAAATCGATGGCGCTGCGCATCGATTCCAGCTTCTCCAGGCAAGAGCGCGTCGACGGCGCGCTGCGCACGGTGTATCCCGGCGACTTCATCGGCCTCGTCTTTCTGTTCGACATGGACACGTGCGAGCTGCTCGCGATCATGGACGATCACGCGATCTCGACACTGCGCGTCGGCGCGACGAGCGGCGTCGCGGCGAAATATCTCGCGCGCAAGAACGCCGCCGTGATGGGCCTCATCGGCTCAGGCGAGCAGGCGAAGACGCAAGTGACCGCGGCGGTCGCCGTTAGGCCGATCAAGAAAGTTAAAGTCTACAGCCCCACGCGCGCCAACCGCGAGCGCTTCGCGCGCGAGATGAGTGAGGAGTGCGGTATCGAAGTCGTCGCCGTCGATTCGGCGGAAGCGGCCGTGCGCGACAGCGACCTCGTCACCGCGGCGACGAATACGGTCGATCCGGTGATCGACGGGCGCTGGATCGCCGAAGGCGCGCACGTGAACAGCATCGTC
>DATDFN010000135.1:0-14244 GCA_036522615.1 Binatia bacterium | reverse complement strand
GCTCGGGCTCATCGTGACGATTCAGGCCGCGCCGTACGTCAAGGGCGAGACGTACATGACCAACTTCGGGCGCGAGCGCGCCGAGCAGTCCTCGCCCACCCGCGACTATTTAAAGAACGGCATCATCCTAGCCGGCGGCTCGGACTGGCTCACCAACCCGCTGAACCCGTTCCTGCACATGTACTTCGCCGTCGCGCGCAAGACCAAGGCGGGCACTCCGCTCGGGCCCGAGCAGGCGCTGACGCCGGCCGAGGCGCTCGCGATGCACACGCGAGACGCCGCCTACGTCATGTTCGAGGAGAAAGAGAAAGGCACGCTCGCCGCCGGCAAGCTCGCCGACGTGACCGTCCTATCGGAAAATCCGCTCACCGTGCCGGTCGAGCGCATCAAGGACATCAAGGCTTTGATGACGATCGCCGGCGGCGAGATCGTATACCAGGCGAAGGAGTTCTAGTCCGCCGGTTTCGTTGACGCCGGCGCCGGGGCGGATGCTGCGCCGATTCTTTGCCGTAAAAACTCCAGCACCTCCGCGTACGCCTTCTCGCGCGCGACCGGGTTCGATCCCACGGTGACGCCCTGGCCCGGATTGACGCCGTTGGGCACGTCCTTGCGCACGCGGAGCGGCACATTCGGCGCGTCGAAGTCGTGATAGCTGTCGGGGTAAACGCGCAGCTCGAACGTGTCGCCGGGATATTGCTTGCGGACTTTTTCGCGCAGCTCGACGCACGGCTTTGCCGGCGTCCAGTCGTCTTTCTCGCCGATCAAGACCAACAGCGGCGCGTTCGGCCGGTAGCCGTCGCGCGCGTTCAGGTAGGCGCTGCAGCCGGGATAAAAGGCGACGGCGGCGCGCGGCTGGACCGTAGAGCCCGCCACTTCCTTGTTCTGCCGATTGTTCGCCGACAGCACCGTCGACCCGCCGTGGGACCAGCCCAGGATGGCGATGCGGCCGGCGTCGACCTCGGGCCGCCCCACCGCCCAGGCGAGGGCGCCGAGAACGTCGCGCCGCCGGTTCGCCGCGTTGAGGTCGCGCGTGCCGGTCTTGATCGTGCAGATGGAAGCGTAGCCGCGCGGCGTGAAGCTGTCCGGAAAGAGCACGTGGTATCCCTGCCGCCTCAGCAGTTCGCCCATCTCCGCATGCCGCGCGTTTAAATCTTTGTCGCTGCCGTACAGGCCGCCGCAGCCGTGCAGCGCGACGACGAGCGGCGCCTTCCCCGCCGTGTCCGCTTTTGCTTTGAAAAACCAGCCGAACAGACGCACCGCTTTGCCGTCGCGCTGGTCGCGGCTGTCGAACTCGACGCGCTCGGCGCCGGGAACGGTCTGAGCATGCAATGGCGTGGCTGTAGTGAGGAGGATCATGAGCGCGGCCGCGCGCACCATCGCCGATTATTAGCTTGCCTCGACGAGCTTCCGCAAGCGCGAAACCATGCCCTTGATTTCGTCGAATCCCTTTTGCCAGAACGCCGCGTCGTGGATGTCGACGTTCAGCGGCTTGAGCAGATTTTCCGGCGTGTCGGAGCCGCCGGCTTCCAGCAGCGCGAGGTATTTCGGCACGAAGCTCTTTCCCTGCTCGCGGTACATCCGGTAGAGCGCGAGCACGAGCAGCTGGCCGAAGACGTAGCTGTAGCAGTAGAAGCGGCTGTGGATGAAGTGCGGGATATACGACCAGCCCCAGCGATAGCCGTCGGGCATCTCGACCGCGTCGCCGTAATACGCGCCGTTGGCCGCGAGCCACGTCTCGCCGACGGCGTCGGGCGTCAATCGGCCGGCGCGGCGCTTGGCGAAGACCGCCTCTTCGAAGCGCGTGAGCACGTTCTGGCGAAAAACGGTCGCGAACGCGTCTTCGAGCTTGCCGGCGAGGAGCGCGATCTGCACTTTCGGATCGCTCTGTCGCTCGACGAGGTAGTCGAAGACGAGCATCTCGCCGAATACCGAGGCGGTCTCGGCGGTCGTGAGCGGCGTATCGTAGTTGAAGTAGCTCTGCTTGCGGCTGAGCGAGCCGTGGAGCCCGTGTCCCAGCTCGTGCGCGACCGTCATCACGTCGCGCAGATTATCGGTGTAGTTGCAGAGGATGTACGGATGCAGGCCGGGCGACGGCGAGGCGCAGAACGCGCCGCCGCGCTTGCCTTTGCGGATCTCAGCGTCGATCCAGCGCTTGGCGAAAAATTCGCCGGCGATCTCCCGGAACACCGGGCTGAAGGCGTCGAAGGCCTCGAGAATGATTTTTTCCGCCTCGGAAAACGGGAACGGCGTCAGATTCTTTCCGACCGGCGCGTACTGGTCGTAGAGCGCGAGCTTCGGCAATGAGAGCAGCCGCGCCTTGAGGCGGAAATAGTCGTGCGCGACGGCATAGTTGTTTTCCGTCACTCCCATCATCTTGCCGACCGCCTCGGCGTCGATCTCGTTCACGAGATGGCGCTCCAGCATCGGATCGGGATATTTCCGCAGGCGGTCCATCGTGAGGTGATCCTGGATCAGCGTGTCGTAGATGAACGTGAGCGTGTCGCGATGCTCCGCGAGGCCTCGGTAGACGGTCTCCATCGCTTTCCGCCGCAGCTCGCGCTCCGGCTCGTGCAGCAGGGCCAGCGTTTCGCTCAAGGTTAAATCTTCTTTTTTCCCATCGCGCTCCAGAGGAAAAGAAAGCGAGGACGTGATCTCCGAGAAGAGCCTGCCGAAAGCGTTCCGGCCCGTGTTGTCCTTCTCGTTGACGATCTTCTCCTCGCCCTCGGACAGCTTGTGCGGGCGGAAGCGCCGGATGCTTTTTAGGTAATGCGCGTAGTTCTTCAATTCCGGCACCGCGAGGCGGCGCTCCGCCGCCTCGTCGTCCTGTTCGAGCCATTCGAGCTCGAAGAAAAGCAGGATGTTTCGGATCTCGGTCACGCGCTGCTCGACGCGCTGGTCGAGGTCCTGGTATTCCGGCTTGATGGAATCGGCGGAATAGAGCAGGCTCGAATAATTCGCGACGCGCGATAGGCTGTCTTCGATCTGCTCGAGCTCCTTCAGCGCGGAGAGCAAATCCGCCGGCTTCATGCCGGCGATCTTGCCGCGGTACCGCAGCGCGAAAGCCTCCGCTTCGGACCTGCAGTCGTCGAGCGTCGAGTCGATACGCGGATCGTCGTGCGAGGAAAAAAGATCGCTCAGGTCCCAGCGGATGCCTTCGGCGCTGTTGCTCGGCATAGATGCTCCTTTGCGTTTCAAGTAATCATTTCTCATTTGCCGCGGCAAGCATCGCGGCGTGTTGCAAGTTTCTATTTTCAAGGATAATCCTAGCTTTCCGACCAACCGCAGACGTTCCGTTAAGGAGATTTCATGACGCAGATCGATGAATTGAAGATGAAAGTCGCGATGGCGTGCCGCATGCTTTACGTCGCCGAGCTGGTCGATTACAGCGGCCACATCAGCATCCGCGTTCCCGGCACGGACAAGTTCTTGATCCACGGCCATCCGGTGAGCCGCTGCGAGGTCACGCCGGACGACGTCGTCACGGTGGATCGCGACGGAAAAAAAATCGAGGGCAAATGGAATGCGCCGTCGGAGCTGCCGATGCACATCCGGACCTACCGCGCCCGCGACGACGTGCAGAGCGTCGCGCACCTGCACAACCGCATGGTGGTCGTGTTGAGCATGGCGGGACGTCCGCTCGTCGCCGCCGACAATCCCGGCGCGCTTTTCGGCGCCGGCCCGCTGCCCGTCTATAACGATCCGGCTCTGATCCATACCGACGAGCAGGGCGATGCCGTCGCGCGCACGCTCGGCAAGCGCGATGCGGCGATTTTGCGCGGCCACGGGTCGGTCGTCGTGGGCCAGTCGATCGAATGGACCTTCGCCGCGTGCGTGGATCTCGAAGAAAGCGCGGCCAGAACGTGCCTGGCGTCGACTTTAGGACCGATCCGGCCGTACAACGACGACGAGCTCGAGCGCGTCGGCAAAGGCCGCCGCAAGATGTCGGTGATTCAGAAAGTCTGGGACCACTACGTTGCGAAAACCAAGCTGGCCGGACTACTTAACGGGCTATAAAGCAAGTAGCTGGATTAATTATAGAATATAATACTGCGGGATTTCCGACTCGGGCAAAAAGAATACCTTGCAATTTTCGCCCGCCTGTGATACGTGTTTATATTCTTTAGTATCACAGAAAAGGCGTTCCTATGTACGATGATTTCCTAGCCCGAATACTCGAGCCGGATACGTGCCTGCCTTCGCAGTTCTACGGCAACCGCGGCATCTCGCGTCAGCTGGACGGTGAGAAGCGCCTCATGATCGCCGTCCTTAAGGACGCCGTGGAGTGCCTCGAAAAATACCGCAGCTCGCGCGGCGGACCCGCCCGCGAGCTGTACGACAACTCGATCGCCTGGGTGGCCGACCCCGGCACCGATTGGCTGTTTTCGTTCGACAATATCTGCGGCCTGCTTGGCTTCGATCCCGACTATACGCGCTCTTTCCTGCTCAAGCGCGAGCGCAAGCTCGCCCGGCCGGTGAAAGGCAAGCAGATCGTCTTTTCCGCCTCGGCGTAGTCATCTGCGCCGGGATTTAATCGCATCCACTTCCTCTTTGATCATCTGAGCACGCGGAGAAGCCGGCCCGAGGATTTTCATCGCGCGCTCGTAGTCGGCCACCGCCCTTTCATCGTCGTCCTGCAATAAGAACGAGCGGCCGATATAATAATACCCCTCTCCGGGCCGATTCATCCGGCCGTAAGCCACGCCCAGCCGATTGAGCGCGAGCGGCGAATAGGGCGCGAGATTGGTCGCGTTCAAATAGGCGTTGGCGGCCTCCCGCAGATTCTTTTCTCGTTCGTACATTTCTCCCAGATAGATGTAATTGACCGCGTCGCGCGGCTCGACCTTGATCGCCCGATCGAACGCTTCGCGCGCGAGCTGAAACTCGCCGATTTGGCCGTAGAGCCTGCCTAGATCGCGATCGATTCCCGGGCGCCGCGGGTCGAGGTCGCGGACTTTTTCGAAATTCCCGCGCGCCGCGCTGACTTTCCCCAGCGCGAGCTGAGCGATGGCTATGTTGTGCCGCGCTTCGGCGTTGTCCGGTTGCTCGCTCAACACGCGCTCGTTTTCGGCAATGACCGCGTCTTCTTCATGCCGGTCGACGCGCAGCAAAGTTTGAATTCTCCTTATCGCATCCGGCGTCTCGCGCGCTGGCGCGCGCTCCGGAAGCGAGTGGATGATCCGCTCGATATTCGCCATACGCTCTTTCGTAACGGGATGCGTCAGAAGATACGGCGGGACCGACGACTGGATTAGCGCATTCTGCTGATCCATCGTCTTCATGAACGCGAGCATGCCTTTGGGATCGTATCCCGCCTGCGCCATGTACTTGACGCCCAAAGTGTCGGCTTCGAGCTCGAGTTGGCGGCTGAACGTTAATTGGCGCGTCGCCGATAGCGCCTGGCCGATGGCGCCGGCGGCCTGTGCGCCCGCTCCTCCGCGCGCGAGAACCATGCCTAAAAGACCGAGCAGGCTGAGCGGGTCGATCCCGGACATGCGCGCGATGTGATGATCCTTGG
The DNA here is from genome assembly GCA_036522615.1 of Binatia bacterium. Lineage (GTDB taxonomy): Bacteria > Desulfobacterota > Binatia > UBA9968 > UBA9968 > JAJPJQ01. The sequence goes on along the minus strand of DATDFN010000135.1, from coordinate 8,729 downwards.
CGTGGATGATTTCGTGGCCCATGACGCCCGCGAGCTCCGACGTGCTTTTCACGTGCTCGATAAGACCCGTATAGACGTAGATCGACCCGCCGGGAACGGAGAACGCGTTGAGGGCTGAGTCGGAGACGACGAAGAAGCGGTACTCGAAAGTCTGCGGGCCCATCACCGAGAGAAGCCGCCGGCCGATCTGATCGACGAACCCTTCGACCTCGGGATTGGTCACGAAGGTGAGCTGCTTTTTCGCTTCGCGGCGGAATTGCCGGCTGATGCGCGATTCCTCGTCCTCCTGGATCGCATGCGCGGGGGGCACCACTTTTCCGAACGGAAGGTACGTGCAGCCGACGATCAGAGCGACCGCCAGCAGATGCGCGCGGGGGCGAAACATCGCCTGATTATAGTGAGTGTATGTGGGGGTAGCAATAGCGCCGCGGTTGACGGTAAGATGAGAAAATCCTATTTTTCGACGCACGAATTGCCGCAAGCATTAGAGGAGCCTGAATGGCGTACGAGACGTTTATCTACGAGGTCGAAGATGGAATCGCGACGGTGCGCCTGAACGATCCGAAAACACTGAACGCGCTCACGTTCAAAACCTACGAGGAGCTCGAGCGGCTGACGCGCGATCTCGCCGACGACGCCGCCGTACAGATTCTCGTCATCACCGGCCAAGGCAAAGGCTTCTGCTCCGGCGGGAGCCTGCACGAGATCATCGCCAAGCTGATCGAAATGAAGGGCGACTCGCTCTATCGCTTCACGCGCATGAGCTGCGACCTCGTCAAGAACATGCGCGCGTTGAAAAAGCCGATCATCGCCGCCGTGAACGGCATCGCCGCCGGCGCCGGCGCCATGCTCGCGCTGGCGAGCGACTTTCGCGTGGTCTCGACCAACGCGCGCTTCGCGTTCCTCTTCGTCAAAGTGGGCCTCGCCGGAGCGGACATGGGGGCGATCCACCTCCTGCCGCGCATTGTGGGCCAGGGCCGCGCGACGGAGTTGCTGATGCTCGGCGAGGCGATCGACGCGCAGGAAGCGTGGCGCATCGGGCTCGCCAACCGCGTCGTGCCCCACGAGAAGCTCCTCGACGAGGCCTATGCTTTCGCGCGGCGGCTCAAAGAAGGGCCGCTGTACGCGATGGGCGTTACCAAGCAGTTGCTCAACCGCGAGATGCAGATGGAGCTCGAGGCCGCGCTGGAGATGGAGGCCCGCGCGCAGGCGATCTGCATGGAGAACGCCGATTTCCGCGAAGGCTACCGCGCGATCGTGGAAAAACGGCCGCCGCTGTTCAACCGCGGTTAACCGGATACATGTATCCCCATCTCGACGACGAGCATGAAAAATTACGCGAGCGAGCGCGCGCATGGGCGGAGCAAAACGCCGCCGCCGCGGCGCTGCGCGACGACAGCGTCGAAACGGTCGGCGAAACCGCGAAAGCTCTGGTGCCGCTGCTGGCGCACGGCGGATGGCTTCAGCGGCTCGCGCCGCGGCCGTTCGGCGGCGCCGATGAGACGATTTCCATTCGCGAGCTGTGCCTGTTGCGCGAAGAGCTGGCGCGCGTCGCGCCACTCTTCGACACCGTCCTTTCCGTGCAGGCGCTTGGGATGTATCCGATCGCGCTCGCGGCGAGCGACGAGCAGAAACAAAATTATCTTCACGCGCTCGGCCGCGGAGACAAAATAGCCGGCTTCGCGCTCACGGAGCCGGAGGCCGGCTCCGACGTCGCTTCGCTGCAAACGCGCGCGACCAAGCACGGCGGCGATTACCGGCTGACGGGGGTCAAATCGTTCATTTCGAACGCCGGCATCGCGGACGTTTACGTCGTCATCGCGTCGACACAGCCCGACGCGAAGGGAAAAGGGCTCAGCGCGTTCATCGTCGACGCGGAAAACCCCGGCGTGAAAGTGCGCGAGAGAACCCGGCTCATCTCGCCGCATCCTATCGGTACGTTGGCTTTCGAAGACTGCGTCGTTCCGCGGGCGAGCCTCATCGGCCGCGAGGGCGACGGCATGAAAATCGCGCTCGGCACACTCGACGCGCTGCGGCCCACGGTCGGCGCCGCCGCCGTCGGCTTCGCCCGGCGAGCGCTAGAAGAAGCGCTCGCTTATGCCCGCAGCCGGCGTCAGTTCGGCAAACCGCTGGCGGAGTTTCAAGGAATTCAGTTCAAGCTTGCGGATATGGCGACGGAACTCGAGGCCGCGCGGCTGCTCGTCTATCAGGCGGCATGGCAGCACGATCGGCGGCGCGAGGCCAAGCGCAGCGCCTCGATGGCGAAACTTTTCGCCACCGAGGCGGCGCAGCGGATCGTCGATGAGGCGCTGCAGATCCACGGCGGACTGGGTGTCGCGAGGGAGTCCGTCGTGGCGCAGCTCTACAACGCGGTCCGGGCGCTCAGGATCTACGAGGGCACCTCGGAGATTCAGAGGCTCATCATAGCGCGGGAACTACTGAAATGATGAATTTTGAGTTTTTGAATTGGAAATTCAACCTTCAACATTCAACATTCCCGGAGGAAGAAGATGGATTTCGAGTTATCGGAAGAGCTGATCGCCGCGCGCGACCTCGCGCGGGATTTCGCCGCGAAGGAAATCGCGCCGACCGCCGCAGCCGACGACCGCGAGCATAAATTCCGCCGCGATCTCATCGCGAAGATGGGCGCGCTCGGCTTTTACGGCGCCGCGATTCCGGAGGAACACGGCGGCAACGGCCTCGGCTTTCTCGCGCTCTCGCTCATCACCGAGGAGATCGCGCGCGCTCACAGCGCGATCCGCGTCTTCGTCAATATGCAGGTCGGCCCGGCGCTGGTCTTGGACCGTTTCGGCAGCGATGCGCAGAGAAAGCGCTGGCTGCCGCCGCTGCTCCAGGGCGAGAAGGTCGGCTGCTTCGCCATTACCGAGCCGGACGCCGGCTCGGACGTCGCCGCGATGCGCACGACGGCGGCACGGCAAGGCGGCGATTATATCTTGAACGGCACGAAGATCTGGATCTCGAACGCCCCCGTCGCCGACTGCGGGCTCGTCTACGCCGTGACCGATAAGGCGCAGAAGCACCGCGGCATCTCCGCCTTCATCGCCGACTTCACCAAGCCGGGCGTGAGCCGCCGCGAGCTCGAAGTGATGGGGACGCATGCCTCGCCGCTCGGCGAGCTCACGTTCGAGAATTTCCGCGTGCCGGCCGATAGTTTGATCGGCAAAGAAGGCGAGGGCTTCAAGATCTGCATGTGGCAGCTGAACAATACGCGGCTCAGCTGCGCCGCCGGCGCGCTGGGGCTGACGGTCGCGGCGCGCGAGGCGGCCGTGAGCTACTGCAACCAGCGCGAGCAATTCGGCCAGAAGATCGGCCAGTTTCAGATGAATCAGGATCTGATCGCGCAGATGGTGGTACACGAGGAAGCCGCGCGCCTGCTCGTCTATCGCGCCGCCTGGCTGGCCGACCAGAAGCGCGCCAACAACCTCGAGGTGTCCATCGCGAAATACACCGCCGCAGAAGCGGCGGCGTTCGCCGCCGACGCCGCGCTCCGCATTCTCGGCGCGTACGGCTATTCGACCGAGTTTCCGGTCGAGCGCTATCTGCGCGACGCGAAGTCGTATCAGATTGTCGAGGGCTCCTCGAACATTCAGAAGCTGATTATCGCGCAGGACGCGCTGGGCTACCGGAAGGCGAACCGCGAGTAGCGGGCGCCAGCTTTTTTCTCTGCTCTTCCTCGGCGATGCCGAGATTGTAGCGCGCCGCCTCGTAGTTGGGGTCGATTTTGATCGCCGCGCGATACTCGGCGACCGCCTCATCGACTTTCCCCTGCTCCAACAGCGCGTTGCCCAAGTTGTAGTGCGGCTCTTTGTAGTTGGGGTCGATTTTGATCGCCGCGCGATACTCGGCGACCGCATCCGCGACGTTTCCCTGATTCATCAAAACGACGCCGAGATTGTTGCGCGCCTCCTTGAACGCGGGATCGATAGCAATCGCACGGCGGTAGTGATCGATCGCGCCGGCGAGATCCTCTTCAAAAAAGAGGACCGCGGCGAGATTGTTGTGCGCCTCTTTGTAGCCCGGGTCGATGCGCAACGCCTCACCGTATTCGCGTTTGGCGCCCGCGACATCGCCGCGCCCCGCGAGCGTGAGCCCAAGATTATGGTGGCCTTCCTTGTAGTCCGGATCGATTTCGATGGCGCGTCGGTAATGCTCAAGCGCTTCGTTCGGCCTTCCGATCTGGACGAGCACGTTCGCGAGGCTGTTTTGCGCCTTCGACGCCCGCGGATACGCCGCGACGGCATGCCGCCAGAGCGTCAGCGGATCATGCCAGACCTGCGTCTGAAACCACGTGAGCGCGCCGAGAACGAGGACGATCACCGCCGACACGACCGCTGCCGCCGCGCGCACGAGCGGTTGATTCTTCATGATGAAACGGAGCAGAACGGCGGCGGCCACGAGCGCCCAGCCGAGGCACGAAAGGTAGGTATAGCGGTCCGCGGCGAATTGCGGGCCGGCCTGGGTAAAGCCGAGCACGGGCGCGAGCAGCGCGAGGTAGCAGACCCATACCGCGAGCAGCGCGGGCCAGCGGCGCCGGTATAGAATGAGAACCGCCGTCAGCGCGACGTCAAAGGCGACGCCGATGCCAAAGAAAATCCAGTCGGGTTTTTCGAGATGAAGCGGTATCGCGTAGATCGGCGACAGATCGACCGGCGCGATCATCTTCCATAAGTAAAATGCCGGCGCGAAAAGCGCCTGGCCGACGCGTTTAGCGATGCCGTAGTTCGCCAGCGTCAGCAGCGCGCCCGCGTCGCGCTGCGCCGCGAGCGCCGGCGCGGCGAAGACGAGCGCGAGGATAACGAACGGCATCTTTTCCAGCCAGACGCGGCGCGTCTCCGGCGCGAACCACCTGCCGGGGCCGAGACGGCGCAAAGGATAAACATCCAACGCCACGAGCACGATCGGCAGCGTCATGCCCGCCGCTTTCGACAGCAAAGAAAGCGCGTAGAAAATAACCGCGGCGGCGAGCCAGCGCTCGCGCTTCGCGTCGGCCGCGGCGGCTTTCAGATAACAGAGCAGCGTCGCGAGAAAAAATAGGCCGGAAAGCACGTCGCGACGCTCGGTCACCCAGGCGACGGATTCGACCCTGAGGGGATGAATCGCGAAAAGAAGCGCGGCGAAAAACGCGGCGAGGCGCGACCACGGGCGCGCCTCTTCCCCTAAGCTCAACGCAAGCAAACGCAGCGCGAGAAAATAGAAAAGCAGCGCGTTGATGCAATGCAGCGCAAGGCTCGTCAGGTGAAAGCCGAACGGGTCGAGACCCCACAAAAAATAATCGAGCGCGTAGGTCAGCCAGGTGAGCGGCTGGTAGTGGCCCATATAGAAAGTCCCGAACATCCAGCGGATGTGCGGCCAATCGAGCGCGCGATACTGCGTGTTTTCCAGCAGGAGCTTGACGTCGTCCCAATCGACGAAGCCGTTGTAGAGCGAGGGCAAGAAGAAAATAAAAGTTAGCGCGATGATTAATATAGGGAGCGAGAAGCGAAGCAGCGCCGACCGCACGCCGGCTTCGGCGGCCGTGACCGGCGGGTTCGCGGCGGCGTTCCTTGAATATTTAGCCATGCCTCGCAGCCGGTGAGCGGAGCCGCGTCAGCGCGGCGAACGCGACGCCGAGGGCGGTCCAGAATACGATATGCCCGGCGAAGGAAACGAGCCGAAAACGCTGGACCAGCTCGAGGTCGATCTTCACCGGATCGGGATTCGCAGGAAAGAAATGGTACAAGCAAAAAAGGTAAACGAGATAGACTGCGGCGACATGCAGCGGCATCGGTCTGCCCGACCGACGGAGCCAGCTTTCCGCGATGAACGCCGCGACCGTCCCGATGAGCGACAAGGCGATAAACAGCACGAAGATCTCCTGCCGATAGCCGATCGTCGCCGCCTCGCCGACTCCCGGCGGATTCGCGGGATACTTCAGCATCGGAAATACCGCAACCGACCAGCCCAGTATCAGGGCAATCAATAATCCTTGCGACAAGCTTCCGCCGGCCGGCGGCTTCGGCGAAATTGCGTAGACGAGCACGCCGAACAAAATTCCCCACGCGATGCCGTAAAACGCGAATCCGACGAACAGCCCGAACTTCTGCGTCGGCCGGGATACCATCGGCTGCTCGGCGTGCGAGCTCGCCTGCTCTTCGATCGCAACGGCGCGGTCGATCAGCGGCTCGCTGAAGAGCCAATGAAAGCCGGCGGTTGCGAAAGCCGCGAGGAGCCCTGCGATAAGCGCGGTCTCAAGCAGCTTCGTAAACGGCACCGTAAACTCGCGGAATGGCCTCGCGTGGCGTTACTGAGTCGGTTTAATGACAGGGAAAACCCGCCGCATGGCGCGCGTCATGAACGAACTCGTGGATGAGATTCATGTCGAAGGCCGCGGGCCCTTGAACCCAAGAGAGCAAAAGCCCCTGATCGAGCGCCAGCGCGTAGAGCATGAAAAGCGCGAGCACGACGAGGCCCGCCGACGTCCAAGGATAAATCGCTGCTTGACCGGCAGTCATACTTCAGTCCACCTTTGTCCAGCTTAAGTTCTTGCTTTAGCCTCTCGCCGGATATTTTGCAAATGCTCAGGGACGGACGAAGATGTGCGGGCGGCGGTCCGGTGCGGGCCGCTCGACCCGGACGTCCACGCCGTAGACCCGCCGGATGGTATCTTCCGTCAGGACTTCTTCGGGCGCGCCGTCGCGGAAAATTTTTCCGTTTTCCAGCAGCAATAAACGCGGGAAAAAAAGCGCGGCCAGATTGAGGTCGTGGAGCGCGGCGACGATCGTCATGCCGCGCTCGCGGTTCAGCCGCCGCATGAGACCGAGCACGCCGAGCTGGTGCTTCAAATCGAGAAACGCCGCCGGCTCGTCGAGCAAAAGAATTTCCGCTTCCTGCGCCAGCGCGCGCGCGATCATCACGCGCTGCTTCTCGCCGCCGCTGAGCTCGTGCAGCCAGCGGTCGGCGAGCGCCGCCGTGTCGGTCGCCGCCATGCTCCGCCGCGCGGCGTCGAGATCGGCCGCGCCCTCCAGCGCCAGCCGTCCGTGGTGGCTCGCGCGCGCCATCAGCACGATCTCCGCGGCGGTGAAGGGAAAATGGATCTCGCTCTCCTGCGGCACGACGGCGACCATGCGGCTCAAGTCGCGGCGCGAGCAGCTCTCGATCGGCGTCCCGTCGAGCCTGACCGCTCGGCGCACGCCGAGCACGCCGGAAACAATCTTCAGCAGCGTCGTTTTCCCCGACCCGTTCGGGCCGAGCACGCCGACCATCTCTCCTTTTGCAATCGCGAGCGAAACGCCTTCGAGCACGCGGCGCGCGCCGTAGCCAAAAACCAGATTCTCGATTTCGATCGCCGCGCTCATACCGGCAGCTTCCGCCCCTCGCGGTAGAGTAGGGAAATAAAAAACGGCGCGCCGAAGAACGCGGTCACGATGCCGACGGGCAGCTCGGCGGGCGCGAGCAGCAGGCGCGCGAGCGTATCCGCCCAGCAAAGAAAAATAGCGCCCGCCAGAAACGACGACGGCAAAAGCAGCCGATGATCGCTCCCGACCAGGAGGCGCATCGCATGCGGGATCATCAGACCCACGAAGCCGATCATCCCGCTCACCGAAACCATCGCGCCGATCATCAACGAGGTCGCCAAGAACACCTGCCGCTCGACCGACGCCACCTCGACGCCCAGCTGCAGCGCCGCCTCCTCGCCCAGCGTGATGAGATTCAGCCTCAACCCGTGGCTCCACAGCCATAAAAATCCCAGCGCGATGTACCCGGCGATGAAAGCCACCGTCGGGTAGGCGCGCGTCGAGAGATTTCCCATCAGCCAGAAGAGCAGTCCCTGCGCCTGATAAAAATCCACGATCGAATTGAGAAACATGATCAGCGCCGCGACGAACGAATTAAAGATCACGCCCGTGAGCAGCAGATGATACGGATGAAGCCGGCCGCGAAAGAGCGCCAGGCGGTAGACGAGCGCCATGCTGAGCAGCGCGCCCAAAAACGCCGCGAGCGGCACCCACGAGATCTCGTCGAGAAATCCGCCGGCCACCGGCAAGAGCCAATTGGGGAAAAAGATCATTCCTAGAATGCCGCCGAGCGATGCGCCGCCCGAGACGCCCAGCATCTGAGGGCACGCGAGCGGATTGCGGAGCATGGCCTGGAGCACGACGCCGCAGGCGGCCATGCCGCCGCCGATCGCGGCGCCGAGCAGCACGCGCGGCAGCCGCGCGCGGAAAAGAATCTCGGCATCGGGCGAAAAGAAATCGCCGAGCGCGCGCTTGAGATCGATCGCCACCGGGCCGATCAGCGCGCAGGCGACGAGCGAGGCCGCGAGCAGCGCGAGCAGCGCGCCGTTGACGGCGACCATTTTTCTTCGGTCGAGAATTTTCAACAACCGCTCCGTTTGTCGTCCGCGAAACACTCCGGATGAATCAGTCGTGCGATCTCGCTCAGCGCATCGCCGAAGCGCGGCCCGGGTCTCAAGATCTTATCCGACGAATGCGGATAGATCCGGTACGCGCGCACCGCCGGCACGGAGCCGAGATCGCTCCAGCGCTTGTTGGCCTTCTCGCGCTCCGAACCCATGCCCGCCTCGATGATCACCTCGGGCGCCTTCGCGACGATATATTCGTCGGGCAAATTGAGCCACGGCTGGGCCGCGCCGGCTGCGATGTTCGTCCCGCCCGCCAGTGTAATCAACTCGTCGATGAAATTCTTTCCGCCGACCGCGATGACCGGCT
>DATDFN010000134.1:0-3726 GCA_036522615.1 Binatia bacterium | reverse complement strand
CGTCAACCCGCCGCTGTGGGAGATTGGTCACATCGCCTGGTTCCAGGAGTTCTGGACGCTCCGCCATGTCCGGGGCGAGCGTCCGCTGGTCGAAGGCGCCGATTCCTTTTATGATTCCGCCAAGGTCGCCCACGACACGCGCTGGGATTTGCCGATAGCTTCGCGCGAGCGGACGCTTGCGTACATGAATGCCGTGCTCGACCGCGTCCGCGATGGCCTTGCGCACGGCGCGCCGACCCCCGAAGAAAGATACTTTCATCTGCTCGTGCTCTTCCACGAAGATATGCACGACGAGGCGCTCGCCTACACCCGGCAGACGCTTGGCTACCCTAAGCCGGCATTTTGTGCTGAAACTTTGGCCACAACTGACCGGAAGGGAGCCGTTGGCGACGTAGAAGTTCCGGGCGGGACTTTCATGCTCGGCGCCACGCCGGATTCGCTTTTTGTCTTTGACAACGAGAAGTGGGCGCACCCGATCGAGGTGAAGCCCTTTCACATCGCGCGCGCCGCCGTGACGAACGCGGAGTTCGCCGCGTTCGTGGACGACGGCGGCTACCGCCGGAAAGAGTTCTGGACCACCGAAGGGTGGAATTGGCTCCACGGCGGCGGCTCCCCCGCCCTGGCGCAATCGTTCGCGAAATTCTTCGCCCGCGAGCAAACCACGGCAAGCGTGAACGGGCAGGAGGAGATTGTAAATCCGGTTTACTGGAGAAAAGAAGGCGGCGTATGGCTGCAGCGCGTCTTCGACGAATGGATGCCGCTTCAGCAGAGTCTCCCGGTCATGCATGTCAATTGGTACGAAGCGGACGCGTACGCGAAGTGGGCCGGCCGGCGGCTGCCGACCGAGGCCGAATGGGAGATGGCCGCGGCGGCCGAGCGCGACGCCGGCGGCTGCGGCATTCTTCCTCGGAAACGATTATATCCTTGGGGCGATGAGCCTCCGACTCCCGCGCGCGCCAACCTCGACGGAACCGCGTCCGGCGTTTTGCCGGTGGCGGCGCTGCCCGCGGGCGACAGCGCGTTCGGCTGCCGGCAGATGATCGGCAACGTCTGGGAATGGACGGCGAGCGATTTTCTTCCCTATCCCGAGTTCGCGGCGGATCCTTACAAGGAATATTCCGCGCCGTGGTTCGGCGCGCACAAAGTTCTTCGCGGCGGCTGCTGGGTGACGCGCCCTCGCCTCATCCGAAACACCTGGCGTAACTTCTACACCCCCGACCGGCGCGATGTCTGGGCCGGCTTTCGTACCTGCGCGGAATGACGATCCGCATCGTTACGCCCGCCGGTCCCGAAGATCGCAACGGCAACAGCATCACTGCCTTGCGCTGGGCCGGTATTTTGAGACGCCTCGGACATCGGGTTGCCGTCGCGCGCGAGTACTGCGGCGAAGCCTGCGACCTGCTGGTCGCGCTGCACGCACGGAAAAGCGCGCCGTCGATCCGCCGGTTCAAAAAACTCCACCCGAAGAAGCCGCTTGTCGTCGCGTTGACCGGCACCGATCTGTATCGCGACATCCGCACAAGCGCCGCGGCGCATGCCTCGCTCGATATCGCTACGCGCCTGATCGTGCTCCAATCGATGGGGCTCGAAGAGCTGCCGCGCCGCCTGCGGCGCAAGACGCGGGTCATCTATCAATCCGCGCCGCGCCTGAGAGCGCAGCGACGGCGCGCCAATGGCTTTGTCGTCGCCGTCATCGGACATCTGCGTCCGGTGAAAGATCCGCTGCGCGCGGCTTACGCGGGGCGATTCCTCAACGGTTCGCGCATCCGCATCATCCAGGTGGGGCGCGCGCTCGATAAAAATATGGAGCGGCGCGCGCGCGCGGAGATGGGGCGCAACCCGCGCTATCGCTGGATCGGCGAGCTGCCGCACTGGAAAGCCCGGCGCTTCCTTGCCGGCAGCGACCTGCTCGCGCTCACTTCCGTGATGGAAGGCAGCGCCAACGTGCTTTCGGAGGCGATCTCCTCGTCCGTGCCGGTCGTCGCCTCGAAGATTTCAGGACTGATCGGAACGCTCGGCAAGAATTATCCCGGATATTTTCCGGTCGGCGATACACGTGCGCTGGCGCGGCTGCTCGACCGCGCGGCGTTGGATGCCGAATTTTACCGTACGCTCAAGAAGCGCTGCGCGCGCCTCAGGCCGCTCGTCGATCCGCGCCGCGAGAGCGCCGCATGGAAGGCTCTCGTCGCCGAGCTCTCATGAAACTGCAGGATCCTTTTCCTTCGGCTTCTCATGGATCCAGGATTTGACCCACGGAAGCAGCGCGAATGCCGGCAGCGAGATGGCAAAGGTGAGCGCGAAGTAATTGCCGTAGCCTATTTTCTGCGCGCCGATGCCGCTGAGGCCGCCGATCAGCCGGCCGGTAAGAGAGAATACCGAAGACAGGAACGCGTACTGCACCGTGGCGTGCTCTTTGTCGCACACGTTCATGAGGAAGGCCAGAAAGGCCGCCGTCCCCAGCCCGCCGCTGAAAGACTCGAAGACCGAAGCCGCGTAAAGACCGCCGCGTCCTAGGTCGCCCCAGGCGACGAACGCGTAGCCGAGGTTGGAAACAGCCTGTAAAAACCCCAGCACGAGCACGCCGCGGAAAATCCCGTAGCGCGAGATGAAGCCGCCGCCGGCGAGCGCGCCGGCGACGCTCAAGAAAATGCCTAAGGTCGTCGGCACCAGTCCGATCTCAAAGACCGATCTTCCTTGATCGACCCAAAAGGGCTTTACCATCGGCCCGATTGCGAACTCGCCCAGCTTATAGGTCAGCACGAAGAGCACGAGCGGCACCGCGCGCCATTTGCCGATCCATTGAGCGAAGCCGCTGAGCCAGTGCGTTCGCGCTTCGGCCGGCAAATCGAGGCGCGGCGCCGTCAGCGCCAAGAACGCAAGCGCGGCGAAAATCACGGCGGCGATTCCGAATAGCACGTCCCACGGAAGCACGGCCGCGAGAAAAACCGTGCCACCGCCGATCATGACCAGCGCTAGGCGATAGGCCGACGCGCGCACGCCGTTTGCCGGCCCCTCCTCTTCGCGCGAGACGAGGCCGACCGTATAAGAATCGATCGCGACATCCTGTGTCGCGGAAAAAGTCGTGAGCACGAGAAGAAGAAGTAAAAGCAGCCAGCTGACGTGCGCCGCGTCGATGGCCGGCAGCAAGCCTACAACTACGGCGATGCCCGCCATGCAGCCGAAAATCCACCAGCGCCGGTCGCCGTAGCGGTGCACCGCGGGCGACCAGAAGACTTTCAGCGAATACGGCAGCTCGAGCAGGCGCAACCCGCCGATTGCCGCCAGCGAGATGCCTTGCAGCCTCAGATAGACGGGGAGAATTTCCCAGAGAATCGCCAGCGGGCTTCCCTGAATGAAGTAGAGCAGCGACACGACGGCGAGCTTCTTCCGGGACGCGTCAGGCAGACGCTCCGCCCCCAAAAACTTCCACAGGAGCGTTTTCATATCGCCTCGAAGTACCAGATCGAGGCGCCGAGTTAAAGGAAAAAGATACTTCACACCGATTTGCCAAACCGTTAACGATACTTTGCCGAACCGTCAATTTCCGTTCATGCGGCGTCGATACAACGGCGACAAAATTTTCCCTTGAAGGAGGTTTTATGAAGCGAACGGTTTGGCGGACTCGGAAGGATGAAAAAGAAAGACTCAGACGAAAAATGCGACTGGCGGTCGCGTTGCTGACGCTGATCGGCGTGTTGACGGCGAGCGCGATTTACAGCTTCGCCG
>DATDFN010000133.1:0-3387 GCA_036522615.1 Binatia bacterium | reverse complement strand
CGACGATGGACGAGGCGCAGAAAAAATTGTTGGCGGTCAACCCGGGAAAATAAGTTTCGGGTTTCTGGTTTCGAGATGGATCGGAGAGATTCTTCGCGGAGTTTATCCTGAGCGTAGCCGAAGGGCTCAGAATGACAAAATCGGAAGCGGTGTCATCCTAACGAAGTGAAGGATCTCTCCGAAAAACTTAAATTGCGAAATGGTTTTCGCGAGACGCCAAACGCGAATCCTGAAGCGTTTTTTAGGTCTTAGTTGAGCGACGATTTCGCCATCGCCTCGAAGTTCAGGACGCTCACCGGTCTTCCCGGCGCGCTCGCCCGCTTTTTTCTCTGCAGCATCACGGTCCTGGGCTCGCTCTGGGGCCTGGGCGTCCAGCATTATCTCCCCTGGGCGTTTTTCAATCAGCAGTATCTCGGCCTTTTTTTCGCGCTGGCGATGGCGAGCGTATTTCTCCTCGTCAAGGCGCGTCCGAAAGAGAGCGGCACGAGCGTGCCGTGGCACGACTGGCTTTTCACAGGCGCCGCCCTCGCCGCGGGCGGCTACGTCGCCGTTTTTTATCCGACGCTCGCTTACCGTCTCGGGGTGCTCTCGCCGGATCGATGGATATTGGGCGGCATCGCCGTCGCCCTCGTGCTGGAAGCCGCGCGCCGCGTCGCCGGCGGCACGCTCGCATGGGTCGCGCTCGGCTGCGTCCTCTACGCCAACCTCGCCTATCTCTTTCCCGGCCTCCTCTACGCGCGCGGCTCGTCGTGGCTCCGCATCGCGAGCTATCTGTATCTCGACTCCGGCGGCATCCTCGGCGTGCCGCTCGACGTCGCCGCGACCGTGCTCGTCGCTTACATCTTCTTCGGCCAGGCGCTCTACGCGGTAGGCGGCGATAAATTTTTGATCGACCTCGCGCTCGTCGCCATGGGGCGCTACCGCGGCGGCTCGGCGAAAGTATCGATCGTCTCCTCGGCGCTCTTCGGCATGGTCTCGGGCAGCGCGGTGGCGAACGTGGCGGTGAACGGCGCGATCAGCATCCCCATGATGAAGCGGTCCGGCTACGCCGCGCATATGGCGGCGGCGATCGAGGCGGTCGCCTCGACCGGCGGCCAGATCATGCCGCCGGTCATGGGCGCCGCGGCGTTTTTGATGGCGGAGTTTTTGAACATCAGCTACGGCCAGGTCGCGCTCGCCGCGGCGATCCCCGCCTGCCTCTATTACCTCGCGCTCTTCGTCCAAGTCGATCTCGAAGCGGCAAAGAAAGGGCTCGCGGGTCTGCCGGCGGAGCAGGTGCCGCGGCTGAGAAATGTCATGCGGCGCGGCTGGGTATTCCTCATCCCGCTCGCGGTGCTCGTCTTTGGACTCATGATCGCCGACTGGGAGGCCGGCAAAGCCGGCATGGCGGCGGTGATCACGGTCTTCGCCGTCGGCGCGCTGCAAAAAGAAACGCGGCCGACGCCGGCGAAGCTTCTCCGCGCGGTCGAGGAGACCGGCCGCACGATGCTCGACATCACGGCGATCGTCGCGCTCGCGGGCGTCGTCATCGGCGCGCTCCAGCTCTCGGCGATCGCCTTCAAGCTGTCGATGCTGCTGGTGACGATCTCCGGCGGCCACGCGCTGCTGCTGCTCACGCTGACGGCCCTCGGCTGTCTCTTTCTCGGCCTGCCGCTGCCGACGACGGTCGTCTACATCATGCTCGCGGTGCTCGCCGCTCCGGCGCTCGTCCAGGTCGGGATTCCACCGCTGGCGGCGCATCTGTTTTTATTTTACTTCGGCATGATCTCGCTGATCACGCCGCCCGACTGCCTGCCGGTCTACGTCGCCGCCGCGATCGCCAAGGCGGATTTCTGGAAGACCGGATGGCTCGGCATGCGCCTCGCGATCGCCGCCTATATTGTGCCGTTCGTCTTCGCGTTCCATCCCGCGCTGATCCTGATGGGAACCGCCTCGGAAATAATTCTTTCCGTCGCCGCCGCGTCGATCGGCGTGTTTTTCCTCGGCGCCGCCTGCGCGGGCTATCTCTTCCGGCCGCTCGCGTGGTGGAAATGCGCTCTCTTCGGCTCCGCGTCCTTGATGCTGCTCCTGCCTAAGTGGAGCGGCGCCGCGCTCGCGCTCGACGCCGCCGGCCTTGCGCTCGGCGTCGGCCTTCTCTTATGGGAATGGAATCGATCGTCGATAGCGGCGGCGCGCCCCGCGGCGGATACCGCGTAGGGGCGGGTTTGAAACCCGCCCCTACATCGGATAAACAACCCCATTGCCGCGACCGCAGCCAATTTCCGCGCCTTGAGGCAAAAATGAAATTCGGCATTTTCAACATCGGCGATTACCATCCGCAGTCGAGCAAGCCGATTCCGGAGTATTACGACCAGATACTAGAGCAAGTCGAGTGGGCGGAGAAACTCGGCTACGATTCGTACTGGTTCGGCGAGCACCACTTCGATTTCTTCGGCGTTGTCCCGGCGCCGCCGGTGATGATGGCCGCCGCTGCGAAGCGCACGAAGAAAATCCGCATCGGCGTTGCCGTCGCGCTGCTGCCCTATCATAATCCGATCACGATCGCGGAAGAGTACGCGATGGTGGATATTTTGAGCCGCGGGCGGCTCGACTTCGGCGTCGGCCGCGGCACGCCGCCCGAGCGCAAAGGCTTCGGCGTGACCGAAGACGACCGCGACAAAGTTGTCGAGGCGCTCGAAGTCGTCAAGATGGCGTGGCGCGAAGGCCGAATAGCGTTCCAGGGCAAGTATTATAATATCCCCGGCGTCAGCCTGAACGTCACGCCGATGCAGAAGCCGTGGCCGCCGCTCTACTTCGCAGCGCTGAGCCCCGGCTCGTACGAGGTCGCGAGCGAGAAGGGATATCCCATCCTCGGCATCCCGTACGCGAGCTGCAAGGACATGGCCGACGTGAAGCAAAAACTCTCGGCCTTCAAAGACCGTCTCGCGGCGCACGGGCACGACCCCAAGACGATCGACGTCGTGGAGTGCTTTCACACGCACGTCGCAATGAACGAGAAAGAGGCGGACAGAAACGGCCGCGCCGGCCTCGTGCCCTATCTCACGGCGCGCATCTCGATCCGGCCGCGCGACTACGACGAGCTCTACCGCCAGCGCATGATCATGGTCGGCGACCCCAAGCACTGCGCCGAGCACATCGAAGAGGTGCGCGAGGCCGGCAGCAACTACGTCATCTTCCTGATGAACTTCGCGACGCTCGCGCAGGAAAAGATCCTCGCGTCGATGGAGATCATGGCGAAGGAAGTGCTGCCGAAGTTCAAGTAGGGTCGGCAGCGCGATTTCATTCCGTGATTGTCATCCTGACGCAGCGAAGGATCTCTCCGGGGAGATTCTTCGGCTTCGCCTCAGAATGACAACAAGGCCACCGCTCGCGTCGATTGCAAGACTC
>DATDFN010000132.1:0-6097 GCA_036522615.1 Binatia bacterium | reverse complement strand
GTCGACAACCGAGACCTGGTGCTGAAACCCGGCATGACGGCGAACGTGCAGTTCATGGTGAGCCGCAAAGAGGGAGTGTTGAAAGTTCCGAACGCGGCTCTGCGCTTCCGTCCGCCCGAGAGCAAGCCGCAGCCCCAGGCGGCGGCCGCCGAGCAGGAAAATGCGCCCGCTAGCGGCAGCGGCGGCGGCAACCGGGGCGGCGATCGGGGCGGTAACCGGGGAGCGGGCGGCGGTCAGGGGCAGCGCGGCGGACGCGCGCGCGAAGGCACGCTCTACGTGCTGCGCGACGGCAAAGCGGCGCCGGTCAGGATCCGTCTCGGGATCACCGACGGAACCTCGACGGAGATCGCCGCCGGCGAGGTCAAAGAAGGCGAGCAAGTCGTCGTGGCGATGTCGAGCGCGGCGCAGGCGCGCGCGAACGCACCGAGGCGTCCTTTTGGCTTCTGATCCCGCACGGGATTTTTCTCGCGACGAGCCGCGCAGCGCCGCCGCGGAAGTCATCCTGATCCGCGATCTGCGCAAAGTGTATCGCATGGGCGACATCGAAGTGGAGGCGCTTCGCGGCATCAACGTGTCGATCCGGCGCGGCGAGTTCGTCGCCGTCATGGGAGCCTCCGGCTCCGGCAAGTCCACGTTCATGAACATACTCGGCTGCCTCGATCGTCCGACGGACGGAGCCTATTTTCTGGAGACCGAAGACGTGAGCCGGCTCACGCCCGACGAATGGGCGCATATCCGCAACCGCAAGATCGGCTTCGTCTTTCAAGGCTTCAACCTGCTCTCGCGCACCTCGGCGGTCGAGAACGTCGAGTTGCCGATGATGTACAACGGCACGGCGGCCAAGGACCGGCACGCGCGCGCGCGCGAGGTGCTGAAGCTCGTGGGCCTCGCCGAGCGGTTCGACCATATGCCGAACCAGCTCTCCGGCGGCCAGCAGCAGAGAGTCGCGGTCGCGCGCTCACTCGTAAACCACCCGGCGTTAATCCTCGCCGACGAGCCGACCGGCAACCTCGACAGCAAGACCAGCGCCGAGATCATGGAGCTGTTCCAGAACCTGAACGACAAGGAGGGCATCACGATCGTGCTCGTGACACACGAGTCCGACATCGCGGCCTACGCCAAGCGGCAGATCCTCTTTAAGGACGGCTTGATTATTTCAGACCACGCTAAAGGGAGCTGAGAACAATCATGCTGTTCATGGCCTTCCGCATCGCTCTCCGCGCGCTCGGGCGCAACAAGCTGCGCTCCTTTCTCACGATGCTGGGAATCATCATCGGCGTCGGAGCGGTCATCGCGATGGTCGCCA
Source organism: Binatia bacterium (assembly GCA_036522615.1). Classification (GTDB taxonomy): domain Bacteria; phylum Desulfobacterota; class Binatia; order UBA9968; family UBA9968; genus JAJPJQ01. The sequence goes on along the minus strand of DATDFN010000132.1, from coordinate 4,791 downwards.
TCGGCGAGGGCGCCAAGGCGCTCGTAAAACAGCAGATAGCGAGCCTCGGCACGAATCTGCTCATCATCCTCCCGGGCACTGTCACCGTCGGCGGCGCGCGCACGGGCTTGGGCGGCCGGCAGAGCCTTACCGATTCCGACGCCAAGGCGATCATGAATCAGATTCCGATCGTCACCGGCGCCTCGCCCGTGCTGCGCCAGGTGCAGCAGGTGATCGGCGGCGAGCAAAACTGGTCGACTCCGGTTCAAGGCGTCGCGCCGGAATTCCAGCAGATTCGCGAGTGGAAGATGGCCGACGGCCGCTTCATCACTCAGGCCGACATCGACAGCACCGCCAAGGTCGCGCTGATCGGGCAGACGGTTGCCTACAACCTCTTCGGCGACGAGAACCCGATCGGCAACGTGATCCGCATTAAAAAAATTCCCTTCCAGATCGTCGGCGTCCTCGACATCAAAGGGCAGAGCAGCTCGGGCACCGATCAGGACGACACGGTGATGGTGCCGTACACGACCATGATGAAGCGCATCATGGGCGTCACTTACATCCAGCAGATCACGGTCGCCGCCGCCAGCGCGGATTTGACGGAGCAGGCGAAGAATCAGATTACGCTGCTCTTGCGCGAGCGCCACAGGATTCGTCCCGGGATGGACGACGATTTCATGATACGGAATCTTTCCGACATCGCCGAAGCCGCGAGCAACAGCGCGACGGTGATGGCGATCTTGCTCGGCAGCATCGCGTCGGTGTCGCTGCTCGTGGGCGGCATCGGCATCATGAACATCATGCTCGTCTCCGTGACCGAGCGGACGCGCGAGATCGGCATCCGCATGGCGGTGGGCGCCCGCAGCCGCGACATCCTGCTGCAATTTATCGTCGAGGCGCTGGTGATGGCGGCGATCGGCGGCGCGCTCGGCATTGGGATCGGCATCGCGAGCTCCGACATCATTCACCGCGTGATGGAGTGGCCGGTGCTCGTGCGGCCCGACGTGGTCCTGATCGCGATCCTGGTTTCCGGCGGCGTCGGGATTTTCTTCGGCTTCTACCCGGCGAAAAAAGCCGCGCACCTGGACCCGATCGACGCGCTGAGATACGAGTGATCGTTTCAGTTCTTAATCCCCATCCCAACACGGCATGCCGCTGATGGCCTTCCGCATCGCGCTGCGCGCGCTCGGGCGCAACAAGCTGCGCTCGTTCCTCACGATGCTGGGCATGATCATCGGCGTCGGCGCCGTTATCGCGATGGTCGCGATCGGCGAGGGCGCCAAGGCGCTAGTGCGCGAGCATATCGCGAGCCTCGGGACCAACGAATTGGCGGTCTTACCGGGCGCCGTCAACCTCGGCGGCGCGCGCACCGGCTTCGGCGGTCGGCAGAGCCTCAACGACGGCGATGCGAAAGCGATCATCAATCAGATCCCGATCGTTACGGCCGTCTCTCCTATAGTGCGGCAGAGTCAGCCGGTGATCGCCGGCGCGCGGAACTGGTTTACCGCGGTTCAGGGCGTCGCGCCGGAGTTCCAGCAGATTCGCGCTTGGGAAATGGCCGGGGGGCGCTTCATCTCGCACGCGGACAGCGAGAGCACGGCGAAGGTCGTGGTCATCGGCCAGACCGCCGCCGCCAATCTTTTCGGCACCGAGGACCCTCTCGGCAGCATCGTCCGCATCAAGAAGATTCCCTTCCAGATCGTCGGCGTGCTCCGCCCGAAAGGACAGAGCAGCATAGGCACCGACCAGGACGACATCGTCATGATGCCGTACACGACCATGATGAAGCGCGTCATGGGCGTGACTTATGTCCAGCAGATCAGTCTCACCGCTGCCAGCGCCGAGTTGATCGAATCGGCGAAAAATGACATCGCGCTGCTGCTGCGCGAGCGCCACAAGATCCGCCCCGGCAGCGACGACGATTTCATAATCCGCAACCTCTCCGAGATCGCCGAAGCGGCCTCGAACAGCGCCACGGTCATGGCGATCCTACTCGGCAGCATCGCCTCGGTGTCGCTGCTCGTAGGCGGGATCGGCATCATGAACATCATGCTCGTCTCCGTGACCGAGCGCACGCGCGAGATCGGCATCCGCATGGCGGTGGGCGCTCGGAGGCGCGACATTCTGCTGCAGTTCATCGTCGAGGCGCTGGTGATGGCGGCGATCGGCGGCGCGCTCGGAATCGCGGTAGGCATCGGGAGCTCCGACATCATTCACCGCGTGATGGAATGGCCCGTGCTCGTCCGCGGCGAAGTCATCGTGATAGCGGTTCTTGTCTCCGCCGGTGTGGGGGTTTTTTTCGGATTTTATCCGGCCAGGAAAGCGGCGCGATTGGATCCCATCGAGGCGCTGCGGTACGAATAGGTTTAGTCAACCAATTCAAAATCGATCTCCGCGCGGAAAGCGTTGATCCTCAGCACCTTGACCCGCACGCGGTCGCCCAAACGGAATTTTCGTCCGTGGCGGCGGCCTTTGATGAGGTATTCCTTTTCGTAATAATGGTAGTCGTCGTCCTTGAGCGACGATAACTTCACCAATCCCTCCACGAAATAATCCTCGAGCTCGACGAAGAAGCCGAAGTTGGCGAGGCTGACGATGACGCCGGCGAACTGCTCGCCGATCTTGTCCATCATGAACTGCGCCTTCTTGAGACCGACCATCTCGCGCTCGGCGTCCATCGCCACGCGCTCGCGCTCGGAAGTGTGCTTTCCCGCCTCGCTCATGTAGCGGTCGAGCTCCTCGCGCTCGTTCGCCTTGAGCTTGCGGTTCTTCAGCGCCTCGTCGAGCATCCGGTGCACGATGAGGTCGGGATAGCGCCGGATCGGCGAGGTGAAGTGCGCGTAGCAGAGCGAGGCGAGGCCGAAGTGGCCGATGTTGTCCGGCGCGTAGTGCGCCTGCTTCATCGCGCGCAGCAGCACGTGGTTGACGACTTTCTCTTCGGGCTTGCCTTTGCTCGCATCGAGAATTTTTTGCAGCTCTTTGGGCTGGATGCGCTCGTGCTTGAGCGGCAGCCGGTAGCCGAGCGTTGCGAGAAACGGCGCGATCTCCTCGAGCGCCTCGTGGTCGGGCCCTTCGTGGACACGGTAGAGCAGCGGAAGATTTTTCTCCTTCAAATGGCGCGCGACCGCCTCGTTGGCGGCGATCATGAACTCCTCGATGATGCGGTGGGCGATCGAGCGCTCGGCGCGGACGATGTTCTCCGGGTTCCCCTGTAAATCGAGGACGATCTCGGCTTCGGGGAGATCGAAGTCGAGCGTGCCGCGGGCGCGCCGCTCGCCGTAGAGCAGCAGCGCCAGCTCCTCCATGCGCTCGAAGCCGGGCACCAGCGCGCGGTAGCGCGCGCGGCTTTCGGCGTCTTTGTCGACGAGGATTTGTCGCACTTCCGTGTAGGTCATGCGCGCGTGGCTCCGGATGACCGAATTGAAGAAGCGCGTCTTCAAAACTTCGCCGCGCGCGCCGAACTCGATCATCGCGGTCTTGGTCAGCCGATCTTCGTTCGGGTTCAGGCTGCAGATGCCGTTCGAAAGCTCCTCCGGCAGCATGGGGAGCGCGCGGTCGGGAAAATAGACGCTGGTGCCGCGCGCGTAGGCGTCCTCATCCAGCGCCGAGCCGGGCCTGACGTAATGCGCGACGTCGGCGATCGAGACATGGAGCCGGTAACCCCCGTCGCTCTTCTCCACACAGACCGCGTCGTCGAAATCGCGCGCCTTTTCGCCGTCGATCGTGACGATCGGCAGCGCGCGGAGATCGACGCGTGAGGCGATCTCGCTTTCCGGAATCGTCTGCGGGCAGGCTTCCGCCCCGCGCTTCGCCGCAGGCGAGAATTCGGTCGGAAGCGCGTATTGAAAGATGATCGCGCGCGCCTGGATCTCGGGGTCGTTCGGATCGCCGAGCGTTTCGACGACCCGCGCTTCCGGCGCGGAGTAGCCGCTGGCGTAGCGCGTGAGCTCGGCGGCGATGACGGCCCCTTTCTCGGGCCGCTTGTCCGATTGGCCGAGCGCGATCGCAGGCGCGATGCGCGGGTCGGTCGGGATGAGATAACCTTGCCCCTGGTGCTCCTCGTACGTGCCGACGAGGCGCTTCTGCCCGTGTTCGAGGATCTCCGCGACGTGGGCTTCGACGGCGCCGCCGCGCGTGCGCTCGACGCGCACCATGACGCGGTCGCCGTGCATGACGCGCCGCATCTCGCGGCGGCTCAAATAAAGGTCTTCTTTGTCGCGGTCGTCGGGAATCAAAAAGCCGAAGCCGTCGGGATGCGCGTGAACGCGACCCGTGAGGCAGTTGTCCGCCCCGGGCAGCGCGTAGTGATTTTTCTTGAGCCGGACGACGCGGCCTTGTTTGGCGAGGGCTCTCAGGCCCGCGACGACTTCGTTGAGCTCGTCGCGCGCGGCGCCCATGCCCTTCAGGATTTCCGCCGGCGTTAGACGCTGGCGCGGGCGCTTGCCGAGAAAAGAGACGATGCGGTCTTGAAGGTCGGCCATGGAGGATGAAGGAGTAAAAGCGTTTCAGGGTTGAAGCAACAGGCGTCTATTTAACCTTTTAACGCTTCAGCTCTTCAATGTCGTTGGATAGCTCCTGCATGAGCCAATCGTCGCCGATATCCGCCGGCCGCGGGATCTCGGCGATGGCGACCTCGTCTTTGAGAGCGGCGAACAGCGCGCGCGCCGACGCGAGGAAATCTTCGACGACCAGCGCGACGATGATCGCTTTCCTGCGGTCGACGGTGCGAATGATGCCGACGCCGTCGTAGGACTCGAGCACGAATTTGACGTAAGCGATGTCTTCGGGCCGAATGGTGAAATAAATTTC
>DATDFN010000131.1:0-41108 GCA_036522615.1 Binatia bacterium | reverse complement strand
TCAGCGCTTCGCGTACAGCGACGTGCGGCACGGAGTTCAAGCCGCTGACGGCGATGCGTTTGCCTTTCAAGTCGGCGAGCGTCTTGATGCCGGGCCGTGCGATCAGCATGTGAAGCGGCTTGTCGAGCCAGCCCATGACCGTTTTAAGCGGCAGTCCCTGAATGCTCGCACTTGAAACGATGCCGGATACGGTCGAGTAATCGAGCTCGCCCGCGAGCAGCGCGGCGACCTGGATGCCGGTGCGGATGGCGATCTTCCGCACCTCCAGGCCTTCTTCCTGGTAGAATCCTTTGCGCTTGGCGATCTCCGTCGGCAGCTCGTAGAGGCCGACGGTCGAGATGCCGAGAGTGACGACCTCGGCACGGGCGTGCGCTGCGACGAGGACGAAAAGAAGCACGGCGGAGAAGGTAGCTGCCTTCATTCTTTCGCTCCTGTGAGTGCGTTTCACAAGCGTTCTATCTCCCGTGCGCATGTTCTGTCAACGCGTGCTTGACCGTGGATAGGCCCCGGTGTAGTCCTGAACGCGACGGAGGGACGATGGCCTATTATCGCGACCTGCACGAATGGCTCGACGCGCTCGAAGCAAAAGGATATTTGAACCGCGTCCGGCGCCGCATCGACAAAGACACGGAGATGCATCCGCTCGTACGCTTGCAGTTCCGCGGCCTCAACGAGCGCGAGCGCAAAGGCTGGCTCTTCGAAGACGTGACCGACGTTTCGGGCCGGCGCTACGATATTCCGGTCGCGCTCGCCGTCATGGCGCCGAGCCGCGCGGTCTACGCGCTTGGCATGGGCGTCGACGCGCCGGAAAAAATCCCGGAGAAATGGGCCGAGGCTCAGACGCATCCTATTCCGCCGCGCATCGTGGAAGCCGCGCCGTGCCAGGAAATCGTCTATCAGGGACGCGAGCTCGAAGCGGCCGGCGGTGCGGGCATGCTGCCGGTGCCGATATCGACGCCGGGCTTCGACAGCGGCCCGTTCTTGAGCTCGGGCCATTGGGTGACGAAGGATCCGGAGACCGGCGACCTGAATTTCGGCACCTACCGCGGGCAGATCAAGAGCCCCACGCGCATCGGACTTTTTGCTTTCGCGTACCAGGACGTGAGCCAGCATTGGAACAAAGCGCGTGTGCGCAAGATGCCGCTCGAGGCGGCGATCGTGATCGGCTGCACGCCGAACCTTTCTTACTGCTCGACGGCGCGGCTGACTTCGGCTGAATATCCGATCGCGGGTGCGATCGCCGGCGAGCCGATCGAGCTCGTCCGCTGCAAAACCGTCGATCTCCTGGTGCCTGCGCGGAGCGAGATCGTGATCGAAGGCGTCATCCCGACCGACGAAGTCGAGCCGGAAGGGCCGTTCGGCGAGTTCACCGGCTACATGGCCCACCGCGCGCCCGACAAGTTCATGAACGTGAAATGCATCACGCGCAGGCGTGACGCGATTTTCCAGGCATTCCTCAGCCAGTTCCCGCCGAGCGAGTCGAGCGTGCTGCGCGGCGTCGCTCTCGAGGGACTGATCTACAAGATCCTTACGGTCGACAAGAAAATGAAAGGCATCGTTGAAGTCGCGCTGCCAGATGCCGCCGGCAGCCACGGCGTCGGCGTCGTGCGCATGAACCGCGCAGCGGTTGTAGATCCGATGGTGGCGCTTAACGTCATCGCCGACATGCCGCGCGCCGCGCCGAAGATCCTCGTCGCGGTCGACGAGGACATCGACGCACGCGACGCCGACGCGGTGCAGTGGGCGATGTCCTATCGCATGCAGCCGCACCGCGACATTCAGATCCGCGACATCAAAGTCTCCACAGGGCTGGATTTCTCGCTTGCGCCGCCGTCGTCGCGCGAGCAGGTTGTGGAGCAGCGCGGCTCGGCGGTCTTGATCGACGCGACGCGCAAATGGGAATACCCGCCCGTCTCTTTGCCGCGGCGCGAGTTCATGGACAAAGCGCAGGCGATCTGGCGCGAGCTCGATCTGCCCCCGCTGGAGCTGAAAAAGCCCTGGTTCGGTTACAATCTCGGCAGCTGGAGCGAGGAAGATCAGGCCGACGCCGAGCGCGCGCTCCGCGGCGAGCATTATTCGACCGGCGAGCTCAGGAAAGCCGGCCGCGCGCGGCCCCAGGATAAATAAGGATCAGCCGGGGAGCTCGGAGCGCTCGTAGTCGCGCAGCACGCGAACCGGCATGAGTTTGCCGCGCGCGGTGAGAACGGGCTCGGCGCGTACGACTCGAAGCGCGTGCGAATCCTCCCACAGCCGGCTCGCCGCGCGCAGCACCGGATGTCCCGCGCGCACCTGCCGTAAAAATTCCGCGACGACCTCACCCTCGACGATAGCGCCGACGCGCGGGCTGACGACGATCGTCAGCCTCGTCGCGCTGCCGAGCTCCTCCTCGAGCAGCTGATAATCGACGCTGGCGCCGCCGAACCGCTGCGGCAGCGCGTCTTCGATGATCGCGGCGACGCTGGCGGATGTAATCGAGGTGCCTTCCGCTGTGAGCTTGGCAAAGCTACGCACGCGGCTCACGTGCTGATCGAGCCCGAGACGTTCGAGCGGACAGCCGCAATCGCGCGTTTCGAGCAGGCCGAAATCGTCGAACTCGACGTTCAGCAGAAACAATCCCTGCGCGCGTGCGAGCGTCGTGATCAAGAAAGCGTTAACAGTCTCGTCGCTGCCGGGTCGAAGGCGTGGCCGCTCGACGATAGCCACCAGATCTTTGCATACATGCATGTCATCGGCGGCCGACGGTTTCAGGCAGGGAATCGCCAGACGCCCTGCATCGACAGCGCTGTAGACCGATACCGGCACGGCCCCGGCGGCTTCGATCTCGCGCCGCTTCGCCTCGGTGAGCGGCTCGCTGATCATGAAGAAGCGCGTGCCGGCGATGTCGATGCTCCGGCGGCGCGCGGCGTCGCACACGCGCACGGCGCTGCTCACGTTGCATTGCAGCATCGTGGTAAACCCCGCGCGCTTTTCCGCCGCGATCCATGCCGCGATCCGGTGCGCCTCCAAGAGCGGAACGTATTCCGGATCGGGCACGGCGAAACCGCGTCGACGCAGTCCGCGGAGGATCATGCGCAAAAGCGCGCGGCTCTGCCATGAGCGGCGCTCGCCCTTGCCCAGCAGCGGAGTAAACCAGCCGGCGGGCGCCTGGCCGATGAGGCCGAAGCGTACAAGCGCGCTCACGCTCGCCGTCGGCCGCTCCGAGCGCCACAGCGCGACCTTGCTGTTTGGCGGCATCCACAGGTGAAAGATCAAACCGGTGGCCACCGCTTGCTCGGCCTGCTCGGTGAGACTCTGCGCGACGCGCACCGAAGGACCCGTCGATCCGCCGGTGAAAGTCTCGTAGCGCGCCGCCTCGGTTCGAATCGTGAAGTCGGCGGCGTTGATTTCGTACGTCTTGCCGCGGCGGACGACGGGCGCGCGGCCTTTATATTCCTCGAAGCTGAGATAAACTCCCTCGTCGCGGAGGGCGCGGAGCGCCTTGTCGACGCCTTTCCGGCGCACGGCATCACAAATGTCTGGAAATGCAATTTTTGCGTCGCGCAACAGCGCCAGGTAGGGGCTGCGGCTGTTCTGGTAGACGTCGCGCTGCATGCGTGCGAGAAAATTTTCTTCACGGCGCGCGAGCTGCTGCTCGACGATCGCCGCGCAATCCTCGGAGCGAAGAGGCCGCGACAAAACTGCGGCGAGGCTTTTCCGTAGGGCGAGATACTTCCAGAGCTGGCCGAGTGCGGCGATTGCCATCGTTATACGCTCGCCGAGGGATTCGCGCGCGGGTTCGCTTCCATCCGTGATCGAATCATGTAATATGGATTGCAGCAACGAAAACCGGAGGCATTATGGCGGAAGCCCAACCAGCGAGCGTAAATCCGATCGTCCGTTTTTCGACCAGCGCGGGCGAGTTTTCGGCAGAGATATTCGCCGACAAAGCACCGATCAGTGCGGACAATTTTTTGAGCTATGTGAAGGAAGGTTTTTTCGACGGGCTGATCTTTCACCGCGTCATACCACGCTTCATGATCCAAGGCGGTGGTTTCGATAAGGACATGAATCAGAAAAAATCGAAGGCGCCGATTAAAAACGAGGCGACCAACGGCCTCAAAAACAAGACCGGCACGCTCGCCATGGCGCGCACCAACGTCGTCGACAGCGCCACGTCTCAATTCTTCATCAACGTCACGGACAACGACTTTCTCGATCACAAAAACACGAGCCCCGACGGCTACGGCTACGCGGTCTTCGGACAGGTGACCGAAGGCATGGACGTGGTGCATAAAATCGAGAAGACGCGCACGGGCAACCGCGGGCTGCACCAGGACGTTCCCGTCGAGCCTGTGGTCATCCATTCGGTCAAAGCGGTCTAACCGTATAAGCTATTTCGAGCGGAGATAGGATTCCAACTCCGCGACGAACCTAAGCGCCTCTTCGGGCGACTTCCTGGCTAGGATTTTCTCCAGGTCCGCGAGCGCCGCGATTTCGCGCTCGTCCAGTGTATCGACGGCCTCTATGCTCGGCGTCGAAAACCAGGCTGCCTGCAGCTTTCCCGGATACCTCGGATTTGTCTCGACGACGGACTCGACCAGTGCCCGGACGATGAACGGTTCGCCTTTTTCCGCAGGCGAAGTCTCGGCGAAAGAAAAAATCTGCCGGTCGAAAATCGATTTCTTGAAACGGTGATCGATCGTGACGCCGAGCGGAATCGGCAGCTCGGAACATTCCGCAACCACCAGCGCGTTCAGCCGCGCCAGGAATTCCCATGCTTCGGCGAGCTCGGCGCGGTTCAGCGGGACGGCGCCATCGGCCCATTCGTAGGGAACCGCGCCTTCGACAGAGAAGACGAAAGAATAGGGAACGAGGCAATCCCGAGCTGCTTCAGATCCGATCAAATATTCGCGCCGTGCCGCGTCGAAAGATTCGACGATCGTTCGCTCGCCCCAATGCGTGTGCGGCGCGGTGATCAGCAGACATCGCGCATAACACCCATCCGGATCCATAGACGCGATCAGGCGTCTCAGCTGGACGATGCCGGCGCAATCGTCGCCGCGCACCGTGAGCGCGCATGAATATCGCTGGCGAATTTTTTCGAGAGCGGCGGACGGGGAAGGTGCGACGTATTTTTTGGCGAGCAGATCGCGTAGCTCAATGGCCACGCCAATCCACCTTGCGGCTGTTGAGGCGGGCGCGCACCCACTCATAGGAGGACGAGCGGGGGTCTTTTAATGTTCCTGAGAATAGCCGGGAGCTTTCTTGTCGCTCGCGCCGGACTGGAGTTGGCGCCATTTCTCGATCAAGCGCAGCAGCACGCTGTGAGAAACACCGGAAGTCTCGGTGAACTTTTCGGCCTTTTGTTTATCCATCGCCCTCGTCGATCCCTATTTGCTCGCCGGAGTAAGCCGGTGATTTCATCTCGCTCGCGCTAGATTGCAGGCGACGCCACGTCTTGAGCGCTCGGAGCAGCGTCGGGCGCGAGAGACCGGAAGCGGCCGCGTATGCTTCGACGCGCTTTTCGAGTTTCTCAGGAGGCCGATTAAGCTGGGCGGGCATTTTCATATGATTCCTCCCGGTAAGGTTCGACTTAACAGCAGCATGTTTACGCCAACCCGCCGATCAAGTCAACGCGACCCGGGGCTTGCGGGCGCAAGTAGGATATCGACTTTCTTCGAGCCCACTTCTACCGGATTCCGCTTATATTCTCCTGAAAGGTCCGCTGCGTCCTGCGTCAGCGGGTCGCCGTCTTTGTCGAGCCGGGCGGTGACATAAAGCTTGCCGGAGAAGACCGCTCCGGGCATCATCACGTCTTGGGCGCTCAGCGAATACGGAAACGGAAACTTCGGCGCGGGGATTTTTTTCACCGCCAGGGGCGGGCCGCCTCCGCGCGACGGTCTGGCGATAATAAACAGCACCGCGCGCGCGTCTAAGTTCGCCTTTGTCTTCGCGTCGACATCGATGACGCCCTCGATCTGATCCGTCCTAATCGCGCTGGCGGCGGTCTTCGCCACAGCTTCGGGTTTTGCCGCCGCCGATTTCGGCGCCGCGGGAGATTGACTCATCTGGCTCAGCACGTTTTGGACTTCGGTTTTTTCCGGCCCGGCGGGCATCATGCTGGAAACTTTTTCCAGCAGCCGCCGCGCTTCGGCCTGATCGCCGCCGGTACGGTAGAGGAGCATTCCTTTACCCCAGAGGGCGAGTGGAAAGTTGGGATCTCCCGCGAGTGCTCGGTCGAACGCCGCGAGCGCGCCGTCGCTGTGCCCGGCTTGTGACAGCATGATTCCCATGTATGCGAGCGCCTCGGGATTGTTCGGATCGCTGTTCAGGACTTGCTTAAACGCTTCGATAGCCTGAGGAAAGTCGCCTTTTTCTATGGCAGCGCGGCCGCGTGCGAGCATTGCCTCTTGCGGGCCCGCGGCCTGGGTCCCGGTGAGAAAATCTCCCGTCATCGTCTCGGTCGAGTCGCGTGAACGCACCGATTGTGTCAGCAGAACGCCGAGGCCGAGGCCGAGCAGGAGCAGAAACGCCGCGCCGGTCGCGAGCTGCCAGTTCCTGAGGCCGCGCCGCTCACTTACCGCAACCGTTGCCCGCGGCTTCGCGTGTTCAGGGGCTGGGCGCCGTAGAGTGTGTTGAGGAATCGTGGTGAGAAGCTTCGCGACTCCCGCCGCCTGTAATTTTAGCTCGCCGCTGAGTGCGGCATAGTCCGCGTCGGAGAGTTTCCCGGCTTGAAAGTCGAAGTCGAGCTCCTTCATCTCCGTGTCGAGCCGCGCTTGCTCGACGGCGAGAAAGTCGCGACGATCCGCGCCGGCGGGCGGTTCTAACGCCGCCGGATCGGCCGTCTGGGCGGCTTTCCTGCGCGCCCAGCGCCTGAGCGCGAAGCCGACGAGAATCACGCCGCAAAACACCGCGATCGCCGGCAATATCCATAGAAGGAGATTGAAGCCTTTCGCCGGCGGCGCAAGCAGCACCCAGTCGCCGTATTTCGAGACGAAAAATTGCTTCACTTCGTCGGGGCTTTTTCCCTGGCGCAGCTGCTCCTCGATCGACGCGCGCATCTGCACTGCGAGCTCCGATGGCGAGTCCGCGACGGAGAGGTTCTGACACACGGGGCAGCGAAGCTCGGCGGCGATTTCGTGGGTCTGTTGCTCGATGTCAGGCGCCTGTGCCGCGGAAAGCGAATAAGCGAGTAAGTGAGGAGGGAGAAGTGCGAGGAGCAGCGCTACGAGTATCTTTGTTATTTTTTCACCGTTCACTGTCACTCCTCACTGCTCACTATCTGATCGACTGGTATTCGCCTTTCCCTTCTTTGCTCGTGATGATCCGCTGTCGCGCCTCCGCGGTCTTCGCCGTGAGGATGGCGCGTCCGATGCCGCCGACGTGTTTGTAGACGATGCGGCCGTCGGGGTCGACGAAAAAGCTTTCCGGGATCCCCCAGACGCCATAGTCGATCGGAATATTGCCGCTCGTGTCGACGCCGTTCGGGTAGGTCACGCCGAACTCTTTGACGAAGCTGCGGCCGTTCGCTTCCGTATCTTGAATTTCGACGCCGACGAAGACGACGTCTTTGTTTTTAAGCTCTTGCCAAGCGGCTTCCAGGTCTTTCGCCTCCGCGATGCAGGGCGGACACCACGATGCCCAAAAATTGATAAAGACGACCTTGCCGCGAAGCGCAGAGAGGTCGATCTTCTCTCCGCTGAAGAGCTGGAGCGAGAAATTCGGCGCAGGTTTTCCCACCAGCGGCGAAGGGATGTAGCGCGGATCGCGGAAAAAACCGTACGCCAACAATGCGAGGAGCGGCAGGATGACGGCCAGAGTTATAACCAGGCGGCGTAGAGGCATGGAACGGAATCGACGTTTGATCGGCTATGCTACTTCTTCCAGCTCGGCGGATGATACAGTGACCGCCTGACGCTTGCGCGGGGGTAAGATGGCGATCAGCGTGCCGAGCGCGATCACGCCGCCGCCGAGCCAGATCCACACGACGAGCGGGCGGACGAGTACCTTCAGCGTCGCGCGGTTGTTTTGCAGCTCGCTGAAACCGGAGAGAATCAGATATAGATCTTCGCCGAAGCTGCTCCTGTGAACGGCGCGACCGACCGGCGATTGCTGGTTCGGAAAAAACTTCAGCGCCGGCGCGAGCGCGCCGATGTCTTTTCCGCCGCGCGTCACATCGAAAATGCCCTCGACTCGATAGTGTGTCGGCTGCTCGACGGCGCGCAGCCCGAGCAGGCGAATTTTGTAATTTCCGACTTCCAGCGTTTCGCCGCGGCCGAGCGTCGCCTGCCGCTCGATGCTGTAGCTCATCGATCCCAGGATGCCGAGGGCGATCAGCACAATTCCCAAATGAACCACCAACCCGCCGTAGCGCCTCTGATTACGCCGCGCGAGCGTCGCCAGTGCCGAAAAAATATTTTCACCCGCCAGCCGCCGCCGCGCGCGCACGGCGAGCGCGGTGTCGAAGAGAATGGTCGCGGCGACGAAGGCGCACACCATGATGCCGAGCAGCGGAAGAAAGTCGCGGACACCAAGAATAAAGATCGGTATGACGACCCCTATCGAGACGAGCGCCGGCCACAGAAAATTGCGCCGGAGATTGTCCCAAGTGGCGCGCCGCCAGGCGATCATCGGCCCGATCGCCATGAGAAATACAAGTGCGAGAAAAATCGGCACCGTCGCCGTATTGAAGTACGGGGCGCCGACACTCACGGGCTTTCCCGTTACGGCCTCGGCGAGAAGAGGAAAGATCGTGCCGAGGAAAATCGTGAAGAGGGCCGAAATAAGGAGCACGTTGTTGAGCAAGAAAGTCGATTCCCGGCTCACCATCGAATCGAGCTGCGGCTGCCCTTTGAGCAGGTCGGCGCGATAAGCCAGCAGACCGAAGGAGGCGATTAGAATTACCGCGAGAAATGCGAGGAAAATCGTTCCCACGGGTCCATTAGAAAACGCGTGGATGGATGAAAGAACGCCGGATCGCGTGAGAAAGGTACCGAAGATCGTGAGGCTAAACGCCACGATGATGAGCGAAAGGTTCCAAACCTTCAGCATACGCCGCCGCTCCTGCACCTGGACGGAGTGGAGAAACGCCGTGGCGGGCAGCCACGGCATGAAGGCCGCGTTCTCGACCGGGTCCCACGCCCAATAGCCGCCCCATCCGAGCACGTGGTAGGACCACCACGCGCCGACAAGGTTTCCCATCGTGAGAAAAAACCACGCGGTGATCGTCCAACGACGCGTGGTCACGATCCACTCTTCGTCGATCTTGCCAACGATCAGCGCCGCCATCGCGAAGGCATAAGGCACGGTGAGGCCGACGAAGCCCGTATAGAGCAGCGGCGGATGGCTCATCATGTTCGCGTCTTCGAGCAGCGGATTGAGCCCGCGTCCGTCCAGGGGCACGGGCGCGATCGTCTGAAATGGGTTCGAGGCGAAGGCGAGCACGCCTAAAAAGAATGCGGAGACGATCGAAAAGATCATCAGCACCCACGGCAAGGTCTCGCGATGCCGGTCTTTATAACTCCACGCGACCAGGCCGGAAAAGATGATGAGGATCCACTCCCACAGCATGAGCGAGCCCTCGAGCGCACCCCAGAGACCGGTCACACGGTAATAGATGGGGGTCGCCCGTGTCGTGTTCATCGCGACGTATTGAATGGAGAAGTCGGTATTGATCAAAGCGAAGATCAGCGCCGCGGCGGCGATCGTTACCAGCACCAGCTGCCCGAGGATGGAAATGCGCGCGCTGGCGCGAAAGAAGTCGTTGCCCGTCCTGTGCAATAACGGCGGCGCCGCAATGCCCCACAGAGCCAATACGAAGGCGAGGAGGACCGAGCCGTGACCGATGAGGGAGGTCACCCTTCGAGCCTCCTCGCCGTGACCGTGAGCCGTTCGATAAAGTCAGGGTCATCCTGAGTCTGTCGAAGGATGAGCCTGGGCAAGAAGGTCACGACTTTTTTTCCTCCGGCGCCGGAACGAATCCCTTGGGTGAGTTTGGCTTGCCATGCTCCTCGGGGCTGTATTCCTCGGCGTGCTTGGCCATGATCGTATTCGCCATGAAAACGCCGTCGGTGCCGAGTCTGCCTTCGACGACGGCCCCTTTGCCGTCGCCGAAAAGATCCGGCGGCACGCCGTGGAAATAGACCGGGATGTTCGCGTTGCCGTCCGTCAATTGGAAGCGGTAGGTGAGGCCGTCGGCGTTCCGGTGGAGCGAGCCTTTGACGACCATGCCGCCGACGCGCAGAGATTGGCTGTTGTATTTCGCTTCATTTCCCTTGATCTCGGACGGCGTGCGAAAGTAGACCATCGCCTGTTGCATTCCGCGAGAGACCAGGAAAGCGATTGCCGCCAAGATAATCAGCCCGCCGATGAGAAATCGTTTTCTATGCATGAGTACCTGGTTTACGTTCGGCAATATTCGACAACTTCGTCTCAGCCCGGCTCAACCGCCTGCGCAGGTTAAGCCAGTATAGAACCAGGGCCGTCCACACAATGCCGTACGCCAGCAGTACGTAACCCCATCCGTCCATATCAAGCCGCCTTGTCGAGCGCCGCGCGCTGGACCTTCGCTTCATTCTCCCCGACGCGGGTGCGCAGCGACAGCAGGTAGAAGTAGAGCAGCACAAACGCGACGAAATTCACCGCGAGCGCCGTCAGCATCGCGGGATGAACGTTTTCCCACGGGGCTTTATCGGGGCGCAGGATCGACGGCGGCTGGTGCAGCGTGCGCCACCAGTAAACCGACATGTGGATCAGCGGGATGTCGAGAGCGCCGATGATTCCGAGAATGGCGCCGGCGACGGCGCCGCGCTCCTCGTCCTCTATAAGAGAGCGTAGCATCAAATAGCCGGCGAAGATGATTAGGAGGATCGCCGTCAGCGTAAGCCGCGCGTCCCAGGTCCACCAGACACCCCACGTGGGCCGCCCCCAGATCGAGCCTTCGACGATTGTAAGCGCCGTGAAAACGACGCCGATCTCGGCCGCCGAGCGCGCGAGAATGTCGTCGCGGCGCTCCCGCTTCCATAAGTAGAGGCAGCTAGCGACGAAAACGATGAAGAATGAGAGATACGCCGTGAGAATGCTCGGGATGTGGAGATACATGATGCGCTGGACATCGCCCTGATTGGCGTCGGGCGGCGCTTTGACGAGACCGAAATAAAGCCCGGCGACGATGAACGCGAACGCGAGCATGCCCAAAATGCCGCGGCTGCGCTTCGGTTCGTTGGTGGTCATCGGTAAGAATCTATCAAATCAAATCCCGGGTGCGGACGCAAACAAATTGAATATCAAGCGTCATGCAGCCGCAACGCAAGAGTCGTATCACCTTCGCGGCAACGGCACGCGTTGAATCACGGGGAATTCGCGCAACACCTCGCGATTCATTCGCGGGACTGAGAAAACGCCGAAGCTTTTCTTGGAACCGGGAAAATATTTACGATTCCACCACCCAATCGAAGACGAGGATACCCGCCGTTACAAAGATGACGTCGAAGGCGATCAGCATATTCAGCCAAGGGAGCGCCTCGGCGAACTCCGCATTCCGGAGTATCGCGTCCATGCCGCGGATCGTCGCCAGCACGACGGGAACGATCAGCGGCAGGATGAGCAACGGCAGTAATATCTCGCGGCCGCGCGCGGAAAGCGTCAGGGCGGAAAAAAGCGTGCCGAGCGCGGAAAACCCGACGGTGCCCAAAAGGCCGTAAAGCAACACGAGCGGCAGTCGGTCCCACGCCGGGACGCTGAACAGCACCCAGTAAAGCGGAAAGACCACTATCTCCACGAGCGCCATCAACAAGAGATTGAAGCACGCCTTCGAGACGAAGATCGCCGCGCGGTCGATCGGTGCGATGAGCAGCGCCTCGAGGCAGTGGTTCTCGCGCTCCGGCTGAAACAGCTGCATGAGACCCAGCGTGCCGCAGAAAACGACTGCCAGCCAGAGAAGTCCCGGCGCCATCTCGGTCGCCTTGCTGCGCTCGACGTCGAGCGCGAAGTTGAAGATGAAGAGCAGCAGCGCTCCGAAAAAAAACATCGCGAAAAGGCTCTCGCGCCGCCGGAGCTCGAGCAGCATATCCTTCCACAAGAGCCACGCTGCCTGTTTTAGGATGGCCATGCTCCCCCGCGCGGTGCGAATTCGCGAACAGCGGAAGAAAAACTGTCCCACGAGGCGCGTTTCGGCTCGTCGAAGACGATTCGGCCGCGTTTGAGGATCACCGCGCGCGAGCAGACCGCCGCGGCGCGCGCAAGGTCGTGCGTCGCCAGCACGACGAGGCCGCCGCCGCGGCAAACCTGGGCGACATAGTCTTCGAGTAAATTGACTCCGGCGCCGTCGAGCACACCGTACGGCTCGTCGAGAAGGAGAAGTCCCGGATTTAGGACGCGCCACTTGGCGATCGACAGTCGGCATTTCATGCCGCTGGAAAACGCGCCGACGTATTCGCGCGCCCAATCGGTCAGCCCTACGTGCGCCAGCGCGTCGTCGATCGCACCGTGTAGGGTGCCGCCGTAGAGCGCGACGAAAAGCCGCAGATTCTCCTCGGCAGTCAATTGCTCGTAGAGGTGATCGCCGGGCGCGAGAATGCCGATGCGCGTGCGGCGCGCCGTCTCGCTGGAGCGTTTGAGGCCGTCGAGGAGGATTTCGCCGGACGTGGGCCGGATGAGCCCGGCCAGTGTTTTGATCAGCGTGGTTTTTCCGGCGCCGTTCGGCCCGAGCAGCGCAACGCATTCGCCCGAGCGGAACTGCAAATCGATGTCGCGCAATGCCCACGCCGTGCCGTAGGCTTTGGATAAGCGGCGGGTTTCCAGATGCAAAACGGTCTCCGTGGAAGAGAAAAACGGTATGGCTGGACGAATATAGACGCCGGGTGGCGCGGATTCAAGCGATTTCGCCGCCGTCGCCTTGACTGCCTTTGCCGAATCGGTTAAACAAAACGTTTATTCGACAAGCACATAGGAGGAACAATGGCAGTAGATTCGGCGGCGGTGCGCAGAGCGCAGGAGCATTTCGGAAAAGTCTTCGAGCAGCAGCTCGAGCGCGTCGAGCGGCTTAAAAAAGACGAACCCTGGCAAGATTTCTCTAAAATCAAACCGATCCTCATCGGCATCCTCGGCGGCGACGGCATTGGCCCCACGATTTCGGCCGAAGCGCAGAGAATCCTTGAAAAGCTTCTCAAACCCCAGGTCGACGCGGGCAAAGTCCAGTTCCGCATCATCGACGGCCTCACGATTGAAAACCGAGTCAAGCACATGCAGTGCATTCCCGACGACGTTCTCGAAGAGATCAGGAAATGTCATGTCACGCTGAAGGGACCGACACATACGCCCGAGAAGGGCGACGGGTATCCTAACATCGAGAGCGCCAACGTCGGCATGCGAAAGGTTTTCGACCTTTTCGCGAATGTCCGCCCGGTGCGCATTCCGCAGGAGAAGATCGACTGGATCTTTTTCCGCGAGAACACCGAGGACCTCTACGCCGTCGGCAGCCAGGGGATGAACGTTACCGACGACCTGGCCATTGATCTCCGCATCATCACGACGCAGGGCACGCGACGTATCTGCGAGGCCGCCTTCGCGCACGCGAAGAAGACCGGCCGCACCAAAGTCACCGCGGTCACGAAAGCCAACATCATTAAAGCGACCGAGGGAAAGTTCCTCGACGTCTTCAAGGAAGTAAGCGAGAAGTATCCCGGCATCCAGACCGACGCGTGGTACATCGACATCATGACCGCGAAGCTGATCGATACCGCGCGCCGGAGCGACTTCCAGGTCTTCGTCATGCCCAACATGTGGGGCGACATCCTCACGGACGAGGCGGCGCAGATCCAGGGCGGCGTCGGCACCGCCGGCAGCGCGAATATCGGCAAGCAGCACGCGATGTTCGAGGCGATCCACGGCAGCGCGCCGCGCATGGTGACCGAAGGCCGCGCGCAGTATGCCGACCCCAGCTCGATGATACGCGCCGGCGCGCTCCTCATCGAGCACATCGGCTTCCCCGACATCGCGCGCAAGCTCGAGAAGGCGATGGACATCTGCAGCATGTACGAGAAGAAGGTCGTGCTCACCGGCCGGCAGAACGGCGCGACGGCAAAGCAACTGGGCGACTACATACTCGATACCGTCGCCGATCCGAAGCTCGATAGCCGCTGGGACGTCTACGTACAAAAGAAATAGGACGCGAAAATAAAAGGACGGCCATGGCGAGGAATAAGATCGCGCTGATCGGCGCAGGCAATATCGGCGGAACGATGGCGCATCTCTGCGCGCTCAAGCATCTGGGCGATGTCGTGCTTTACGACGTGATCGACGGCCTGCCGCAGGGTAAGGCGCTCGACCTCCAGCAGTCGGCGCCGATCGAGAACTTCGACGCGCAGATCATCGGCACGACGAAATACGAAGACATCGCGGGCGCCGACGTCTGCATCATCACCGCCGGCATCGCGCGCAAGCCGGGCATGAGCCGCGACGATCTGCTCGGGACGAACGCGAAGATTCTCACGCAGGTCTGCGAGGGCATCAAAAAATACGCGCCGAAGGCGCTCGTCATCGTTATAACCAACCCGCTCGACGCCATGGTCGGCCTCGTGAAGCAAAAGACCGGCTTTCCCAAGAATCAGGTCGTCGGCCAGTCGGGCATCCTGGATTCTTCTCGCTACCGCACGTTCATCGCGCAGGAGCTAAAAGTCTCGGTCGCGAGCGTCTCGGCTATGGTGCTGGGCGGCCACGGCGACGACATGGTCCCAGTGCGGAGCGGCTGCCTGGTCTCGGGCGTACCGGTGGAGAAATTCATCCCGGCGCAGCGCCTCGACGAGATCGAGGCGCGCGTGCGCAACGCGGGCGGCGAGATCGTGGCGCTCTTGAAGACCGGCTCGGCGTTTTATTCGCCGGCGTCCGCCGCCGTGCGCATGGCGGAAGCGTATCTTAAGGACAAAAAAGAGATACTTCCGTGCGCCGCCTATCTCGAAGGCGAGTATGGAGTCGACGGCTACTACTTCGGCGTGCCGGTGATGATCGGCGCGGGCGGCGTCGAGAAAGTCATCGAAGTAAATCTCTCTGCGCGCGAGAAGCAGCTCTTCGACGTGTCGCTCTCGCACGTGAAGGAGCTCGTCGCCGCGATGGAGCGCGTCGCAGGTTCCAAATAAGACAGAGACAGAGATAGAGACAGATCGAACCGACCTGTCTTTGCTGTCTCTGTCTCAAATCTCTGTCTCCGCAATGAATATCCACGAGCATCAGGCCAAGGATCTCTTGAAGCCGTTCGGCGTTCCCGTGCCGAAAGGGCGCGTCGCCAATACCGCCGCCGAGGCGGGCACGATCGCGCGCGAGATGGGCGGGACGGTCGTCGTCAAGGCGCAGATCCATGCGGGAGGCAGAGGCAAGGCCGGCGGCGTCAAGGTGGTAAAGTCGGCCGAAGAGGCCGAAAAGGCCGCGGCCGCGATGCTCGGCAAGACGCTTGTTACGCATCAGACCGGGCCGCAGGGGCGCGAGGTGAAGCGCCTGCTGATCGAGGAAGGCTTACCGATAGCGCGCGAGCTGTATTTGGGAATGGTTCTCGACCGCGCGACCGGGCGTGTCACTGTCATCGCCTCGACCGAGGGCGGCGTCGAGATCGAAGAGGTCGCACGCAAAAGCCCCGAGAAGATCCTAAAAGAAGTCATCGATCCCGCCGTCGGTCTGCTGCCGTTCCAGTGCCGGCGCCTCGCTTACGCGCTCGGACTCGGCAAGCAGGCGGGTCCTTTCACCGCGCTCTTGCAGGCGCTCGCGCGCGCTTTCGCCGAAAAAGACTGCTCACTCGCCGAAATCAACCCGCTCGTCGTCACGCAGGACGGCCGGCTGCTCGCGCTCGACGCCAAGATTAACATCGACAACAACGCGCTGTTCCGCCGGCCGGAGATCGAGGCGCTGCGCGATCTGAACGAGGAAGATCCGAAAGAATACGAGGCGTCGAAGCTTGGCCTCTCCTACATTTCACTCGACGGCAACATCGGCTGCATGGTGAACGGCGCGGGACTAGCGATGGCGACGATGGACATCATCAAGCTCTGCGGCGGCGAGCCGGCAAACTTCCTCGACGTAGGTGGCGGCGCGACGAAAGAGCGCGTGACCGAGGCGTTCAAAATTTTGCTCTCGGACAAGCGGGTTAAAGGCGTACTGGTTAACATTTTCGGCGGCATCATGCGCTGCGACGTGATCGCACAGGGCGTCGTCGACGCGGCGCGCGAGCTCGGCGTCACGGTGCCGCTGGTCGTGCGGCTCCAAGGCACGAACGTCGAGCAAGGCAGAAAGATTCTCGCCGACTCCGGTCTCGCGATCACGCCCGCCGAGACGATCGGCGACGCGGCTGAAAAGATCGTCAAAGCCGTTAACAAGTAGTTTCGCGATGTCCATTCTCGTCGACAAAAACACCAAGGTTCTGACGCAGGGCATCACCGGCGCCACGGGACAGTTTCACACTCGCGCGTGCAAGGAATACGGCACGAAGATGGTCGCCGGCGTGACGCCGGGAAAGGGCGGCACGGACTTCGAAGGCATCCCGATCTTCGACACCGTCGTGCAGGCGGTCGCGGAAACCGGCGCGAATACGAGCGTCATTTACGTGCCGCCACCGTTCACCGCCGACGCAATCATGGAAGCGGCCGACGCCGGCATCGACTTCATCATCTCGATCACCGAGGGCGTCCCCGTGATGGACATGGTCCGGGTCAAGCGGTATCTTGAAGGGAGACGGTCGCGCCTCCTTGGGCCGAACTGCCCCGGAGTGATCACTCCCGGCGAGTGTAAAATCGGCATCATGCCGGGACACATTTTCAAGCCGGGGCCGATCGGGGTCGTATCGCGGAGCGGCACCCTCACGTACGAGGCGGTCGACCAGCTGACACGCGTCGGGCTCGGACAATCCACCTGCGTCGGCATTGGGGGCGATCCCGTTCACGGCATCGGCTTCATCGACGTACTGAAGCTTTTCAACGACGATCCCGCGACCGAGGCGGTCGTGATGATCGGCGAGATCGGCGGCACTGACGAGGAAGAGGCCGCCGCCTGGGTCAAGGCGCACATGAAAAAGCCGGTCACCGCATTCATCGTCGGTCAGACCGCACCGCCGGGAAAACGCATGGGACACGCGGGCGCGATCATCTCCGGCGGCAAGGGAACGGCGCAGGAAAAAGTCGCGGCGCTCAAGGCCGCGGGCATCCGCACGACGCCGTCGCCCGCGCTGATCGGACAAACGATGAAAGAGGCGCTGCAGAGGTAAATCGATTATGGTCGAACGGACGCTTTCCATCATCAAGCCGGATGCGGTCGCGCGCGGGCTCATCAGCGACATCCTCAAAAAATTCCAAGGCGGCGGTCTAAAGCTCGTCGCGACCAAGCTCACACGTTTGACGCCGGACCGCGCTCGCGAGTTCTATGCCGTGCACAAGGAGCGGCCGTTCTTCGCCGGATTGTGCGAATACATGTCCTCCGGACCGATTCTGGTTTCCGTGCTCGAGGGCGAGAACGCGATTGCGAAGCATCGCGAGATCATGGGCGCCACCGATCCGGCGAAAGCCGCGCCCGGCACGATCCGCCGCGAATGGGGAAAAGACGTCGAGAAGAACGCCGTTCACGGCTCCGACGGTTCCGATACCGCTGCGGCGGAGATACAATTTTTCTTCAAGCCGGACGAAATCCACTCGTCATAATTCCGCGGCGGCTGCTCGGCGCGGCAAAGCCATGAAACCGAACATTAAAAACTTGAGCCGCGAAGAGCTGGAGAGATGGCTCGCCGCGCGCGGCGAGTCGCGCTATCGCGTCGATCAGGTCCGCCGCTGGCTGTTTCAGAAAGGCCCCGTCTCTTTCGGCGAGATGACGAACCTCTCGGCGAAGCTGCGCCGCGAGTTGGAGGATGCGTTCGCGATCAGCCGGCTCCGGGTCGCGCGCAGCGACCGCTCCGCCGACGGCACGGTGAAATTTCTTTTTTCACTCGACGACGGCTACGAGATCGAGAGCGTGCTAATCCCTGAAGCCAAGCGGCTGACGCTGTGCATCTCGACACAGGCGGGCTGCGGCCTCGGTTGCGCGTTCTGCGCCACCGCGCTCCTCGGCCTCAAGCGCAACCTCACCGCGGCCGAGATCGTGGATCAGATCCTCGAGGCTTCGTGCGCGCTGCCGCCGGAGCAGCGCATTACGCACGTTGTCCTCATGGGCATGGGCGAGCCGCTGGCGAACTACGCGCAGACGGTGCGCGCGATCGGTCTTATGACGGACAGCGACAGCGGCCTCGGCTTTTCGTCGCGGCGCGTGACGCTCTCGACCGTGGGGCTCGTACCGCAAATTAGAAAGCTCATCGACGAGACGCAGGTGAATCTGGCAATCTCGCTGCACGCGACTACGAACGAGGTGCGGTCGCGTCTCATGCCGGTGAACCGCAAGTATCCGCTCGCAGAGCTCCTCGCGTGCTGCCGCGCGCTGCCGATTCCCAAGCGCAAGCGCATTACCTTCGAATACGTGCTGCTGCGCGGCGTCAATCACTCGGCCGAGGACGCCAAGCGGCTCGCGCGGCTTTTGACCGGCATCCGCGCGAAGATCAACCTCATTCCTTTCAATCCCCATCCGGGCAGCGAGTTTACACGCCCGACCCAAGCCGAGATCGAGACATTCCAGAACCAGCTCTGCGCCTATGGGCTGCAGGTCAACGTGCGCCGACCGCGCGGCGACGACATCCACGCCGCCTGCGGCCAGCTCATGGCAGCGAACAGCGAGACGATGAACGGCGATTCCACAAGAATCTTACGACGCGAAGCCGGCGACGAATCGCACTCCTCGCCGGTGGATCATTAAGGCTGACGGGTGGCGGAGCGGCAGATCGTCGGGGTCATCGGCGGCAGCGGCCTGTATCAGATGCCGGGGCTCGAGAGGGTCCGCGAAGTGCGCGTGGCCACGCCGTTCGGGAGGCCGTCCGATGCGTTTGTCACGGGAACGCTCGACGGCGCGCGCGTTGTTTTTCTGCCGCGCCACGGCCGCGGCCATGTCGCGCTGCCGACCGAGGTCAACTTCCGCGCCAATATCTTCGCGATGAAAAAGCTCGGCGTCGAGCGCATCATCTCGGTCAGCGCCGTCGGCAGCCTGCAGGAAGAGATCGCACCGGGCCATGTCGTTATTCCCGATCAGTTCATCGACCGCACAACGCAGCGTCCGAGCACGTTTTTCGGCCGCGGCATCGTTGCCCACGTGAGCTTCGCCGACCCCGTTTGTCCCGAGCTTTCGGGGACGCTCACGCGCGCGGCGCGCGAGGAGCGGGCCAGCGTCCATCAGCGCGGAACGTACCTCTGCATGGAGGGACCGCAGTTCTCCACGCGCGCCGAGTCGCGGCTTTACCGCACCTGGGGCGCCGACGTGATCGGCATGACCAATCTTCAGGAGGCGAAGCTCGCGCGCGAGGCGGAGATTTGCTTCGGTACCGTCGCGCTCGCGACCGACTACGACTGCTGGAACGAGGCGGCGGGCGATGTCGATATCGAGCGCGTGCTCGACGTGCTCAAGCAGAACGTGGATCTCGCGCGGCGCATCATCCGCCGTGCCGTGACGCGCCTGCCGGCTGAGCGCACATGCGCCTGCGGGAGCGCGCTCGCGAATGCCATTATCACGGACCGCAAAAAGATCCCGGCGAAAATCGTTCGCGATCTCAAACCGATTATAGGAAAGTACATAAAATGAGCATACTCGTCGTCGGCACCGTGGCTTTCGATTCGATCGAGACGCCCTCGGGCTCCGCCGAGCGCATCTTGGGCGGCTCGGCATCCTATTTCGCCATGGGCGCGAGCTTCTTCGCGCCCGTGAGAATCGTCGGCGTCGTCGGGAAGGATTTTCCCGACGAATATCTCGATCTCTTCCGCAGCCGCGGCATCGACCTGCAGGGCATCAAGCGCGAGAGCGGCGACACCTTTCACTGGCGCGGCCGTTATCATGAAGATCTGAATGTGCGCGATACCATCGAGCTCCATCTGAACGTCCTCTCGGGCTTTGTGCCCGAGCTGCCCGAGTCCTATCGCGACGCCGAGTACGTCTTTCTGGGCAATATCGATCCCGACATGCAGCTCGAGGTTCTGCGGCAAATCCGGTGTCTTCGGCTCGTCGCTTGTGATACAATGGACCACTGGATTAACAACAGCCTCGAGGCGCTGCGCCGGGTGCTCGGCAAAATCGAGATGCTGGTGGTGAACGATTCCGAGGCGCGGCTCCTTTCCGGAGAGAGTAATATCGTCCGCGCGGCGCGGGCGATCCTCAGGATGGGGCCGAAGACGGTCCTGATCAAGCGCGGCGAATACGGCGTACTCCAGTTTTCGGATTCTTCGATTTTCGCCGTGCCGGCCTATCCGCTGGAAGAAGTTTTCGACCCGACCGGCGCTGGGGATTCCTTCGCGGGCGGCCTGTTCGGGCAACTGGCGCGCTCCGGCGACCCGGCCGATCGAGGGCTTAGACGCGCGATCGTCTACGGCAGCGTCGTCGCGTCCTTTACGGTCGAAGATTTCGGCGTCGAGCGTCTCAAAGCGCTCTCGCTCGAGGAGATCGAAGAGCGCTTCCGCCGTTTTGTCGCGCTGACGGATTTCCACACTTGAGCAGGCCAGGGAAGGCAACGCAAAGAGGTAGATGGATTCGTCCGGTAATCGTATTTTCCCCGTGGCCGTAAGCCTCTCGAAAGCCGCGCCTTTGCAATCGCAGAAGGTAGAGCTCTCGGTCGTCATTCCCGTTTACAACGAGGAAGCGAGCATCGAGCCACTCGTCGACGAGATTCGCGCCGCGCTCGATCCCGTCGGCAAAAATTACGAGATCGTAGTGGTTGACGACGGCAGCATCGACGGGACTTATCCGCTCATCCTGAGTCTCCACAAGAAGGAGCCGCGCTTGAAGGCGATCCGCCTCAAGCGCAATTTCGGCCAGACCGCCGCCGTCGCCGCGGGCTTCGCTTACGCGGAAGGCGATACGATCGTCGCGATGGACGGCGACGGTCAGAACGATCCCAAAGATATTCCCGCGATGCTCGGGAAAATAGACGATGGTTACGATCTCGTCTGCGGTTGGCGCTCGCCGCGGCGCGACCCTCTGTTCACGCGGCGGCTCCCCTCGCGCGCGGCCAACGGGCTCATTTCCTGGATGACGGGCGTACGGTTGCACGACTACGGCTGCACGCTCAAGGCGCTCCGCGGCGAGCTCGCAAAAGAGATGCGGCTCTACGGCGAGATGCACCGGTTCATTCCCGCGATCGCCTTCGAGCGCGGCGCCAAGATCGCCGAGATGAAGGTCCATCACCGGCCGCGCCTCTGGGGCGAATCCAAATACGGCATCGCGCGCACGTTCCGCGTACTGCTCGATTTGCTGACGGTAAAATTTCTTTTGAGTTACGCAACGCGGCCGCTGCACGCGTTTGGCCTAGTCGGTCTCCTCTGTGGCGGGGTGGGGTTCATGATCGGCGTCTATCTCACGCTGGAAAAGCTCATCTATGCGGTCTCGATTGGTGCCCGGCCACTGCTGCTCCTTTCGATCCTGCTGATTATGATCGGATTTCAGTTCGTCACGATGGGGCTTCTCGGGGAGATGCTCGCGCGCACGTATCACGAGTCTCAGGACAAGCCGATTTACGCCGTTAAGGAAATTCTCGACGGGAGGGACGCGGCATGAATATCGCCGTGGTGGGAACGGGATACGTGGGGTTGGTCGCGGGGACCTGCTTTGCGGCGACCGGTAACGATGTCGTCTGCGTCGATATCATCGCGGAGAAAGTCGCGGCGCTGACGGCCGGAAAGGTGCCGATCTACGAGCCCGGGCTCGAGGAGCTGGTGCAGCGGAACTTGGAGGAGCAGCGGCTCTCTTTTACCACGGATCTCCCCGCGGCGGTGACTCAGGCGGCGGTTATCTTCATCGCGGTCGGCACGCCGCAAGGCAAAGACGGCAGGGCCGATATCCGCCAGGTGCTTGCTACGGCCGAAGGCGTTGCCCGGGCGATGAACGGCCGCAAGACTGTCGTCAACAAGAGCACGTCGCCCGTCGGCACCGCACAAAAAATCAAGGAAGTCATGACGCCGCTCGCGAAACATCCTTTCGCGGTTGTCTCTAATCCCGAGTTTTTAAAGGAAGGCGCCGCCGTCGACGACTTCATGAAGCCCGACCGCGTCGTGCTCGGCAGCGACGACAACGCCGCGCTCGAGCAGCTGAAAGAGCTTTACGAGCCGTTCGTTCGCACGGGCAACCCGATCCTCGTCATGGACGCGCGCAGCGCCGAGATGAGCAAGTACGCGGCGAACGCGATGCTCGCCACCAAAATCTCGTTCATCAACGAGGTGTCGAACCTCTGCGAAAAGATGGGCGCCGACGTCAACGAGGTGCGCCGCGCAATCGGCCTCGACCGGCGCATCGGGCCGCACTTCATCTTTCCCGGAATCGGCTACGGCGGCTCGTGTTTTCCCAAGGACGTCCGCGCCGCGATCGCCATGGGCGAGCCCGAGCTCGAAATGCCTCTGCTCCGCGCGGTCGAGAAGGTCAACGAACGCCAGAAAAAACTTCTGGTGGAAAAAGTGACGCGGCACTTCGGCAAGAGTCTCAAGGGCAAAACCTTCGCGCTGTGGGGCCTCGCGTTCAAGCCCCGAACCGACGACATGCGCGACGCGCCGGCGATCGTCGTCGCCGAATCGCTCCTCGAGGCCGGCGCCGCGGTTCAGGCGCACGACCCCGAGGCGATGGACGAGGCGAAGAAAATCTTCGGCGACCGCATCAGTTATTTTCGGCGCAACTACGATGCCCTCAAAGGCGCCGACGCGCTCCTCATCATCACCGAATGGAACGAGTTCCGCCGGCCGAACTTTGACACGATTAAGCAGCTTTTGAAGCAGCCCGTCATTTTCGACGGGCGAAACATCTACGACCCCGACGATCTGCGAAAAATGGGCTTCACCTATTTTTCCATAGGAAGACGCGATGGCTAGAGCCCTTATCACCGGCGGTGCCGGCTTCATCGGTTCGCACCTTTGCGAGAGTTTTCTAAACCGCGGCGATCACGTCATCTGCATGGACAACGGCTCGACCGGCAACCGGGAGAACGTGGCCGCGTTTTCATCGAACCCCCGTTTCCGCTTCATGGATCACAACGTCAGCAACTATATCGAGGTCGACGGCCCGCTCGACATGGTGCTGCATTTCGCGTCGCCGGCGAGTCCGGTGGATTATCTCGAGATGCCGATTCAGACGCTCAAAGTCGGATCGCTGGGGACGCACAACGCGCTCGGCCTCGCCAAGGACAAAGGCGCTGTCTTTCTGCTCGCTTCGACGTCGGAGGTTTACGGCGACCCGCTGGTGAAGCCCCAGCGCGAGGACTACTGGGGTAACGTCAATCCCATCGGCCCGCGCGGAGTCTACGACGAAGCGAAACGGTTCGCCGAGGGGATGACGATGGCGTATCACCGCTCCCACAAGTTGAACACGCGCATCGTGCGCATCTTCAACACCTACGGTCCGCGCATGCGGATGAAAGACGGCCGCGTCGTGCCGAATTTCATCACCCAGGCGCTCAAGAACGAGCCGATCACGGTCTACGGCAAAGGGGAGCAGACGCGGAGCTTCGGCTACATCGACGACCTCGTCCGCGGTCTTCATCGCCTGCTGGAGGTTGAGCACCACCTCCCGGTGAATCTTGGCAACCCGCACGAGATGACGGTGCTCGAATTCGCGAAAAAAATCATCGGGCTCACCGGCTCGAAAAGCGAGATCGTCTATCAGCCGCTGCCGCAGGACGATCCGCAGGTGCGCCAGCCCGACATCACCAAGGCGCGGCAGCTCCTCGGATGGGAGCCACAGGTTCATGCCGACGAGGGCTTGAAGCGAACGATCGAATTTTTCCGAGAAAGGCTGGGGCGCTAATCCATGAAAATCGTCGTTACCGGTGGCGCCGGATTCATCGCGTCACACGTTGTGGACGGCTACATCGCCCGCGGACACGAAGTCTTCATCGTAGACAATCTCTCCTCCGGTGAGAAGCGGAACTTGAATCCCAAGGCGACGCTCCACGCGATGGACATTCTCGATCCCAAGCTCCAGGGTGTCATCGGTGAGATCCGCCCAGATGTGCTGAACCACCACGCGGCGCAGATGGATGTTCGCCGCTCGGTCGCCGATCCCGTCTTCGATGCCAGGGTGAATGTGCTCGGGTTCCTCAACCTGCTCGAGGCTGGCCGGGCGGCGGGGGTGAAAAAGGTTCTCTTCTCTTCCTCGGGCGGCGCCATTTACGGCGAGCAGGAGAAGTTTCCCGCGCCCGAGGAGCACCCGACTCGGCCCGCGAGCCCGTACGGCGTCAGTAAGCTGACGGGCGAGAACTACCTCATCTATTATCACACGACGTTCGGCATCCCATATGTCGCTCTCCGTTACGCCAACGTGTACGGTCCCCGACAAAATTTTCGCGGCGAGGCGGGGGTAATCGCGATATTCATCGACCAGTTGCTCTCCGGCAATACGCCGGTGATTAACGGCGACGGCAAGCAGACGCGCGACTTCGTCTTTGTGGGCGACGTGGCCGCGGCCAACATGCTGGCGCTCGATAGCTCCTTCGTCGGCGCCATCAATATCGGCACCGGCGTGGAAACGGATTTGAACGCGCTTTACGCGAAGCTCGCCGCCGGCCTCGGCACGAAAGCCGCGCCGATCCACGGCGCCGCGAAAGAAGGCGAGCAGCGCCGCAGCGTCCTCGAGACATCACGCGCGAAAAAAATCTTGGGCTGGGCGCCGAAGACGAGCCTCGACCAGGGGCTGGCGGAGACGATCGCCTATTACCGGAAAGCCAAGGCTTCATGAGCGCGGAGCGCGTCCGGAACTTTTCCATCATCGCCCACATCGACCACGGCAAGTCCACACTGGCGGATCGACTTCTCGAATACACCGGCGCGGTGAGCGAGCGCGAGAAGACCGCGCAGTTTCTCGACAGCATGGAGCTCGAGCGCGAGCGCGGTATCACCATCAAGGCGAGCCCGGTGCGGCTCAGCTACCGCGCCGACGACGGGCTCGATTACACGCTGAATCTCATCGATACGCCCGGCCACGTCGACTTTACTTACGAAGTGTCGCGCAGCCTCGCCGCATGCGACGGCGCGCTGCTCGTCGTCGATGCGGCGCAGGGCGTCGAGGCGCAGACGGTTGCGCACGTGCAGACTGCGATCGACAACAATCTCGAAGTCCTGCCGGTGATCAACAAAATCGATCTCCCGAGCGCCGAGCCGGAGCGCGTAAAGCACGAGATCGAGGACGTGATCGGTATCGACGCCTCCCACGCGATCCTCGCAAGCGCGAAGGAAGGCATCGGCACGAAGGATATCCTCGAGGGCATCGTCAATTACTTTCCGCCGCCGAAGGGCGATCTCGATGCGCCGCTTCGTGGGCTGATCTTCGACAGCTGGTTCGACCCCTACCACGGCGCGGTCGTCGTGATGCGCATGAAGGACGGCGTCGCGCGCAAGGGGATGATGATCCGCATGATGGCGACGGGAAAATCATTCGAGATCACGCGCGTCGGCGTCTTCGCGCCGGCGCCGCTCGAGGTCGCCGAGCTCAAAGCCGGCGACGTCGGCTTCCTCATGGCGGGCATCAAAGAGATCCGCGATACGAGCATCGGCGATACGGTGACCGACGCGGCGCGGCCTGCGGCCGAGCCGCTGCCGGGCTTCAAGCCGATGAAGCCGATGGTCTTCAGCGGTCTTTACCCGGCCGATTCCGGCCAATACCAGGCCCTGCGCGACGCACTTGAGAAGCTGCGCCTGAACGATTCCGCTTTTACGTTCGAGCCGGAGACCTCCCAGGCGCTGGGCTTCGGCTTTCGCTGCGGTTTTCTCGGGCTGCTCCATCTCGACATCGTGCGCGAGCGGCTCGAACGGGAATACAGCGTTACGCTGATAACGACCGCGCCGACGGTCGTCTACCGGGTCGTGAAGCTGTCCGGCGAAGTGCTCATGATCGACAATCCGGTCAAGCTCCCGCCGGAATCCGATATCGATCACATCGAAGAGCCTGTAATCACTGCGACGATCCACCTCCCGCAGGAATATTTGGGCGGCGTTCTCGGTCTTTGCGAGGAGAAGCGCGGGATCCAGAAAGAAATCCGGTATCTTGGTCCGAATCGCGTCATGCTCACCTACGAGTTGCCGATGACCGAGATTGTCGTCGATTTCTACGACCGTCTCAAATCGTTGAGCCGCGGCTACGCCTCTATGGATTACGAAGTCGCCGGCTACCGCGCGGGCGATCTCGTCCGGCTCGACGTGCGCATCAACGGCGACCCCATGGACGCAATGTCGATGATCACGCACCGCGACAAGGCGTATCCGCGGGGGCGAGACCTCGTCCAGCGTCTTCGGGAGGTGATCCCACGGCAGCTCTTCGAGGTCGTCATCCAGGCCGCCGTCGGAAGCCGCATTATCGCGCGCGAAAGCGTGAAGCCGCTGAGGAAAAATGTGACCGCGAAGTGCTACGGCGGCGACATCACGCGCAAACGGAAATTGCTGGAGAAACAAAAAGAGGGTAAGAAGCGCATGAAGCAAGTGGGGCGCGTAGAGATCCCGCAGGAGGCGTTCCTGGCCGCGCTCAAGCCGGGCGAAAGATAGTTAGGATTGTCATCCGCGGCGCTTCATGGCATTCTGAGTTTTTAGCACCATAGTTTTCGCTCGCCTCGCGGATGAAACCCGAATACGAAAGGGGAATCGACAGTCACGTGGCAAAAGACATCGCCGTAGAGAACAAGAAGGCGAAATCGACCATCCGGGAGTACGCCGAAGCCATCATCATGGCGCTGCTCCTGGCGCTTTTCATTCGCACCTTCATCGTGCAGGCATTCAAAATTCCTTCAGGATCGATGATCCCGACGCTCCAGATCGGCGACCATATCCTCGTCAACAAGCTTTCCTACGGCATTCGCATTCCCGGCTGGGGCCATTACGCCGCGCAGTTCACGACGCCGAAGCGCGGCGACGTCGTGGTTTTTATTTTCCCCGAGGACCGGACGAAGGATTTTATCAAGCGTGTCATCGGCGTCGCCGGCGACACAGTCGAGATCCGCAACAAGAAAATATTCATCAACGGAAAACCGATCGAGGATCCGCACGCGTACTTCGAAGGCGACGACGGAGGCGGCGGCATTCAGATCAAAGACGATTACGGCCCCAAAACCGTGCCTGAGCATCATATTTTCGTTATGGGCGACAACCGCGACAAGAGCTACGACAGCAGATTCTGGGGCTATGTCGATCTCGACGATGTGAAAGGCAAGGCTTTTCTCATCTATTGGTCCTGGGACGGCGGCGACCGGTGGGTCAGGTGGGAGCGGCTGGGCGAGATCATTTACTGAACGGCGCGCGCTTCAAGCCATAAACATCAACACAAGCGGGCGGAGACGAATCGCTTCTGCGAACCGTCTCCGCCCGCTGCCGTTCGAGAGGTCTCGCGCGCGCCCGCGCTGGCCTCAGCGCGGGGTCGTTAGCGGATCGTGCCTGAGCCCGCCGCGCTTCCGGCGCCGGAGCCTGACGTGCTGCCCGACGCGCTACCGCCCGAGCCCGAAACCGAGCCGGAAGATGAGCCGCTGCCGGAGCCCGAGCCGGACAGGCTGCCGGAACCTCCGCCGCGATCCCGATCCGAGACCGAGCCGGAAGCCGAGCCACTGCCGGAGCCCGAAGCCGAGCCCGACGCGCTGCAGCCCGCAAGAGCCATCGTGGCCAGCACCAGCGTCGTCGCCAATAATTTTTTCCCGTCCATACCGTGCACCTCCCTTCAAAATATTTTTGCCGGGTCGGGCCGGTTCCATCAATGTGGGTAAACGCCCCAAACGCGTTAATAAATGCCGTGGCCGCAATCTTACAGAGTTATCGAGAGCGCGGCGTGAAGCGGATGATTAAGCTTGCCTCCTCATGCTCCGGCCTTTAGAATGGCATGACTGGTTTTTAAATCCATTTTCATGACTGAAATTCCTTTTCATCTTTTGGTACGGCGCTGGTTTGCCGAAAACTTTACGAGCGGTCCCACCGCGGCGCAGCAAGCTGGCTGGGCGCATATCGCCGGAGGGCGCGCGACGCTGATCGCCGCGCCCACCGGCTCCGGAAAAACGCTCGCCGCGTTTCTCTGGTCGATCAACCGGCTGGTTGAGCGCGGGCTTGGGGGCAGTCTCGAGGACCGGACGAGCGTCGTCTACGTCTCGCCGCTGAAGGCGCTGGGCAACGACATCGAGAAGAATCTGCGTGTCCCGCTCGGCGGCATCATGAAGATTGCCGAAGCGGAAGGTCTTTTCCTGCAACTCCCGGAGATTCGCATCGCCGTGCGCTCGGGCGATACGCCCGCTGCCGAGCGGCAGGCGATGATCCGCCGGCCGCCGCACATCCTTATTACGACGCCGGAGTCGCTTTACATCCTGCTCACGTCGGAGAACGGCAGGAAAATTCTCAGCGGCGCCGAGACCGCGATCGTGGATGAGATCCACGCGCTCGCGGGCGACAAGCGCGGCTCGCATCTCGCGCTCTCGCTCGAGCGGCTCGACGCGCTGGCGGAAAGGCCGCTCCAGCGGATCGGCCTATCCGCGACGCAGAAGCCGATCGACGAGATTGCGCGATTGCTCGTAGGCACGGGGCATATCGATGCGGCGGGCGCGCCGGACTGCGCGATCGTGGACGTCGGGCATCGGCGCGCGCTCGATCTCTCGATCGACGTGCCCGAGCAGGAGCTGGGGCCGATCACGAGCCAGGAGGTTTGGGCCGAGGTTTACAACCGCATCGTCGAGCAGGTGAAGGCGCACCGGACGACGCTCGTTTTCGTTCACACGCGCAGGCTCGTCGAGCGCGTCGCGCATCAGTTGACTGCACGGCTCGGGGAGGGCAAGGTCGGCGCGCATCACGGGAGCCTCTCGCGCAAGCGCCGCCTGGAGGTCGAGGAAGGCCTCAAGAGCGGGAAGCTTCCGGTCGTCGTTGCCAGCGCGTCGCTCGAATTGGGCATCGACATCGGACACGTCGAGCTCGTCTGTCATATCGGCGCGCCGCGGAACCTGGCCTCGCTCCTCCAGCGCATCGGCCGCTCCGGCCACTGGCTCGGCGCGGTACCGAAGGGAATTTTCTACCCGCTCACGCGCGACGATCTCATGCAGTCTGCGGCCGCCGTGCGCGCGGTTCGGGCCGGCGCGCTCGACCGCGTCACGATTCCCGAGAAGCCGCTCGATATCCTCGCGCAGCAGATGGTCGCGACCGTTGCCAGCGTCGCGCCGTCGCCCAAGCCGGGAGCGAAGGAAGAGAGCGGCTCAAGTAAGTCGATCGGCGAAGACGAGTTGTTCGCGCTGATGCGCCGGGCATATCCATACCGCGACCTCCCTCGGCGCGAGTTCGATCAAGTGCTGGAGACGCTCGCCGAGGGGATCGCGGGAAGGCGAGGGCGGCGGCAGGCGTACATTCATCGCGATCAGGTTCACCGCCGGCTGCGGGCGCGGCGCGGCGCGCGCATCGCCGCGATCACCAACGGCGGAGCGATCCCCGAGACGGCGGATTACGATGTGATCATGGCCGGCAACGAGACCTTCGTCGGCAAGGTAAACGAAGACTTCGCGATCGAGAGCCTGGCGGGCGACATTTTTCTCCTCGGCAATAATTCGTGGCGCATCAAGCGCGTCGCCGCGGGCAAGGTCTGGGTCGAGGACGCGCATGGGTTGCCGCCGTCGATTCCTTTCTGGCTCGGCGAATCGCCCGGTCGCAGCCGCGAGCTCTCCGCCGCCGTATCGGACTTGAGAGAAGAGATTCTCCGCCGGGCCCTGGATAAACAAGCGGCGATCGATTGGCTCGTTGGCGAGACGGGCGTCCCGGCAGCCGCGGCCGCGCAGATGATCGCCTACGTCGAGGAGACGAGCGCGCTGCTCGGCTGCGTGCCGACGGATCGATGTGTCGTCGCCGAGCGCTTCTTCGATGAGGCCGGCGGCATGCAGCTCGTCATCCATGCGCCGTTCGGCGGGCGCATCAACCGCGCGTGGGGGCTTGCGCTCCGGAAGCGCTTCTGCCTGAATTTCGACCGCGAGCTGCAGGCGGCGGCGACCGACGACGGCATGGTTCTGTCGCTCGGCGAGCAGCATTCGTTCGCTCTCGCGGATGTTTTCTCGATGGTCCGGACGGCGACGCTCGAGCCCGAGCTGATTCAGGCGGCGCTGGCGTCGCCGATGTTCGACAACCGCTGGCGCTGGAATGCGGCGCGCTCACTGGCGCTGCTCCGCTTCGCCGGCGGAAAAAAAGTCCCGGTCGCGCTGCAGCGCATGCGCGCCGAAGATCTGCTCGGCGCGGTTTTCCCCGAGCAGCTCATGTGCGGCGACAACCGCACCGGTCCCATCGAGCCGCCCGACCATCCGCTCGTCGAAACGACGATTTACGATTGCCTGCACGAGGCGCTCGACGTGGATGGACTGAAAGAAATCGTCGCGGCGCTTGAAGCCGGCAGCTTGAAGACGATCTCGGTCGATACCCCCGCGCCGTCGCCGATGGCCCACGAGATTCTGAACGCGAATCCTTATGCGTTCTTGGACGACGCGCCGCTGGAAGAGCGCCGCGCCCGGGCCGTGTCGCTCCGCCGCACGGATCCCGATCTCGCGCGCGGCATCGGCGCGCTCAGCGCGGCGGCGATCGAGCAGGTGCGGGATTCCGTGCGCCCGGATCTCCGCGACCCCGAGGAACTGCACGATCTTTTGCTTTCCGTCGGCATCCTGCCGGTCGAGCGCGCAACGGAGTGGACCGATTGGGCGGAGAAGCTTATCGCGGCGAGCAGGGCCGCGGTCGCGTCGTGGACGTCGGACGGCGTCGAGCGCCGCGCCTTCATCGCCGCCGAGCGCGTCGCGCTGGTGCAGGCGCTCTTCCCGGATGTGCTGATGGCCCCGCCTCTCTCCGGACCTGCTGGCGAATCGTTGGATCGAGAATACGCGGCGCGAAAAGTTGTTCAGGGCTGGCTTGAAATTACCGGACCGACGACGGCCACCGCGCTCGCGGCCATGCTCGGCTTGCCGAGAAATCTTGTCGGGCAGGCGCTCATTGCGCTGGAAGTTTCGGGCGTGGTGCTGCGCGGGGAATTTACCGGGTCCGCGGGCGAGACAGAATGGTGCGAGCGGGTATTGCTCGCGCGCATCCATCGGCTAACGCTGGGCGAGCTCAGGCGAGAGATCGAGCCGGTCACGGCGGCGGACTTCATGCGCTTTCTCTTCGCCTGGCAGCACATCGCGCCGGGCACGCAACTCCATGGACGAGCCGGCGTGGAGGAAATCGTCGGACAATTGCAGGGACTCGAGCTGCCCGCGCCGGCATGGGAGCAGCACGTTCTCCCCGCACGCGTGGCGAATTACGATCCGCGCGCGCTGGAGGAATTGTGTCTCGGGGGCGTGGTGAGCTGGGGCAGACTGCGCCCGAACGTGAAAGAAGACGACAGCGAGACCGTGCCCGCCCGAAGAAAGCGCCGCCGGCAGTCGCCGGGGCGCGCGGCGCCGATCTCGTTCGTCCTGCGCGATGATTTGCATCACTTCCTGCCCGCACACAACGGAAGTGCGCGGCTGTCGGGCTCGGCGCGCGCCGCGCTGGAATATTTGGAAAAGCACGGCGCGTCGTTTTTAGCCGACGTGGCTCGCGGGGCGGGCCTTCTCAAGGCCGGCGCCGAGGCGGCGCTGTGGGAACTCGTCGCCGCGGGTCTCGTCACCGGCGACGGCATCGCCGGATTAAGAACGCTGCTCCTGCCGGAGAATAAGCGGCAGTCGCGGCGGCGATTACGCATTGTTTCCGGCGGCCGCGCTCCGGACCGCTTAATGCCGGTCGGCCGCTGGTCGCTATGGCGGACGCATGCCGCGGCGGCGGAGGAATCCGCGGAATTCATCACGCGGCAGCTGCTGCGCCGCTACGGCGTCGTCTTGCGCGAACTGCTCGCGCGCGAGAGCGCCGCGCCATCGTGGCGCAGCGTGCTCGACGTCTGCCGGCGGCTCGAAGCCCGCGGTGAAATCCGCGGCGGCCGGTTCGTCAACGGTTTTGTCGGCCAGCAGTTCGCGCTGCCGGAAGCCGTCGAATTCCTGCGCGCGATCCGCCGCGAAAAAAAATCGGAGACGATTCTCGTTTCCGCCGCCGATCCATTGAATCTCGCCGGCATCCTTACCCCCGGCCCGCGCGTCTCGCCCTACTCGGGGCTGACGATCGCGTTCACCGCCGGCATGCCCGCCGACATCGGCCCGCTGGGCGCCGTGCTCAGCAAGCTCGGACAAATCCAAGCCGCCGAGCACGATTAATCTCCGTACAATTTAAAAATCGAAACGGGCGAAAGAGACTATCAGCTCATAAACCTTCTCGCATTGCGCGAGCAGTCTCTTACGCCCGTTTCCGGGGGGTGGGCCGAATGCTTGTTTAGGATTATTTGCCGCCACCTGCGCCGCCGGCGCCGCCGACTCCACCTGCGGTTCCGGTGCCGCTCGTGCCGCCGCTTCCACCGAGTCCGCTGCTACCGGTACGTGGGCTCGAACCGCCGATCCCGGTCGAGGGCACCGGCGCCGAAGTGCCGCGCGAGGTAGAGCCGGGCACGGCCTCCTGACCAGGCGTCAGCGTCGGATCGATCGGCGTTCCGAGGCCCGTGCCGGTCGAATTGCCTGCGCCCGTTCCGCCTGTCGCGGGAGCGGTTCCGGTACTAAGCCCCAAGCCGAGCGCTGTTCGGCTCTGCGCGTCGAGCGTGCCGGTGGCGTCGAGACCCTGCTGCGCTTGGAAGGAGCGCAGCGCCTCCTGCGTCTGCGGCGTCATGACGCCGTTGACGGTGCCCGGATCCTGGCCGCGGTCTTTCAAGGCCTGCTGGAGTTTCTGAATCTCTTCGCTGCTGGCGGCCATGCCCGCGGAGCTCTGCGGCGTGACCGGACTGGTCTGCGTTCTGCCTGCCGGGCTCTTTCCTGTCATCGCCGCATCGCCGCCGGCGGGCGATTGCGCAGCGCTGCTTCCGGTTTGGGCGCGATCGGTGCGCGTTTGTGCGCATACGGGAAACGCCGCAATCGCGATCGCCGATGAAATCAGAAAAATCGTTTGCAGTCTTTTTAAAGCCATTCTTTCATCCTTTCGTTGGTGCACTGCCATACTTCTCATCCATAACGTATGAACGTACTCGGTCAACTGAGGAAGTTACTTGACTCCGATTAACGGATGCGCGTAAATCGCGCTGCTCTAGGTACGACGTGAATTGGTTCAACCGAAATTTGTCGCGGCTCTGGTGGGCGACGCGCTATTCTCTTTCCGGTTTGCGCATGGCGTGGCGCCACGAACAGGCGTTTCGGCAGGAAGCCGCCGTTTTGATCGTGCTCGCGCCGGCGGCGCTGTGGCTGGGAAAAGACGGAGTCG
Organism: Binatia bacterium; assembly: GCA_036522615.1. Taxonomy (GTDB): domain Bacteria; phylum Desulfobacterota; class Binatia; order UBA9968; family UBA9968; genus JAJPJQ01. The sequence continues at coordinate 7,767 of DATDFN010000131.1, read as the reverse complement.
AGCGCGCGCTGCTCTTGGGAAGCTGGCTGATCGTGATCATCGTCGAGTTGATCAATACCGCCATCGAATCCGCCATCGACCGAATCGGCCCCGAACGCCACGAGCTCGCCGGCCGGGCGAAGGACCTGGGCTCCGCCAGTGTGTTCTGCGCGATTGCGCTGGCGGTGATCGTCTGGATTCTGATTCTATTCGGATAGAAACGGAAAGCGGTCTAGTCGAGGCGATCGCGGACGTCGATGCCGCCGATCACCTCGAGGGGACAGCGGAGATGACGTTGCAGCAGCCGGGAGACTTTTTCGCCGAAGCGGCCGTCGTCGACGAGCAGACAGCCCGTGTAAGACGATCCATTGTGCTTGACGGTAATGAAATAGCGATTGCCGGGCTCGACTCTGGACGGTTCTATCGCGACGAGAATGCCGATCTCGCCGTTCGCCCGATCCGCGGACTTTACCGCCGAGCCCCACACCGGAGGCCAGCTCGGCGCGCCGCGATAGGTCATGAGAGGATGTCGCCGAAGCTCCATCAGGACCTCGCCGACCGGTAGAGACGCGAGCGCTGCAGGGCGAAGTCGATGAACTCCACCGCTACCGGGCAGTGCTCGCGGGCGGCTTCGCGCAGGACCGGCAGCTCCGTTTCGTCGCAGGTAACGACGAATTCGTCGACGGCCTGGCTGCCGCCGATCAGCTCGACCGCGTTTTCAAGCGCTGCGTGGACCTTCGATTTGCCTGGAACGAAATCCAGCAGTCGACTGCGCCATTCGGGTTGTAGATGAACTTCGACATCCATTGGTTCACTCCGGCGGCTAATTTCGACTAAAAATAAACCGACAGAGAGCATCCCGACAATCGGTTAATTACCTGAACGCCTCCGGGAAAGAACCCGAGAGGCGATCCGAAAACCTTAGACGCCGTAAAACCGCCGCGCATTGTCTCCGAGGATCTTCTCCGTCAATGCGGCCGGCGTATCTTCGCGCGCCCGCATTGTGGCCGCGAGCTGCCGCTCAGCCGAGGGGTCGTTGTGGCCGTAGTCGCTTCCGATGAGCAAATGGCCATCCCCCGTGTAGCGCGCGAGATACGGCACGTCCTCGTCCGCCTCGCAGGCGACGAAGAGACGGTAATCCTCGAAAAGATCCGCGCTGCTCGAATAATACTTCCACTTCTCTTTGATCAATCGGCGCAGGATATGCACGAGGAAGGGCACCCAACCCGCCGAGGCTTCGATAAAGCCGATGCGCAGCTTGGGGAACATCTCGGGAATTTTGTTCGCGACGAGGTCGCGGAACGCCACCAGCGGCAGCACACGACTGGCGAGAAAGCTGTGGTTGCGCTCGACATCGATCAGGTCGAGCAGATCGGCGTTGCCGATGCCGGTATGGATGCAGATGGGTAGGCCAAGATCGTTCGCCGTCTGATAGACCGGGAAAAAACAAGGATTGTCGAGCGTCTTGTCGCCCTCGAGGCCGCGAAAGAAGACTCCCACCGCGCCATGCTCCTTCCCCCAGTGCAGCTCTTTGACCGACTCTTCGATCGAGCGCAGCGGGGGGACGATCACCCAGCGGAGCCGTCCGTTGCTCTTCGCGCACGCGTCGGCCAGATAGCGGTTGTAGGCACGGGATAGCGCCGTGTCGAGGACCGGATCGTCGGTAAGATAGACGAGAAACAGCGTCGGGTAGATCACCTGTATATCGACGCCGAGCTTATCCATATCTCGAAGCCGCGCGGGAACATCCGTCAGCTCGCGGCAGGCGAGCTGAATGTCGCCGCGGGTCTGCTCGAGCTTGGTCGCCGAGGGCGTGATCAGCCGGTAGCTGCGCCGTCCGACGGGGCGCGGGACGATGTCGCCGTCGATCAGCCAGAACGCGTTGCGTGCGCCGTAAAGCGTATCCTCGGGGGCCTTGACGACTACGGGACGCCGCGGATACATCTCGCGGTCGAATAGCTCCCACATGTGCGTGGACTCTGAAACGTGCGTGTCGGCGTCGACGATTCCGGCCATAAATCCTCCAATCACTCCAAAAACTTTACACTCAGGTGGCAGGCTTTACCTAAGATGTATAGCCCAGCCCCTCCCGCGATTGTCAAGGCGAATGTATTCTCATAACGTAATGAACGAACCGCGATGAAAACCATCGGCGTCATCTCCGACACGCACGGCCTTCTCCGCCCCGAGGCGCTGGAGGCGCTTCGGGGGTCCGATCTCATTCTGCACGCCGGCGACATCGGCGCGCCGGAGGTTCTCGAACGGCTCCGCTTGATCGCCGATGTCGCCGCGATCAAAGGCAACAACGACCGTGCCGCCTGGGCCCGCGGCATCGCCGAGACGGCTACGTTGAACGTCGAGAGCGTCGATATTTACATGATTCACAATGTTCATGACTTAGACTTCAACCCATCGGTCGCGGGTTTTCGCGTCGTTGTCAGCGGCCATTCCCATATGCCTTCGGTCGCCGAGAGGAACGGCGTCATGTATCTCAATCCCGGCAGCGCAGGGCCGCGCCGATTCAAGCTGCCGATCGCCGTCGCTCGGTTGAAAATCGAGGGAAAGTCGATCGCCGCCGAAATTATTACAATCGATGTGGATGCGACCACAAAGAAATCCTTGACTTCGCCCAAACCGCGGCATATAAAAAATTCAGCCTTTTAAGCCAATCCAGTGAGATTGGAAAAGGTTTCGATGACGAAGTCGGTTTACAACATCAAAGACGCTCGAAGACCTCCGCGGTAACCCGCCGAGGTCTTTTTATTTTATGGAAGCGGAAAGGCGCGTCATCCTCGAAGAAGAGGAACTCGGGCGCATGATCAGCCGGATGGCGCATGAAATTATAGAAAAGAACGGCGGCGCGGACGGAATGGCATTGATCGGCATCCGTTCGCGCGGCGCGCATCTGGCGCGGCGGATCGGCCGGAAGATCGAGAGCATTGCGGGCAGCGCGCCTTCGCTCGGCGTCGTGGACGTTACGCCGTACCGCGACGACATCGGACGCTCGTCAGCGGACGAGCCGCCGCGGATGGAAGTGCCGGTGTCGATCGACGATCGCGCCGTCGTGCTGGTGGACGACGTGATCAACACCGGCCGGACGATTCGCGCGGCTCTGGAGATGCTCGGCCACATCGGCAAGCCGCAAAAGATCCTCGTCGCGACGCTGGTCGATCGCGGCGACCGGGAGCTGCCGATCCGCGCCGACATCGTCGGAAAGAACGTCAAAGTCGGCGAGTCCGAGCGCGTCAACGTCCGGCTCCAGGAATCCGACGGCGCCGATCTCGTCACGGTGACGGCGAAAAAGTAGTCATGAACGGCAAGCGCGATCTCATATCGATCGAAGATCTGAGCGACCGCGAGATCGAGGATATCTTCGCGCTCGCGGACGAGATGCTGCCCGAGCGCCGCGGCGCGAAGGCCGGCGCGCTCGCGGGCAAGATCATGGCGACGCTGTTCTACGAGGCGAGCACGCGCACGCGGCTCTCCTTCGAATCGTCGATGCAGCGTCTGGGCGGCTCCGTTATCAGCTGTCCCGATATGAAAAGCTCCTCCGCCGCCAAGGGCGAGACGATCGCCGACACGGCGCGCGTCGTCTCCAGCTACGCCGACGTCATGGTGGTGCGGCATTACTGGGACGGCGCGGCGCAGGCGATGGCGGAATACGCCGACGTGCCGGTGATCAACGCGGGCGACGGCAGCCACGAGCACCCGACGCAGACGCTGTGCGATCTTTACACGCTGAAAAAGGAGAAGGGCAGTCTTAAAGGCTTGACGGTCGTGATCTGCGGCGACTTGAAGCATGGCCGGACCATTCATTCGCTCGTCTACGCGCTCGCGCGCTTCGGCGTCAACGTCGTGACGCTCGCCGCGAACGGCATGGAGCTGCCGCAATATGTGATCGAAAAACTCGAGCGCGAATATCGCTACAATCTTACCCCGGTCGCGTCGAACGATCTTCAGGCCGCGGTCGCCGAGACCGACGCCGTCTATCTCACGCCGAATCACCCGCACCAACTCGCGCTCTTCACGCAGGTCGACCGCGACCTGCAGGGCCGCATCGAAGGCCTGGCGCAGGGTCTTAAATTCGACGCCTTCTACGTGACGCGCAAGCAAAAGGAGCGGATCAAAAAAGACGCCGGCGGGCAGTACCCGAGCCTGGGCGAGAGCTTTCTCAAGGAGCGGCGCTTCAAAGACACCGTCGTCATGCATCCATTGCCGCGCGTCGACGAGCTTTCGCCGGCGATCGACAAAGACCGCCGCGGAATCTATTTCAAGCAGGCCGCTTACGGCGTGCCCGTGCGCATGGCGCTGCTGCACTTCCTGCTCGCGGGCTCCGGGGCAAAAGCGCGCGCTCACAAAAAGGCGGTGCTCTACCGCAGCCCCGAGCGCCTCGGACCGGAATGCGCGAATCCCAACTGCATCACGCGCACGGAGATTCAATCCACCGATCCCCGCTTCGAGCTGCTATCCGCCGGCCCCGGCGGGGCGCTGATTCTGCGGTGTTTCTATTGCAATCACCAACGCAAGGTGGAGTTCGTCGGCCATACGGTTTCGCGACGATACTGCGCCTGCGACGCATCGCTCGGCGATACCATCATGGAATGGTTCACTCGCGGCGAGCTCGCAATCTTCGATTCGATCAAGCAGGCCGAAGAGCTCGACTACGAGCCTTATAAGGGCGGCCCGCAGCGCAGCATCATGGGAGAGGAAGAGATTCAGAGAGCGGTCGGGCAAATCGCAGAGCAGATTTTCACAGAAAGCGAAGGGGATGAGCGGCTGGCTCTCCTCGGCATCAAGACGAAAGGAGCCGTGCTCGCGCGGCGCATCGCCGCGGAGATCGAAAAGAGCCACGGACGAAAAATCGAAGCCGCCGAAATCGAGATTTTCGGCGCGAACGAAGGCATCCACCGGTCTTCGGGCGACGACGCCGCGGTGGAGCCGCTGAGTTTGAAGGATCGTCCCGTGGTCATCGTGGACGACGTCATTTACACCGGCAAGACCGTCAAGAGCGCGCTCAGCATTATCTTTAAAGCCGGCCGGCCGCGCTCGGTGCGGCTCGCCGTGCTGATCGATCGCGGCCACCGCGAGGTTCCGGTGAAGCCAAACTATGTGGGCAAGCACATTCCCAGCTCGGAAAAAGAGCGCGTGCGCGTCAAGCTCCGCGAAGTGGAGCAGGATGAGAAGGACAAGGTCGTGATCTATGCGATCCTCGGCGGCAGCGACGGCGTTCAGCGGCCGGAGGCCCGCTCGGAGGCTCACGGGGCGACGGACGGAACACCATGAAAGCGATTCTCGCGTTAGCCGACGGCACGTACTACATCGGGCGCGGCTTCGGCGCCGAAGGCGAAGCGGTCGGCGAAGTGGTCTTCAATACCAGCATGACCGGCTATCAGGAAATCCTGACCGATCCCTCCTACGAAGGGCAGCTCGTCGCGATGACCTATCCCGAGATCGGCAACGTCGGCGTCAATCCCGAGGACGTCGAATCGCAGAAGCCGTTCGTGAAGGGCTTCATCGTCAAGGAGTACTGCGCGAAGCCGAGCAACTGGCGCGCGACGCGGACGCTCGGCGACTACATGCGCGAGCACGGCATCGTCGGCATCGAAGGCATCGACACGCGCGCGCTCGTGCGGCGCTTGCGCGACCAGGGCTCGCAGGAAGCGATCATCTCGACGCGGAGCGACAGCCCCGAAGAGCTGATCGCGAAGGCGAAGACGTCGCCGGGTCTCGTCGGCCGCGACCTCGTCAAAGAAGTCAGCTGCCGCGAGGCTTACGACTGGAGCGAAGGACGCTGGGAGCTCGGCGCGGGATATCGTAAGCGGGAGGAATCGGAACAGCCGCAGAAAAACCGCAAGCCGAAAACTCCGAGCCTCGACCGGCCGGGATTCTTCGTCGTGGCCTACGACTTCGGCATCAAGCGCAATATCCTCCGCGGTCTCGCCGACTCCGGCTGCCGCGTCAAAGTCGTTCCCGCCGCAACCCCGGCCGAAGAGATTCTCGCGCTCAATCCCGACGGCATTTTTCTCTCGAACGGGCCCGGCGATCCCGACGCCGTGCCTTACGCGAAAGAGAACGTGCAAAAGCTCCTCGGCAAGAAGCCGATCTTCGGCATCTGTCTCGGGCACCAGATTCTCGGACTCGCGCTCGGCGGCCAAACCTACAAGCTCAAGTTCGGCCATCACGGCGGCAACCAGCCGGTGATGGATCTGACGACGAAGAAAGTCGAGATCACGGCGCAGAACCACGGCTTCGCCGTCGATGCGGACTCGCTCAAGGGCGCCGCGGTCGTGACGCACGTGAATCTCAACGACAACACCGTGGAAGGATTGGCGCACAAGGAGATGCCGATCTTCTCCGTCCAGTATCATCCCGAATCTTCGCCCGGCCCGCACGACGCGAGCTATCTCTTCAAGCGCTTCGTCGACATGATGGAGAAGCAAAGCCGGTAATGCCCAAGCGCACCGACATCAAATCGATTTTACTCATCGGCTCCGGCCCGATCGTGATCGGCCAGGCGTGCGAGTTCGATTACTCCGGCACACAGGCCTGCAAGGCGCTCAAGGAAGAGGGCTACCGGATCATCCTCGTCAATTCGAACCCGGCGACGATCATGACCGATCCCGGCTTCGCCGACCGGACGTACATCGAGCCTATCACCGTCGAGGTGGTCGAGAAGATCATCCAGAAAGAGCGCCCCGACGCGCTCCTGCCGACGATCGGCGGGCAGACCGCGCTCAATATCGCCATCGATCTCGCCGAGCAGGGAATCCTCGAGCGCAACGGTGTCGAGATGATCGGCGCGAATCTGGCAGCGATCAAGAAGGCGGAGGACCGCGACCTTTTCAAGGAAGCGATGACCCGGGCGGGCCTCGATCTGCCGCGGAGCGGCTACGCGCGCGGCATGGGCGACGCCAACCGGATTCAAAAGCGGCTCAAGTTTCCCGTCATCATCCGTCCGTCGCGCACGCTCGGCGGCAGCGGCGGCAACATCGCGTACGGGCCGGAAGACTTCAAGGAGGTCGTGCAGCGCGGCCTCGATATCTCGCCGGTGCACGAAATTTTGATCGAAGAGTCCGTGCTCGGGTGGAAAGAGTTCGAGCTGGAAGTCATGCGCGACCATCGCGACAACGTCGTGATCGTCTGCTCGATCGAGAATTTCGATCCGCTGGGCGTGCACACCGGCGACTCGATCACGATCGCGCCGGCGCAGACGCTGACGGACAAGGAATACCAGATCATGCGCGACGCGGCGATCCGCGTCATCCGCGAGATCGGCGTCGACACCGGCGGCTCGAACATCCAGTTCGGCGTCAATCCCGCCGACGGCCGCATGGTCGTGATCGAGATGAACCCGCGCGTGTCGCGCAGCTCGGCGCTCGCGAGCAAGGCGACCGGATTCCCGATCGCCAAGATCGCCGCGAAGCTCGCCGTCGGCTACACGCTGGACGAGATCCGCAACGACATCACGCGCGAGACGCCCGCCTGCTTCGAGCCGACGATCGACTACGTCGTCACGAAGATTCCGCGCTTCACCTTCGAAAAATTCCCCCAGGCGAAAGATATTCTCACCCCGCAGATGAAATCGGTCGGGGAAGTCATGGCGATCGGACGCACGTTCAAGGAATCGCTGCAGAAGGGTATGCGCTCGCTGGAGATCGGCTCCTACGGCTTCGAGGAGAAGATTCAAGGCACGGGCGACCGCGAGGAAAATTTGAAGCTCGTGCGCGACAAGCTGCGCGTGCCGAACGCGGAGCGCTTGTGGTATCTCGGCGACGCGTTCCGCCTCGG